>CAUWMI010000106.1:0-8500 GCA_963559755.1 uncultured Slackia sp. | reverse complement strand
CGGGCTGGCCCTCTTCGTCAAGCTCGGTCACCTCGAGAATCAGCACCTCGCCGGACGATTTTGCCGGATGATCATCATCCACGGGGAAGAAAAAGCCATAGCGGCGATCGCCATGCAGGATGAGGCCCAAAAACTCGAGCTCCTGCGTGTCGCCCTTCTCATCCTCGAAAGTGAACGTGATGCCTTCCTCCACGGGAGGAGCGAAGTTGGGCGCGCTGCCCTCGCGAATCTCTGCCATTGTGTTCCTCCTACTTCTTTTTCTTGCCGTAATGGTGGTTGCTGCGGCGCGACGATCCCTTGGCGGGCTTACGGGAGCCTTGAGACTTGCTCGATGCCGCAGGCTTGGAACCCTTGTCGGTCGCGGCCTCAGATGCGGTCGCCGCGGAGGCGACAGAGCCTTCGCCCGCGGAGCCTTCCGCTGCATCGACGGCACCCGCGCCTTCGTCCTTCGACCCCGCAGCCTGAGCCGCCTTATCGGCAGCTGCCTGCGCCTTGGCCGTGCGGCCCTCACGATATGCCTCGGTGGCGACACCAGCCTCGGCAGCCACAGGCGCGGCCTCGAGCCTGTTCAGGAAGAAGCGGCGGATGGACGGGCCGTACTTGCGCACGAGGCGCGCGTTCTTGGGCTCGCGCTCCTTCCACATGCAGTACAGCGGCGTGGCGATGGCGATGGACGAGTAGCACCCGCACACCAGGCCGATGGTCATGGCCAGCGCGAAGTCCTTCAGCGTCTCGCCGCCGAACAGAAGCATCGCCACGACGGGGATCAGCGAGGTGATGGAGGTGTTCATGGAGCGGATGAGCACCTCGTTCACGGAGTGGTTGGCCATGCTGGAGAAGGTGCAGCCCGGGCCGCCCTCGGCCTTCATGTTCTCGTTGATGCGGTGGAACACCACCACCGTGTCGTAGAGCGAGTAGCCCAGGATGGTGAGCAGCGCCGCGATGGTGTTGGGCGTGACCTCGCGGCCCACCAGCGCGTACACGCCGAACACGATGATGAGGTCGTGCAGCAACGCGACGATGGCCATGACGCCCATCTTGGGGTCGCGGAAGCGCACGCTGATGTAGGCGATGATCAGAAGCAGGCTCACCGCGAAGGCGATGGCCGAACTCTGGATCACGCTCGCGCCCCAGTCGGGGCCGATGGTGGTCACCTCGTAGGAATCCGCCCCCCAGCCGAAGGAGCCGGCCACCTGGCCGGCCACCGCGGCGGCATCCTGCGCCGAGGTTGACGCCGTGCGCACGAGGAAGCCCTCCTCGCCGTCGGCGTTGGTGGTTTGGATCACGGCATCGGGGTCGCCCGCGTCGGCGAAGGCGTCGCGCACCTGCTCGATGGTCGTATCTCCCGTGCCGTGGAACGCCACCGACGTGCCGCCCACGAACTCGATGCCGAAGTTGATGCCGCGGATGCCAACCACGGCCACCACGGCCACGATCAGCACGGCGGAGACGGTCAGGAAGATCTTCTTCTTGCCCACGATGTCGAAGTCGCGCTTGATGAAGCGGCCGCGCAGCTTCTCGCCGGCGGAGAGCTTCTTCTCGCCCTCGAAGTACGGCGCGGCGTCCTCGCAGTCGCGGATGCCCCAGAAGCTGGGGTGGCGCTTGATGACGCGCGGCGCGAGCAGGCGGATGATGGGCGCCTTGAACACGAGCATCATCACGATGTCGCACACGATGCCCAGGGCCAGCGTCATGCCGAAGCCCTTGACCGAGGCGCTGGCCAGGAAGAACAGCGTGAGCGCCGAGACGAGCGTCACCAGGTCGGCATCGATGGAGGTGAGGATGCCGTGGCGCACGCCGGTGTCGGACGCGGCGCGCACGGAGCGGCCCATGCGGATCTCCTCGCGGAAGCGCTCGAGCACCAGGATCGAGGAGTCGGCGGCCATGCCGATGGTGAGCACGATGCCCGCGATGCCCGCGAGCGACAGGCTGAACAGCCCGAAGGCGGAGAGCAGCGCGAGCAGGCCCAGGTAAAGCACGGCGAACACGGCCATGGCGGCCGCGGTGATGAGCCCCAGGCCGTGGTAGAACACGAGCAGGTAGAGCATGACGAGCGCGAGCCCGATGCCGGCCACGATCACGCCGGAGGCGAGCGCGTCCTGGCCGAGGGTCGGACCCACGGTCTGGCTCTGCGCGTACTCGAAGCTCACGGGCAGCGAGCCCGACTGCAGCACCGTCTGGAACTGCTGGGCCTCGGCGAGCGTGTAGCCGCCCGTGATGGACACGTCGCCGTTGGGGATCTCGCTCTGCACGGCGGGAGCCGACTGCACCACGCCGTCCAGCAGGATGACGATCTTGCCGTGGTCGGCGGCTAGCTCGCTCGTGGCCTGGGCGAACGCCTGCGCGCCCTCGGAGTTCAGGCGCACGTTCACGGCGTAGTCGGTCGAGCCCTCGCTCGCGCGACCCACCTGCACGCTCTCGATCTGGTCGCCCGTGACGATAGGCGTGTAGGTGCCCGGCTCGACCTGCATGGTGTACTCGACGTCGCCCGTGGGGAACTGGTTGCCCTCGGCATCGGTCACCGTCTGCTGGGTCATGTACTGGCCGGAGTCGATCTGGCTGCGCACCGTCTCGTCGGTGAAGGAGTCGAGGCGCGCGAACTCCAGCTTGCCGGTCTTGCCGATGGTGTCGAGCGCCTGCTCGGCATCGGTCAGGCCGGGGATCTGCACGAGGATCTGGTCGGTGCCCTGCAGCGCCACCGTGGCCTCCGAGGCGCCCAGCGCGTTCACGCGGTTCTCGATGATGGCGCGCGAGGCCTCCATGTCCTCGGGCGACACCGCGCCGCCGTCGTCAGACTTGGCGGTGAGTACCACCGACAGGCCGCCCTGGATGTCCAGGCCCTGGTTGATCTTCTCCTGCGGAGGCGTGAACAGGGCGATCGAGCCTATGGCGAGCAGCGCCGCCAGCACGAGCAGCCACACGTTGCGGCGGCTGGCGCTCTTGCTGCCCTTGCCGAGCGCGCTCTTTCCCGAGCGGCCGGAGCCGGAGCCGCGCTGTGCGGACCTGCCCATCGGGGCGGCTTTGCGCGCGTCGGCGTTTTGCTCCTGCGCGGATTCCTTCTTGGATGAACCTTTGCCGAACTTCATTGGTCTCTCTTCTTCGCGAGTTTGATGTGCTCGGCCGCCCGCCGTCTCAGCCAACACGGGCAACCATTTTTGTCATAACTTTGCTATTGTGCCACAACCAACAAAAGGGCGCACGGATTTCCATGCGCCCTTCGCGGTTCTACGCTATGAAAAGTATGCAACTACCAGCTGATGAGCTCGTAACCCGTCTCGGTGACCACGATCTGGACCTCCCACTGAGCGGTATCGCTGCCGTCGGCGGTGCGCACGGTCCAGCCGTTGGGGTCGGTCATGTCAATGTCGGGCGCGCCCGCGTTGATCATGGGCTCGATGGTGAAGCACACGCCCGGCGCCAGCACCATGCCCTCGCCCGACTCGCCCACGAAGCCCACGAACGGATCCTCGTGGAACTCCAGACCAATGCCGTGGCCGCCGAACTCGCGCACCACCGAGTAGCCGTTTGCCTCGGCGTGCTGCTGCACCGCGTGGGCCACATCGCCCAGCGTGCCCCAGGGCTTCACGGCCGCAAGGCCGCGCTCCACGCACTCTTTGGTCACGCGCACCAAACGCTCACGCTCGGGGCTCACCTCGCCGATGCAGAACATGCGCGACGAGTCGGAGAAGTAGCCGTCCTTGATCGTAGAGCAGTCGATGTTCACGATATCGCCCTCTTTAAGCACCTCGTTCTCGGACGGGATGCCGTGGCACACCACCTCGTTGATAGAGGTGCACACGCTCTTGGGATAGCCCTCGTAGTCGAGCGGCGCGGGGATGGCGCCGTGACTCACCGTGTACTCGTGCACCCACTCGTCGATCTGCTGGGTGGTCACGCCCGGCTTGATGCGCTCGGCCACGTAGTCGAGCACGCCCACGTTCACCTCGGCGCTGCGCTTGATGCCCTCGATGTCTTCCGCGGTCTTGAGCAGCGCGCGGGCCGGCACCTCTTTGCCCTGCTCGAACAGGTGCTGAAGCTGCTCGTCGATGGCCAGGTGGCACTTCTTGTATTTCTTGCCGCTGCCGCACCAGCACACGTCGTTGCGCTCCGGCTGGCCTTCTCCGTCATACATAGTCATGAACCGATTCCTCTCGCTCTGCCCGCAGGCCGTGCGCCGATATAAAGCGAATTGCCCTGGGCAAACATTTTCTTCTGCACGCCATTATGACGCTTGAACGGCGCAAACGCACGTGCTTGGCAAAACATCCAGGATTGCAAACGGCGCCCCGACCGCAAACCGTCTCCCGCTTTGGGTTGAAAAAGCCCGAGAGACGAAAGGGGGTTGGCTGCGAAGCGCCCTGCTCGCAATCCCCCACAATCATCAATAGTCGTTGGCGGCGGGAGAATTCATCCAATCCTGATAGAAGGCCTCGTACTCGCCGGCCAGCACGGCTTCGCGCGCCTTGGCCATGAGGTCGATCAGGAAGTGCAGATTGTGGATGGACAGCAGGATGCCGCCGAGCATCTCGTTTTGCTTCACCAGGTGGCGCAGGTAGGCACGCGTGTACTGGGTACACACAGGGCATGAGCACTGCGGGTCGAGCGGCGTGAAGTCGGCCTTGTACTTTGCGTTGCGCAGGTTCATGCGGCCCTCGTGCGAGAACGCCGTGCCCATGCGGCCCGTGCGCGTGGGCAGCACGCAGTCGAACATGTCCACGCCGGCGCGTACCCCGCGCACGAGCGTAGTGGGGTTGCCCACGCCCATCAGGTAGCGCGGGCGGTTGTCAGGCAGCGCCTCGCACACCTGGGGCAGCGTTTCGAACATCACGTCGTGCGGCTCGCCCACCGAGTAGCCACCGATGCCGAAGCCCTGGAAGCCCTTGTGCCCCGCCGCGCGGCTACGCGCGTCGATGTCCAGCAAGCGACGCACGCTCTCGAGGCGCAGGTCAAGATGCATGCCGCCCTGCACGATGCCGAACAGCGCCTGATCCTCACGCGTGTGGGCGGCGCAGCAACGCTCGGCCCACTCCCACGAGAGCTTGGTGGACGCGGCCACATCCTCCTTGGCGGCCGGGTAGCCGATGCACTGGTCCAGCTGCATCGCGATGTCGGCGCCGATGCGCTGCTGAATATCCATATTGGTCTCGGGCGTCCAGCGGTGCTTGGAGCCGTCGTAATCGCGCGCATGGAAGGTCACGCCGTCGGGGTCGGTCTTCATCATGTGGTCCAGGCTGAACAGCTGGAACCCGCCCGAATCGGTGAGCATGGGCCCGTCGTAGTTCATGAATTTCTGCACGCCGCCGGCCGCCTCGATAATCTCCACGCCGGGGCGCATGTACAGATGGTACGTGTTCGCGAGCACCACCTGGCTGCCGATGTTGTGCAGCTGGTCCACCGTCACGCCCTTGACCGTGGCGTGCGTGCCCACCGGCATGAACATGGGCGTGTGCACCGTGCCGTGCGCGGTCTCGAACGTCAGCGCTCGAGCCGCCCCGTCGCGCGCGTCGATAGTTACATCAAAAAGGGACATGGATTCTCCTAATGAATAAACATAGCGTCGCCGAAACTCAGCATGCGATAATCGTTCTCAATCGCGTGCTTGTAGGCAGCCATGATGTTGTCGCGAGTGGAAAACGCGCTCACCAGCATCATGAGCGTGGAGCGCGGCACGTGGAAGTTGGTGATGAGCGCGTCCACCACGCCAAACTGGTAGCCCGGCAGGATGTAGAGACTCGTGGCCTCATGCTGGCGTGCACGCAGGCGGCCCAGCTCGCGGTCGAAGGCGCTTTCCAGCGAACGCACGCTGGTGGTGCCCACGGCTATCACGCGGTTGCCGCGCGCATGGGCGGCGTCGCACGCGTCCACCACCTCTTGGCTCACGGTGTAGAGCTCGGTGTGCATCTTGTGCTGCAGCGGATCGTCCTCGTCGACGACGCGGAAGGTATCCAAGCCCACCTCGAGCTCGACCGTGCGCCACTCGACACCCTTGGCCCTGAGGCGCTCGATGAGCTCGGGCGTGAAGTGCAGGCCCGCCGTGGGGGCGGCGGCGCTTTTCTCCTCGTTGGAGTAGACGGTCTGGTACATCTCCTCGTCGCCTGCGTAGCTCTTGATGTAGGGCGGAAGCGGCGTATGACCCACGGCGTGCAGCGCCTCGTCAAGCGACGGACGCGGCGTGGTCAGGCGGGCAACGCGCTCCCCTTTGCCCTCGTCATCGCCCCAGTCGATGATTTCGGCCGAAAGCGCCACCTCGCCGCCCGCGTCCGTGAAGTCCACGATGGCACCGCTGCCGGGCTTGAGGCGCTTGCCGGGGCGCACGAGCACGTCCCAAATGGCAGAGGAGCCGGTTTTAGGCTCGCGGTCGAAGCGCTCGCGCAGAAGAAACACCTCGGCCTGGCCGCCGGTGCCGCGCTTGGCGCCCAAAAGGCGCGCCGGCATGACACGCGTGTCGTTGGCCACCAGCACGTCGCCCGGCTCAAGGTAATCGTAAATGTCGCGGAAAATGCGATCCTCCAGCGCGCCCGTTTTGCGGTCCATCACGAGCATCTTGCACGCATCGCGCACTGCCGCCGGCTCCTGCGCAATGCAGCGCTCGGGAAGCTCGTAGTCAAAATCGTCCGTTTTCATTGTGCCCCTACTCCTCATGCACATCGGTGGGATGCGCTTGTTTGTATGCTTTCAGCGCGGCTCGCTGGGCAGCGCGCTTTTCAGCGTAGGCCTGACGCTCGGCGCGCTTCTTGGCCCGCGCCGCCTCGGCCGCCGCTCGCTTAGGGGCCTCCTCCGCAAGCTTGGCAGCCTTCGCCGCCGCTCGCTCGGCGCGACGCTCCTCGCGCTCCTGCTCGGCCTCCTTCTTGGAAATCGCGCAGCCGCAATAGTTCTGGCGATACATCCCCAGCGCTTTGCTGCGGCGCGTTGCCTCGGGATATTGCTCCGTGTAGTCGCGGAACACCGGCACGAGCCCGCGCAAAGCGCACGCCGCCTCCAGCTCCTCGCGAATGACATCCGTGTACTGGTACGGGCTCACGGTGAGCGTGGTGGCCACCCCATCGAAGCAATTGGCCAACGCGTAGTCGCACGCCTCGTCCAGCCGCTGGCGATAGCACGCCCGGCACCGCCAAGGATGCATCTTGGGGTCGGAGGCGTATTGGCCCGCCGTATTGGCCCACGCCTTGGGGTCGTAGACGCCCTCGACCACGGGAATTCCCTGCTCACGAGCGAACTCCATCAGCGTATCGCGGCGATGCTCATACTCCTCGCGCGGGTGGATGTTCGAATTCATGTAGGCGATGGTGATGTCGTGCCCCTCTTCGAGCAGCAAGCGCAAGGGCTCGAGCGAGCACGGCCCGCAGCACGCATGCAACAGCAGCCTCACGTTACGCCTCCTTGACAATTCGTCCTATCGCAAACTCGTGTATAGTACCATGCACCAACAACCAAAACGGCCCCTGCCGAAAAAGGACAGAGTATGACTGAAAATAGCCTCATTTCACATGCGGAAACCGCTGCTCACGCGGAGGACGAGCCCGCGGCGCGCGCGTACACCACCGTGTTCTTCGATCTGGACGGCACGCTGCTGCCCATTGACACCAAGACGTTCATGAAAAACTACATGGCGAGCATTGGCCGATTCATGGCCGAGCACGGCCTCGATGCAGAGGCTGGTGGCGAGGCGCTGTTCGCGGGCGTCATGGCCATGGGGCAAAACGACGGCGCCGTCACCAATCGCGATGCGTTCTGGAAGGTGTTCTGCGAGCGCATGGGCAAAACCGCCGAGGAGTGGGAGCCCATGTTCATGGACTACTACCTGCATCGTTTTAACGAGGTGGGTGTAGGCGTTGAGGCCAACCCCGCCTCCGCTGCGGCGGTGCGCGCCCTCAAAGAGCGCGGCTATCGCCTGGCTGTGACCACGATGCCCATGTTTCCGCTGGTGGCGGTTGAAGCGCGCCTGCGTTGGGCCGGTCTCGACCCGCAGGACTTCGAGTTTCTGACCACGTACGAGAATTCCACTTCGGTCAAGCCCTACGAGGCGTACTATGCCGAGGCGCTCGAGCGCGCGGGCGTGAGCGGCGAAGAAGTGCTCATGGTGGGCAACCACAATCGCGAAGACGGCGGCGCCACCAAGGTGGGCTGCGACATCTATCTTGTGACCGACCATTTGATTGAGACGGAAGACGGCCTTGACGTGTCGGCATGCAAGCACGGCACGATGGAGGAGTTTGCGGCGTTTTGCGAAGGCTTGCCGAGCGCGCAATAGAGCACTTTTGCTCGGCTTGAACCCATCTCAACACAAAACGGGCCCGCGTGTGTGGGCCCGTTGTTTGCTGGATTATGTCGCGGTAGCAGGGATGCCGATGAAGCGTCGGCCGGTAGCAGCACAGGCTAGAGCTTGACGACGTTGCTTGCCTGGAGCTTGCCGTTTGCGCCTTCGGTCACCTCGAAGGATACGCGCTGCCCTTCATCGAGGGTCTTGTAGCCATCCATCTGGATCTCGGAGAAGTGGACG
>CAUWMI010000105.1:0-8606 GCA_963559755.1 uncultured Slackia sp. | reverse complement strand
GACGCTGTGCTCAAAGACGGCGACGTGGTTCAAATCGGAACGTTCTGCTTGGTGTATCAGGCCACCCCGCAGATGTAGGAATGTAGCTAGAAGGGGGAGCCTATATGCTCGAAAGTTCAGAGAATGTGGAGCTTATCTCGGGTAACGAGGCCATAGCGCGCGGCGCGTGGGAGGCCGGTGCCACCATCGGCGTGGCGTATCCCGGCACGCCTTCCACTGAAACCATGGAGGCGTTTGCCAAGTATCCCGAGGTGTACGCCGAGTGGTGCCCGAACGAGAAGGTCGCCGTCGAGGTGGGTCTTGGCGCTTCTGCCGCGGGGCGCCGCGTGCTTTCCACGATGAAGCACGTGGGCGTGAACGTGGCGGCCGACCCGCTGTATACGGCGGCATACACCGGCGTGGGCGGCGGCATGGTCATCCTGGCCGCCGACGACCCGGGCATGCATTCGTCCCAGAACGAGCAAGACTCGCGTTTCCATGCGATGGGGGCGCACATCCCCATGATGGAGCCTGCCGATAGTACTGAAGCGCTGGGCTTCGCCCGCGATGCGTTCGAGCTTTCCGAGCGCTTCGACCTGCCCATCATGCTGCGCTCCACCGTGCGCGTGTCGCACACCAAGTGCCCCGTCAAGCTGGGGGAGCGCGTTGAGGCCGCCGTGGTGCCGTACGAGAAGAACCCCGCGAAGTGGATCATGATGCCCGCTTTCGCCAAGCCTCGCCGCATTGATCTCGACGAGCGCATCGCACGCGTTCGCGCGTTCGTGGACGAGTGCCACTACAACGTGATCGAGCAGCGCTCGTCCGAGGTGGGCGTCATCTGCGCCGGCGCGACCTATCAGCATGTGCGCGAGGGCCTGCCCGATGCGAGCGTGCTCAAGCTTGGCATCACCTGGCCTTTGCCTGCTGGTCTGATTCGCCGTTTCGCCGACATGGTGGATAAGCTCTATGTAATCGAGGAGGCGTCCGACTACCTCTCCACGCAGGTGCGCGCTCTGGGCGTTGCGGTTGAGGATACGCCGGCCGGGCTTCCCGGCTATGGCGAGCTGAGCCCGTCGCTCATCGCTCAGGCGTTCGGCGGCGCCACGCCCGAGGTGCGCGAGGCTCCCGCCGGCGTGCCCGGCAGGCCCCCGGCGTTGTGCCCGGGCTGCCCGCACCGCCTGGTGTTCCGAGAGCTGTCGCGTATGCGCGCCATCGTCACGGGCGACATCGGATGTTACACGCTCGGCGCGCTGCCGCCGCTTTCCGCCATGGATACGTGCGTCGACATGGGCGCTTCCATCTCGATGGCCCACGGCTTCGAGTTGGGTCTGGCCGAGGAGAAGCATCGCCCCGTGGTGGCCGTCATCGGCGATTCCACGTTCGCGCATTCCGGCATCACGTCGCTGCTTAATACGGTATACAACTGCGGCAGCGGCACGGTGTGCATCCTCGACAACCGCACCACGGCCATGACCGGTCACCAGGGCAATCCCGTCAACGGCATCACGCTGCAGAAGCGTCCTTCGCGCGAGCTCGACCTGCCTACGCTCGTGCGCGCGTTGGGTGTCGAGGACGTGCGTACGGTCGACCCGATGGATCTTGCCGCTACGCGTGAGGCGCTGACGCAGGCCACCAAGTCTAACCAGCTCAGCGTGATCATCTTCGTGTCTCCCTGCGTGCTTCTGACCAAGGATCGAATGCCCGCCTATTCCGTCAAGCCCGATTGCCGCGCGTGCGGCATCTGCTCGCTTTTGGGATGCCCCGCCATCGGGCGCGACCCCGAGACGGGCAAGGCGCGGGTCGATTCCACGCTGTGCGTTGGCTGCGGCCAGTGCGCGCAGTCGTGCCCGTTCGGGTGCTTCGTTCAGGAGAAGGGGGAGCGACATGAGTAACACCAAGACCGTGATGCTGTGCGGCGTCGGCGGCCAGGGCGCCCTCCTCGCCGCTGACATTCTTGCGCGCTGCGCGATGGCGTGCGGGCAGGATGTCAAGCTGTCCGAGATCCACGGCATGGCCCAGCGCGGCGGTGCCGTGACCACCATCATCCGCCTGGGCGATCAGGTGGCCTCCATGGTGGCGGATCAGGGCTGTGTGGACTGTCTGGTTTCCTTCGAGACCACCGAAGCGCTGCGCAACCTGCCGTACCTGGCTCCGGGTGGCAGCATGTTCGTGAGCGACGAGTCCATCGAGCCGCTTCCCGTGCTCGCGGGCAAGGCGAGCATGCCGCGCGCTCCGCGCAAGACGCTGCAGGAGCTGGGCGCCTTCGTGATTCCCGCTGGCATCTTGGCCAAGCAGGCCGGAAGCTCCAAGGCGGTCAACGTGGTGCTGCTGGGTGCGCTGTCAACCCGACTGCCGTACCCCGAGGACCTTTGGCGCGCCACCATCGAACGCCGCGTGCCGGAAAAGTTCAAGGATATCAATCTTGCCGCGTTTGAGCTCGGCCGCACGTGGGCGCAGGAGCATGCGCCCAAGGCCGATGCCTAGGTCGCACGGCGGATCCTAGTTGGTTTTCATGAAGGAGCTCCCATGAGCATTTCGCAGATCAGCGTATTTATCGAAAGCAAGCCCGGCATGTTGAAGGAGGCGCTCGACGTCATGGCGGCGGCGGGCACCAACATCCGTGGCTACAGCGCGTCCGACACGGGCGATTTCGGCATCGTACGCTTCGTGGTGGACAACACCGAGGCGGGCCTTGCCGCACTGACGGCGGCGGGGTTCGCCGCCAAGGTCAAGCCCGTGGTATGCGTGCGCCTGAAGGACGACCCCGGCGAGCTGAGTCGCGCGCTGGGCGTCATCGCGCAGGCGGGCATCAATCTCGAGTACACGTATTCGCTGGTGGGGACGTATATCTGCCTCCAGGTCAAGGGTGATCTGGAGGCGGTCGAGAAGCTGCTGGAACGCGAATCTTTCGAATTGGTGAACGATAATGACCTCTTTGCATAACGATACGATCCTCAACCCCGACATCGAATGCGCCAGCCGTGAGCGCATCCGCGAGATTCAGCTGGCAAAGCTCCAGCGTCAAGTGAAGCACGCCTACGCCAACGTGGCTTGGTACCGCGAGCGCATGGATGAGATGGGCGTGAAACCCGACGACATCAAGACCCTCGACGACGTGCGCCGTCTGCCATTCACGGATAAATCCGTGCTACGCGATACCTACCCGTATGGCCTGTTCGCTGTGCCGCTGGACGACGTGGTGCGCCTGCATGCTTCGAGCGGCACCACCGGCAAGCCCATCGTCGTGGGTTACACCAAGGGCGATTTGGACGTGTGGGCCGAGTGCATCGCGCGCATCGCGAGCATGGCGGGCGTCACGTCGCACGACCGCGTGCAGATGTCGTTCGGCTACGGCATGTTCACGGGCGGCTTCGGTTTGCATTACGGCTGCGAGCGCATGGGCTGCATGATGATTCCCGCGAGCTCTGGCAACACTGAGCGCCAGCTCATGATGATCAACGACTACGGTTCCACGGTGCTCATCGCCACGCCTTCCTATGCGATGCATATCTGCGAGGCGGGCGAGGCGGCCGGCATCGACTGGTCCAAGAGCACGCTGCGCGTGGGTTTGTTCGGCGGCGAGCCGTGCACGCCTGCGCTCAAGCGCGAGATCGAAAGCCGCATGCACATCGTGTGCACCGACAACTACGGTCTGACCGAGGTCATGGGCCCCGGTGTTTCGGGCGAATGTCTGAGCTCGCGCCACCAGCAGCATATCGCCGAGGACCATTTCCTCTGGGAGGTCGTGGATCCCAAGACCGGCGAGCCTCTGCCCGAGGGCGAGGAGGGCGAGCTGGTGCTCACGCCGCTCGACAAGGAGGCGTTCCCCGTGCTGCGCTATCGCACGCACGACCTCACGCGCGTCACCACCGAGCCGTGCGCCTGCGGCCGCACCCATGCGCGCATGGACAAGGTGCGCATGCGTACCGATGACATGCTCATCATCCGCGGCACCAACGTGTTCCCGTCCGAGATTGAGGACGTGCTGGCGGGTATCGAAGGCGTGAGCCCGCACTACCACATCGTGGTGGACAACGAGACGGGCCTGGATCGCATGACCGTTTCGGTGGAGCTTCTTCCCGAGGGCATGCACGACAGCTTCGAGAAGATGGAAGCGTTCACGAAGCACGTTGCCGACACGCTTACCAATACGCTGCTTGTGCGTCCGCGCGTCAAGCTCGTGCAGCCCGGCGCCATCGCCCGCAGCGAGGGCAAGACCAAGCACGTCGAGGACCTGCGTAGAAAATAATGATTAAGGGCAGATTTGCGCCTTCTCCTACGGGGCGGATGCATGCGGGCAACGTGTTCTCTGCGCTCGTGGCGTGGCTTGTTGCCAAGTCGCAGGGCGGTTCGATCGTCTTGCGTATCGAGGATTTGGATGCCGAGCGCTCGAAGCCGCAGTTCATCGATGCGGTGCAGCGCGATTTCGAGGCGCTCGGCCTCACGTGGGATGAAGGGCCGTATTTCCAGCATAATCGCACCGAGGCCTATGAGGCGGCGTATGCTGAGCTTTGCAATAGAGGGCTCGTGTATCCGTGTTTCTGTACGCGGGCCGATTTACATGCCGCTTCGGCGCCGCACCATGGCGAGAAGCTTGTATACGCCGGCACGTGCCGCAGCCTCACCGAGGAACAGCGGGCGGAGCGCGCAAAGGTGCGCCGCCCGGCATCACGCCTGATGGTTCCTAATGAATGCATTCAGCTGGTCGATGCCATTCAGGGTCCCTATTCTCAAAACCTTGCTGATGAATGTGGTGATTTTCTCGTTCGCCGGTCGGATGGCGCGTTCGCCTACCAGCTCGCCGTGGTGGTGGATGATGCTGCCCAGGGCGTCAACTCCATCGTGCGCGGCGTTGACCTTCTGTGCTCTACGCCGCAGCAGATGTATCTTCAGGATTTGTTGGGATATCCCCATGCGGAATACGCGCACGTGCCGCTGCTTGTTGCGGAGGAGGGCCGCCGCCTCTCGAAGCGCGACCATGATGCCGCACTCGATGCCCTGCTCAAGCGGTTTAAGACACCGGCAGGCATCATCGGGCATATCGCCGGCATCACGGGCATTGCCCCCACCTGCGATCCTGCTACTCCCGAGGAGCTCCTTGCGACATTCGACTTGGAGGCATTTGCGAAACGAATTCCGGACAAGGTGCAAATCCGCTGGCGCTGAGGTCGCATGCCGTCAGCTGCGCGCATGGATAGCCGCTTACAGGCTACCCATAGCGAGATTGCCAAGGCTTGAAAGCTGGATTGGGCTATGAACCAAGTTATCCCGTCATCTTGACGCTATTTTGCTCTGGATGGGGCAGTTTTAGCGTCAAAATGACGGGATTTGTCGTTGGATACATGGGCTGTGCATTGGATGGATGGGGTGTGTTGTTGGATAGACGGGATTTGCCGTTGGCTGGACGGGGTGTGTTGACGGGTAGACGGGATTGTTGTTGGCTGGACGGCATGGCTACCTGGTTGGTGGAGCGTTAGGTAGGGCTGCGGTCGAGGTTGCGGCGATGGCCATGGTCTGGATATCGCCGCAAGGGCATGGTCATCGCTCGTTGATGCGGCTAGACAACGAGCGTGATGCCTCCGGCGGCGAGGATGGCGGCGGCGTAGAAGGCTCCGAGCGCCACGTTGACGCTGCAGATTTGCGCCATGGCTCCGATGCGCGACTGCGGTGCGAGCGGATTCGCAAGCAGAGCCTTGAGCAGGGGGTACGCCGCCAAGAGCATAAACGGCATCACGATAAGCCCGGGCGTGAAGAACAGCGCCACAAGCACGACAATGGCGATCACCCAGATATATACGAGCGCATGATACGCCGAGCGCGCGCGATCGCGCCCCAGGACCACCGAAAGCGTCTTGCGGCCCACGGGAATGTCCTTTTCCACGTCGCAGGTGTTGTTGGTGAACATGACGAGGCCTACGCCGATGATGGTGGGGACGGCCCACAGAAGGGCGCGCAGGTCGAACACGCCCGAAAGCGCCTGGTAGCAGGCGAGGGGGATGAGGCCGCCCATCACCACGCCGCTTACGAGCTCGCCGATGGGAAGATAGGATACGGGCATCTTTCCCGCGGAGTAGAGCACCACGAAGATGGCGCCTACCACGCCGATTGCCAGCGGGATCCATCCGGCGATGTAGATGACGTAGGCACCCAACGCAAACGCGGCCACCAGAAACGCGATAGCAAGGCGCAGCGCGCTTTTGGGGTTCACATTGTTGTAGATGAGCGTAGCATCGGACTCCTCCACGTTGTCGTCGGCGGAATCGGCGCCTTTCACGAAATCGTAGTAGTCATTGAACGTGTTGACGGCAGCCTGCATGAGTACGCAGATCACAAGCAGGACGCATGCCATGAGGGCCGATGTGGGCGGTGCGGTGACGGCGGCGGCGCACATCGCGACCAAAGAGGGGAGGATGGCGGCGGGCCAGGTGTGAGGCGCCGCGAGCTGGAGCGCCATGCGCGGCGTGAATCGTTCGTATGCAGTGTCTTTCAAGATTGCCTTCTTCATGCTGGTGTATTATGGCGCTTTGCATAAGGCGCCTATCGTGCGAAAGGCCATTGTAACGCAACGCGGCCTCAGCAGATGCCGATTCCAAGGAGGATACGCATGCTCTTGAATATTCTTGCCGTAGCCGGCGGCGGTGCAATCGGCGCTGTGGGCCGCTACCTTGTGGGCGTGCTCGTGGGACGCGTGGGCGCCGAAACTGCATTTTGGGACGTGTTCCCGCTCTCGACCTTCATCGCGAATGTACTCGGCTGCTTTGCCATAGGGTTTCTTTCGGTCGTGTTTGACGGTCCGCTTATGGGCAAAGACCAGGCGAGGCTGTTCGCCATCACCGGCATCATGGGCGGATTCACCACGTTTTCTACGTTCAGCCTTGAGACGGTCACGCTCTTCCAAAACGGCGCCTGGGGTATGGCGGCGCTCAATGTCGCATTGAGCCTGATGGCGTGCCTAGCGGGTGTGGTGTTGGGCAGGGCGGCTGCCTCGGCATTCTTCGCGCGCTAGCTCATCGGCGGCGCGATTCGCGCAGCTCCTTCAACGTGCGCTCGCCCAGGTCAATAAGCTCTTGGCGGCCCTTGACGCCGCATTTCGCATAGATGCGGCGCATGTGGGTGTCGGCCGTGCTCTTGGCTACGAACAGCTCCTGAGCAATGCGCTCGTTGCTCCGGCCCTTGAGCGCGAGCGCCAGCACTTCGGCTTCGCGTGCGGAAAGGCCGAAGTGCTCGACCAGCTGCGCGCAGGCGCTCTCCTGCTCGTCGGACGTATCCACGATTTCTGAGAGCGCCCTGAAGTCGCGTTCGGTGAAGAGAAATAGATAGGCGAACAGGATTGCACTCCCCGCGCATGCCATGATGCCGTAGGAAAACGAGGCGGCGGGCATCACGGTGTCGTAAAGATTGGCTGCGGCAATGCCCGCTACTTCGCCGATATAGAGGGCGAAAAGGCCCCCTGCGAATATGATTGCCGGCTGCGCCTGGGCGACGCGCGCCATGACGAGGAAGAACGACATGAACGATGCCACCAGGCCCAGATAACCTGCCAAAACAATGGCTTCTCCGGGAACGCCGCTGTCTTTCAGCAACGGCGCAACCAGGAAGCCCGCCATGATCAGGAGCATCGCGATGCGGTACATGCTGCCGAGCGATTCGCCCTCGGTGGGCTTTTCGACGAAAAGCGATTGAAGCACGGCGATACAGAACAGGGCAAGAATGAGCAGCGTCGCGGGAAAATCGGGCGTGGAGAGCATGCCGGGATCGCTTCGGTAGCTTTCCATGAAGCCGGCAGCAACGCCAAAGGTGGCAGCGCCCGCGATCATGCGAGTGCTCATGGCACCGACTCCCGCCGCTTTAAATATGGAAGAGAGCGAAGGCTTGGACGGCGCAGGAGCGTCATTGGCGTGCGCGAGCGATGCGGTTGCGCACGTATGGCTGGGATCCGCATCAGGCCGAACGGAGAATGCGGCCGCAAGGCCTCCCGGCGCTTTGGAGTGCGTTGAGCTTTGCGGGGCTGCGCCGCTCAAAGGCTCGCTATTGGCGGCTTGGTTGCGTTTGGCAAGGCAGGTAAGCACCACCGCAGCGCCTGCCAAGGCGCACAGGGCGGGAACGGCCATTGACACGATGGAGGGCAGGAAGGCGCACGCGAAGCAGATAGCCGCCGCGAAGCCCGTGGCGGCAAACACCTCGCATGCGATAGTGCGCGGGGAGCCGGAAGCAAGCGTGATGCTCCATGCGAGGAAGAGCACGGCAAGGGGATAGCCAACGAGAACACCCTCGATGAACAGCCCTACTGCATGGGAGTTCAGCGGGAACTGCGGGGCAATGATGCCAACCACCAGCATCGCCGCCGAGGAAAGGATGGTGGTGGCCGCGGCGTTCGATTCCAAGGAGTGGGCGATGCGCGATTTGCCCAAGGCGAACGTGAGACACATGAAAACAAGCACACGGAACAAATCGACGCGCTCGAACACGGTGCCGCCGAGCGCGAGCCCGCGATTCGTACCCATATAGAACAGGGAGAATATGCATCCTTGATGACAGGCAAACCCCAGGATTCTCATCCAGGAGGGGCCGCCATGTTGCGCTTCGATCACGTTGCTTCCTTTCTTCTTGCTGGAATGATAGCAAAC
>CAUWMI010000104.1:0-8879 GCA_963559755.1 uncultured Slackia sp. | reverse complement strand
GTTCTCTTCGTCCTTATTGATATTCATGACCGCCTCGACGCGGCTGAGGAGGGCCCTGTCAACAGAGTCCGTCGTCGTCTTGGTGACCGTGGACTCGGAGTTCTCGTTCACGCCGACCGACATCGAGGGCCTGGCGATGATGGAGATGAGCTGGGGGTACTTGGTGAATATCTTGTTGTAGACGTTGAGGGTGATCGGTCCGCCGTTCCAATCTGGGATGACGTCCCTGATCAGATCGTCGCGGCTGAAGTCGTTGAACTGCCCGCTCTCCCAGTCGGTGATGGTGATCGAGAAGTTCGGATCGACCATGAGCCTCGCGATGAGCGTGGGGTTGTCGAGGAACTGCCTCTTGGTGATCCTGCCCTGCGAGAGGCCGAACAGCTTGTCGGACCACGCGTACAGGGCTCCGTGCCTGGAGATCTCTGAGATGGCGTACATGATCTGAGCGGACCTCGGGACGACGCCCTTCTCCTTGTAGGAGTTCGCGATCGTGGTCGCGGCATAGACCGCGGATCCGATCGCGTCGTCGCCGACCTCATAGGTGCGGTCGTTGAGCAGGTCGTCTATCGCGCTGGCATAGCGCTCCTGCTGCCCGGAATCGGTGGCGGCGCTGAATACGGCGTTCCACCTCTCGATGTTCATCTCGTTGTTGATCTGGTCAGCGGTGCGCTGGCTCGATGCGGCCCTGTTCATCCTGCTCGAAAGGTCCGCATTGGAGAACGTGGAGCCGGGCGTCGTGAGCACGTCGGTCAGGAACACGCTCGCGTTGTCTCCGTTACCGGAATCCCAGGTGCTCGAGATCAGGCCGAACGTCAGGGCAGGATCGTCGCTCGTTATGGCGTCGTAGAGCCTGGAGAACGTCTTCGCGCTCTTCAGGGCATCCATGCTGCTCGCGGCGTCTGCTATCTCGGAGATGATGTAGTCATCGACCCTGGACGTATCGACGAGATCGCCGAGCATGTTCAGCGCGGCCATCCTGTATTTGTCGGCCACGAGGCCGTCCTTCTCCTTCAGGGCCTGGTCCAGCTTCGCGATGACGCCGTCATACTTCGCGCTGACCGCCATCTCACAGACGGCCTTCATCGCGAGCTCCTGGTTTCCGGAGGACAGCATCTCGCCCCAGCCCGAATCGAAGAACGAATCGACGGAGACCAGGCCGATCTTATCGGCGGACCTCTGGCCGATGATGCTCCTCACCTTCGTGACGAGCTGCTCCGCCATGGCGAAATCGGCTCCATGGAGCTTCCTGCCGTTGGCCTCCCACTTGGAACGGAGATCAGCGAACATGCGCACGGATGCTTCGACCTCGCTGTTGATCCTTATGGCCACCTGCCTGGATTGCCTGCCCTCGTCGGCCAGCATCATGTTGAACAGCTGCTGGAATCCATTATCGAGATCGACGAACTGCGTCCTGTCGTAACTCGCGTCCTGGGAGACGATCCTCACGGCTTCGTTCCATGTCTTTCCTTCGAAGTGCTTCGGCCAGCCCTCGACCATGTCCTCGCCGTACTGGGAACCGAATGCGCGCTTGAAGTACCTTGCGAGAGGGGCATCGCCGTCGGATTCGAGAAGCTCGGGCTTGTCCATCTCACCCGGCAGCTTCATGCCGTCCGGGTTGGCCGTGTTGTCGGTGAGGATCGCCTTCTCGTACGCCTTGTACAGCTTCTCGTACTCATCCCTGAACACGCGCTTGAGGACTTCGAGGTCCTCGCCGTTCCGGATCTTCGCGTGCCCGACCTCGTTCCTGAAGCGGGTCATCGAGCCGTTCGCGAGAGCCGCGTCGAACAGGCCGGAGATCGTCGTGGTTACGTCTCCTCCGCGCTCGACCTGCCTCACGCAGATGTCGACGAGCATCTGGTACACGGATTCAGATACGCCCAGGCCCGACTGGGACATGGCGGTGTGGAGGTTGCGGAGCGTGTAGTCGATCGACTGGAGCAGCTTGGACTGGGCCTCCAGGATGAACCTGCCGTCCTGGCGGAACCCGACGTTCGTCGCGGCCTTGTTGTACTTCGCGTACGCGGCGTTCAGCATGTCGGTGGCGGCCTCGGCGTAAGATCGGATGCCGCCGAGATCGCCCTTGGACGACATTCCACGGCCCTCGTTGGATTCGGCCAGGATCCCGGGGATCATGTCGACCATCTGCCTGACGATCTCGTTTGCGCGCCTGACATCGGCCGCGGCCGCGTCCATGGCGCGGGAGAAGCCGGCGGAGGCGTCCGCCTGCATCTTGCCGATGATCTTCGATACGGCGGTGCCGAGATGCGCGCCGGGGAGCAGCTGACCGCCGTTGGCGAGATGGTTCTTGATGGCGACGTTGATCTCGTTGAGGAAGTTCGCCTTATTGGAATCCTTGCCGGAGGCGACCTCATCGGCCCACCTGTCGGCATAGGAGACGGCATCGATGCCGGAGTTCGCGCCGACGGTCTCATCGATGGCCTCGGTGAAGATGCGCCTGACGTCGTCCTTGGTCAGCTGGGCCGTGCTCTTGTCGCCGATGGTCGCGGGCATGAACCCGTAATCGGAGATGTCGACGCTCGCGGCTGGAAGGCCCGTCTTCTGGTCCATGGACTCGGGAGCGACGATGTTCTCGGACACATAGCCGAGAGACGCCTGGTTGTCGCGGTCGAAGTAGAGCTGCGCCTTATCGCCGTCGATGTCGGACTTCACGTATGAATACGTCAACGGGTTCAGGTCGACGTAGTCGGAATCGACGATCTCGTCCACGTCGATCCAGTAGAGACCTCTGTTGGTATCGGGGTTTCTGCCGACGAGCAGCCTCGTGGGCTGGCCGTTGGCCTTCATGTTCTGCACGAGCTGGTTGAGCTCGGCGGTCTTGTCCGGTCCGGACAGGATCCTGTGCATCTCGTCGGTCGTGACGCCGAACCAGTCCGAGATCGTCTTCGCGGAGCTCTGGATCTCTCCGGTCTCCATATCCCTGCGATCTGGATAGTAGAAGATCTTCTCGACCAGGCCGGAGCCGACGGTTCCGTCATCGAGGCCATGGTTGCGCAGACCGGATGACACCTGGAGCGCGGAGGCAGCGCCTGGCACCTTCTGCTGCTCTGCGAGCGTGTCCCTGATGCTGTCCTTCGCATCGGACACCATGGACGTCGTATCGGTGCTGAAGCCCCTGCGCTCCTTGACGGTCTTAACGTCAGGCGAAAGCGGGGGCATCCTGTTCGAGGACTGGTTGGACGGGTTGGCCATCTTGCCGAACGTCCTGTCGAGCGCCATGCCCGCTCCGGACATGATGCCGCCGCCGAGAGCGCCCATCGCGCCGGCCTCGGCGGCCCTTCCGAACCAGCCGTCGTCGAGGGTGCCGTCGCGGATCTCGTCGAGCGGCGACTGGACGAACTCCTCGACGCCCTCCTCCGCGGCCTCGGACGCGAGCCTGCCGACCCAGCCCTTCGACTCCTCCTTGGCGAGGGACTTCACGGATGACTCGATGGCCTTGCCGGCCATCTTCTTCGCTGCATCTTCTGCACCCATGAGGCCGGCGGCCTTGGCGCCTCCCATGAGGGCGGCGTTCTTCGCGCCCCTCAGCATGCCGGCGGAGCCGCCGAAGAGCGGGCCGACCGCGTTGATGACGCCGGATGCGCCGGTGGCGAGCCTCTGCCCGAGATCGAGGTCCTGGCTCGGGATGTAGCCGGCATCGTCCATCTCGGTGGCCCTGTGGCCGGTGGCGCCCTCGTAAAGCTGGGACGCCCCGGTGAACGGCGCGGAGACGGTTCCGAGCGGCAGGCCCGCCAGGAAGGCGCCGACGTCATCGAGCTTCGACTCGGTCTCCGCCGCCTTCTCGGCCCCGGCGAGGCCCTTGATGTTCTCGCCGATCTTGCCCATCGTGGCGGCCAGGTAGTCCAGGCCCTCGGCCTTCTTCCTGCCGGCGGGCGGCTCGGCAGCGGCCCTCCTGCTGTCTGACTCGTCGGCGATCCTCTGCCTCAGGGACATGAAGTTCTCGGACATGCCGGAATCGGGGCCGCCGCCGAGATATTCCCTCGCGTTGAACTTGCTGCCGCCACCCTGCGCGCCGGCCGTGGGGTTCTCGCCCCTGGCGATCTTGGAGAAGGCGTATTTGTCCAATGCCATATCGTTCCTCCGTCTCACGGGGATCTGCTTCTGAGAATCGATTGTAGCAGGTGAGCGGAAGGGCCGCCCCGGCATGTCGATGGGACGGCCCTTCGGAGAGAGGAGATCTGGATGGTGCCCCCGCCGGGTCTCGAACCCGGATCCGGCGATTATAAGTCGCCCGCCCTGACCTTTGTGCTACGGGGGAGTGGACGCCGTGGCGGCGGTCGAGTCGCCTCCCGCCATCCGGCGATGGTGCCCTCGGGCGGACTCGAACCGCCGGCACCCGCTTTAGGAGAGCGGTGCTCTATCCGCTGAGCTACGAGGGCGTTGATGAGATGGTATCACACGGGGGGTATCATGTTGTCGAGGATCTTGCATATGACCAACGTGATCAGCGCGACGCTCGGCAGCGCGAGCATGATCAGCAGGCCCAGGCAGCCCATCGCGATGACCTTCTCGTCGTCCATGTCCCCACTCCGTTCCCATCGGTCGAAAAAGAAGGAAGCCCCCCATGTCGACCGGGGAGGCTCCCTTCTCGTTGGAGTGCCCGCTGTAACGATTCGAGCGCGTTCACGCGGGCGCACCGCTCCATTCTACCACTAGTAGTAGATCTTCTGGCCCGCGTAGATCACGTTCGGGTTCTTGATGCCGTTCTTGTTGGCGAGGCCCGCCCAGTTGGAGCCCCAGCCGACCTTCTTGGCGATGCCGGACAGCGTGTCGCCGGATTTAACGACGTAGCAGCGGCGTTCGGCGGGCTTCACGCCCAGCTTGTCGTTGACCTTAGCCTGGACGGCCTCGGGGTCGTAACCGGCTGCGGACAGCTTCTCGCGGCGGGTCTGACCGTCTCCCCACTTGCCGGCGATGACCTCGTCCGCGATCTGGTCGACGGACTTCTTGTCGAGGCCCGCGCGGCGGTTGATCTCGGCCTGGACCTCGTCGTAGCGGGTGCCCAGGGCGCGCTTGCGCTCGTCGCCGTTGCCCCACTTGCCGGCCTGGACCTCGTCGGCCAGGACGGAGGTCCCGGCGCCGCAGACGTGGTTGACGGCGTCCTGGACCTCTCCGTAGCGGGGGCCCAGGTTCGCCTTGCGCTCGTCGTCGTTCCCGTACATGCCGGAGAGCGTGTTGCCCACCAGGATGTGCAAGGGCAGGGACTGGTCTGCCTGCCCGGTCGCAGGGGGTACCACGGGCTTCGAGCCGGCGGTGAAGGACGCGAGGTCCCGCTTGCCGTTCAGCGCGTTGCAGTCCACGTTGCCGCCGATGCCGGGCACGCGGCCCGCGGAGGTGAACTGCCACAGGTCGCAGTAGTGGCGCGGCGGCGTGTGGGCGTGGCCGTCGTTGGCGCCGTAGGTCGGGATCCAGGTCCACTTCTGGCCCTTGATGCCCGCGTACTGCGAGTAGAGGTGGTTGGCGATGTAGACGCCGGTGTCGCGCCCGGTCTGGTTGAGCGTGGCGATCGCGGAGTTGATGCCCGCCACGGACTGGCCGCCGACCTCCACGTCGAGCACGAAGCCGCGGCAGGACCTGGCTCCGGCGGCCCTCGCGCGTGACACCAGGCGTGAGGCCTCGACGGCTCCGCCGTTGCGGTAGAAGCCGTAGCAGTAGTACGGGATGCCCAGGCGCTCGACGGCGGCGATGTTCTCGGTGAGCCTGCGGTCGAGGTACGTGCCGTCCTGGACGCGGATGATGGCGAAGTGGATGTTCGGCCTCACCTGATCCCAGTTTATGCGGCCCTGGTGCTCCGAGATATCGATGATGGTCGGGAGTATGCCTGCCATTACTCTGACGCCTCCTCGGCCTTGGAGCCCATGGCGGAGTTCTCGGGCTCCTGCTCGCCGTCCGCCGGCTCGTCGAACATGGTCTTGATCTCGTCTTCCATTACTCCTCCTTGTTCCCGTCCGCCTCGATGACCCCGTCCTCGGGGTTGCCGGTGCGGAACATCGACATGATGGGCGACAGCACGCACATGATGGCGGCGGTGGCGAGCGACGCGACCGTCGGGTCGTCCACGGTGCTGGACACCGCGATCGGGACGGCCACGATCGCGACGGACACGAGGCCCTGCACGATCGTCCTTGCCAGCCTCATCTCGGTGCTGTCGTCGTTGAGGAACTTGTCGAGCATGCGCTCTCCCTTCTATTCGGTTCCACTGGTCTTGAAGTCGATGAACCTGTCCTCGATCTTGTCGATCCTGTCGGTGTTGCGGTTCACCTTGCGAAACAGGGTCTCGCTGGAGTTCTCGAGCTTCGCGATCCTGGTGTCCATGTCGTTCACGCGGTTCTCGATGGACTTCACGCAGTCCCTCGTCTCCTCTAGTATCTGGGTCTGGAAGTCCATCTTCATGGACAGCGACCGCTCGTCCTTGGCGTCCGACCGGATGCGTATGAGCGTCGTGGACACCAGGGACGCGAAAGCTATGAACAGCGACCCGGCGGCCATCATCTGGTCGAACTCCATCACGATATTCTCCTGTAGAAAAGAAGCGCCACGTATTCCGGCATGAACGGCTCCTGCCCGGACGGGTACCCGACGACGCCGCCGGTCTCATACGAGTCGTCGGCGAGGATGCCGTCCTCATGCCGCACGGCCCTGTTCCCCGTGCCTGGGTCGGGGTACCCCATGTTGACGGGCAGGCCGTGCACGTGGTCCGGGATGTTGGCGATCCCGATCACGTTGCTCCCGCCCGTGGACCCGACGGGATGCCCGGACCCGGCGGTGAGGACGTACCTGCCCGACGTGATCGCCTGCCATTTCCCGCGGGACAGCCTGGGGTCGGACGACGTGTGCGTGACGATGACGCATCCGACCGGGTACGTCCGGTCGAACGAGCCCTCCTCGATCTCGCGGATGAGGTCCGGCAGTATCGAGTCGACGTAGGATTCCACGATGTCCTGGATCTTGCCGCCCAGGATCGCCTCGTCGGAGGCGGACTTCTCGCGCGTGGCGATCTCAACGACGCGCCTGTAGTTCATGTTGATCTTCCGGCGGACCTGCTCGTTGAGGCCGCCGTCGCTCGTCATGATCTCGGCTATGTCGTAGCTCCTGGCCATCTTCCTCCACGCATATGGGAAGGCCCCGGGCACTCGGCAGACCCGGGACCTTCTGAGGGCTAGGATAGCACTGGGCGTATCGCCGGTGTCAACGTCTTAAGATGACGCCGGGTGCTGGCCACATGTCCATCTCGCACGTAAGGTTGCCATATGCGGTACTCGGGATGGAGATAGCGATGTAGCCCGTAGAGACAATTCCAGGGCGTCTACTGATGATCGGATTGCATGCGCAGATGGATTCCAGGGTCAGCTTGCCTGATTTCAGTTCATCGGCGAGTTTGTTTTGGGAGATCACGTCTATCCACGTGATGCCGGCATCGGCGTTTGGGATCGTCATCTCGATGCTCCTCAATGGGAATGTGAACAATCCGAGATAGACTCTCATTTCATTACCGGGGAATGTGCCATTGACGGCGACCGAGAAGGATACATGCAACTTGTCGCATGATTTCTACATCTCCATGAATAACGGTGGGATAATTGGAGTCGGGACGAGAAGATTGGAGAGACATGGAGAACCTGATATATCCCGACGGGCTCGTCGTCATACACAACGGACCGACGGTGTCGGTGTTGGGTAAAGCCGATCCGCCTGTCATCCCGCAGATCGAGTACGACTACAGCGATAATCACGTGAAGGTGTATATCGAGTTCATCTCAGACGAGTCGGAAACCAGTGCGACATGGAGCTGCTCTACAGTGTTCATGGGACCGCCGATCGAGTCGGTGTCCATAAGATGGTCCGGCACAGCGGCGGACTTTTACTATCCGACAGCCAACATAATCCTGAAGGGCGGTCCCGGCATCACGACCGATGTCACATGGCCGGAAGTCGCCGACATGTTCAACGGCAACAAGGAGTGCCTTGAGGTCCGATTCGATGCCATGAGGATGAAGCCCCATGGGTTGGCCGTGCGTGGCGATCTCTTCGTAGACTGCAAGATGCCCGACTGGGTGATCCCGCACTGATCCATGGAAAGGCCCCCGCGGATCCGATCCAGCGGGGGCCCAGTCGCCATGGCCGGGAGGTCCGTCGTCAGCCATATCCCAGGTTGCCAGAAGATATGCGGCCCTCCCGATATAGGACCGAGGCCCCCGGGCGATTCCGCTCCCAGGGGGCCTCCATCGGTCGGCGGGGACGCGCGGCCTATTTCCCGGTGACCGCCGTCTTCGCCCCGCCGAGAGATGATAGCACCGAAGGGCCGGCTTGTCATCATTCTCTGAAAAGAACGATCGGGGACGCGCCATGCGCACGGCGGGCATGGTAGAATGTAACCATCACTTGGGCGGGAACTCGCCCTTGGCGACCATAGCGTCCGTTCCCGGTCGGCATAAAGCGGCCCTAGAGCCTGAATAACCGAGGATTGAAGTTCCACGCGGAACGAGCCCGTCCATGTACGCATGGACATAAGCCGAGAGGTGAGGCGAAGCCGCGTGGGTGCCGGAGGGATCCATGATCCCATGGCGCGCCTCATCGCCGGGCGCGCACGGGGAGCCCTTCCCCGAAGGCGAGACGGGAGGGCGGATACCGGTCATGGAGTCGACCTTAACCTCATGTTCCCTGGAGGACGTGGTAGCAGGGCAGCCTTGGAAAAGCTGAATGAGGGGATTACGTACCATAGGCGGAGCCATGTCCAAAAGGCGTGCAAGGTGATCCCAGTGAGACGTGCGGCAGAATCCGCGACAGCGGATTTGCAGTCTCCGTCTCAGGTCACGGGGGATCGGGCTTCGAGGACGGAAAGATGGCGGCTGGTGGCGGGG
>CAUWMI010000103.1:0-8942 GCA_963559755.1 uncultured Slackia sp. | reverse complement strand
AGATGTTCTTCAACAGCTCAACCACGAAATCAGCGGCGCGAGTGAGCGATTGCTCGTCGATGTTCTCGATCACATCATCGGCCTCGCCCATGAGTGCGGGCTTGTTGCCATCCATGCCGGCGATGGTCACGGCCTGTGCGCGGTGCTTCATCGCGTAGCTTGCGGGGCTTTCGCGCCAGTTCACCGTAGCGCCGCCAAGATCCACGCCCGAAGCCTGAATGGCCTTGCGGATGAAGCGCTTCATGCGGGGCGAGCAGCCCATCTGCTTCATCGAGCCCTCGCGCTCGAGGTAGCACAGGTCACCTGCACCGAGCGCCTCGAGGTTAACAATAAGCGCGCCGCGCATGTCAGACGCGTGGTCGGCCAAAAACGCCTTGATGCCGCCCTGTTCAGCAAGCTCAGATCCCAGAGCCACGAACCAGACCTCGGTATTGATGTCGCCCGATGCGAACGAGTAAATCTGCTGCACATCATCGAAATCGGCATGAGGAACCGGTGCCACGCCTTCATCCTTGGATGCCTTGCTGGCCGCGATGGCGGCAACCGCCGCAAATTCATCGGCGGAAACAGCAGGGCCAGCATCCATGGCGCGGCGGCTCTCCTCATGCGGCTGGTCGTAAGCGGCCTCATCAGCAGGCTCAGACCCTCCGCGGCCCATGCGCGCACGAATGTTGCTGAACGCGCCGCCGTTCCAATCGTCTTCCTCATCGCGGAAGCTCTCCCAGCCGCCGCGGGCCTTGCCCACCGAGCGCGCGTCGAAATCTTCATCCACGCCCAGCCAATCATGGGTGCTCTCTTCGTTCTTCTTGTTCTTGCGACGGAACTTGCTGAAGAACTTGCCCACGCGCGACTGCGGCATTTCCACATAGCCCGGGCCAGCGAAAGCGCCGGTCTCAGTGAACTCGGCCTCGAACGACGAATCGTCCGCGTCATCCACATAGATATCCTCAGAATCGAGCCCATCGACGAGCTCATCGCCCACAGGCTTCGAGCCGATGGCCTCAACAGCCGCGAAGCTGCCGGTGAGGCTTACGCTCTGGGGCTTGTCTTGCACCGCAGGCATTCCCACGGTTGCATCGGCATCGGGGCCGTCAATGGAGGGAAGCGTAGTGGCGAGCAAGGATTTCGCCGCATCTTGCCCATGGGCATCCGCCACGTTCGCCAGAGGCGCGCGCTGACGGAACTCCTCAAACGACACCGGCTTGAGTTCGGGCGCCGAAATAGGGGGCAGCGTAATCTGCGGAAGATCAACCACCGGGATGTTCGCCTTGAGAACGCGGCCCTGCGCAGCGGCAGGCTGCGGGGCGGGTTGCTCGGCGGGCGCAGACACAGGCGCCTGGCCCGGCGCGAGCGGCGTCTCATACGCGGCATCCACCTGGACAGGGATGGGGGCCTGGCCATAGCCGGCCTGCGGCACCACCTCGGCGGCATCCATGGTGGCGGCCTGTTCAATGCCCTCGGCCGAAACGGTCACGCGATCCTTCTGCGCGCGGTCGCGCATGACATCCGCGCGATCGGCCGGGGGCGTGTAATACATCATCTGGGGAAGGCGCGTAGTCGCAGCGCCAGAGATGGCGGAGGGCACATCCTCCTGAGCGCTCTGCTGAGGCTGCTGCTCAACCGGAGCGGCGGCCTCTTGCGCGACGCTGGCCTGCGCCGCAGCACGCAGGGCGTTCAAATCGAGCTTGCCCTGCTGGCCCAGTGCGGGCATAGCGGTGGTTTCGCCGGGGGCCGAAACGGGCACCGCAGCAGGCGCATCGTTGGAAGCGGCAGCGGAACCGGGCTGCGCATCGGGCGCCACAGCGGCAGCTTGCGCGCCGGATTCGGGAGCCTCAGCAGGCGCAGTCTGGGCAGCAGCGGCAACGGTTTCACGGGAAACATTGCCTTCCACCTGCGCAGACTCGACGTGGGAAGAAACAACCTGTACCTCGTGGGACACAGTTTCATGCGCCTCGAACGTTCCCGAAGCGGGGGCTTCCTGATTGTCGGACGGGAAATCGGCGTAGCGAGAGCGATACTGGGGCGCATCCTCATGCTCGCCAGACTGCTCGGCCTTGATGCGCGCTTTCTCGGTGGCCTTCTTGTACCAATCGGGCACGGTTGCCGGCTTAGCGGCTTCTGCGGCAGCGGCAGCACGAGCGGCCTCCGCCTCCTCAGCTGCGCGCTGCTCTTCCTCGGCGGCGCGGGCGGCTTCCTGCTTGGCGCGCTCGATAGCCGCAGCTTCCTCCGCTGCGCGCTGCTCGGCCCGCTCGTGAAGCGCGGCGGCCTTCGCAGCGGCCTCGGCCAGCGTACCGGCGGGCGCACTCGTGAGTGCGGCGCGCGTATCCTGGCGCGCCTTGGCCACGGCGGCATCATCGGGAGTAGCGATAGGCGCTTCTTTCACCTGCACCAGATTATCGGCGATGTCGCGCACGCCGTGGTGCACAGCACCCCCAGCCATAGCCTCAACGGCCGCCTTCGCGGCGGAAAGCCCGTCGGACGAATCGCCATCGTAGCTGATGGTTGCGCCCTCGGGCACCACGCCCGCCTCGCGCGCGGTCTGCTCGTCGTGCATCACGCCTGACGCGATAGGCGAGGAACTGACTTCACCCGTGCCAAGACGACGGGCGACCTCAAGCATGACGGCCACACCGGCCGCGTTGGAATTGGCGGCCTCGTTGTAATCGGAAACCTTCTCCAAGATGTAGAAGACCACGGGAATGAGCACGATAACGGCTAGAATCGCCTTGATCACGATGATGGCGATGGCGCCAGCACCCTGCACGCCGCCGAACGCAAGCGCGGTAATCAGGATGACCACGGGAATAAGCGCGCTGGCAGCAAGCACGGCAATGTCGAGCACGCGTCGAATAGCCACGAGCGGGCGTGCCAGATCGCGCCTCACTTTGCCGCTGTCGTAGTTGGCCACCAGGATGACCTTGCGGCGGCGCGTGCCGGCGCTTTCGGGGTCGCGCACCGGCTCGTATTTGCCCACGACGTTTTGGCTGATGCCCTTCATGAACAGCTGCGAGATCACCGGCTTATCAAACGTCTCGAGGAACAGCACCGCTGCCGCGAGCAGCGCCACCACGGCGGCGGGAATGGCCACAATCGGCAGCACGATGGAAAGCACCACCGCCACAATGGCTACGGCGTGGCAGATCACTTTTGCGAGCCCCGGGTTGTTTGAACAGGCGAAATCCTCGATGTTCGCCGAAAGATGCGCATCCTTCTGAAGACGGTCGGTGATATAGAGCGCCGCTTGCTGCTCCTCCTCCGTGCCGGAGGGGCGGGCGCCGATCTCCTGAGAGAGATACGCTATGTGGTCCATCGGTGTGCTCATATTTACACCTTATCGTTCGTCATACTTTATTCGAATACGGGCATATTCGTTCAATAGTATAGCCCATCGTGCCTTATCCGGGGCCATTTACTGCCCTTCCCCCAGATAATCTCGAATATACGCATCCGACTGGGCCGCCGCCTCGCGTGTGGCGTAGTAATCATCGCGCGCCTGCTGCGTGTCGGCCGCGAGCGCGTCCTCGATAGGCTGCGTCGGATTCTTGGGGAGCTTCTGCGCCAGCTCGACCGCCTCGGCATCGGCCTCGTTGTAGAGCGCGTTCTGCTCATCAGCGGTGGATTTGTCCTGGATATAGATGGCGTCGTTGCTCGCCAGCGCATAGCCGATGGCTTCAAATCGCTTGTCGATGTACGCCCCGAAAGCGGAAAGATCAGCCGAAGGATACGCGTCCTGCGCGGCGGCGAGCGACTCGGCGGCGCTCGTAAGCAGGTCCTGCGCTTGCTGGGTCTTTTCTTCGGAGGCCTTCACGTTGTCGTTGGTGGTTTCCGTCACCATGGCGGCTGCCTCCTTGAGCAGGCCGTCCGCCTCCACGAGGGAATCCCAGCATTGCTGAATCTGCGTCGAAGCGGTGCGTGCCTGAGCCTCGGCCT
This sequence comes from uncultured Slackia sp., assembly GCA_963559755.1. Taxonomy (GTDB): domain Bacteria; phylum Actinomycetota; class Coriobacteriia; order Coriobacteriales; family Eggerthellaceae; genus Slackia. The sequence continues at coordinate 5,012 of CAUWMI010000103.1, read as the reverse complement.
GGATGATGGAAGCCGCGCCGTCGAGGAGCTTCGTACGCGCGTTGGCGCTCTCCTGCGCCTTCAACGCCGCCTCGCGGTCGGCTGACGCATCCATGGATTCCGCCGCAGTCTCTCCGAACGCAACCGCGGCATTAATGTGGACGCGCGCGTCATCCATGCTGGCGATCAGGGCTTGTATATCCTCGTCCGACGTATCGCCGATGCCGTCCGTTACCAGGGCGTCGGCGGCGAGCACCACCTCGTCGGCTGCCTCGAGCTCCTGCATCGCCTGGCCCAGCACCGTCAGGTTCTCCTGGTTCTGCTGGTAGGCGCTCCAAAAATAGAAGCCGGCGTAGGCGATGACCGCCACGGATGCCGCCACGCCCACGACCGTGCCGATGATGCGGCGCGCCCGGCGGGCGGATTTACGGCGACGGATTTCGGCCTCGGGGTCATCGAGCGCTCGCTTGCGCGCCCGTGCAGCCCTACCGCGCGCCGAGAGGTCGAGGGCATAACCCGCCACATCGGCCCCGGTGGGCGCAGATTCGGCCTTCTTCTCCTTGCGCGACTTGCGGTTTTCCACGGCGAACACCGACACCTTGTTCAAGCGCGAGGGGCGCGGCGTGGACGACGATTTCTCATCGGCTTTCTTGCTGCGCTCGTCGAGCACCGAAAGCGAGAGCTCGTTGGACGTGCCCGCCGTGTTGCCTTTGACATGCAGGTTTTCAGCGATGCCCCTGAACAGGGGCGTATGGCCGTGATTGCGCACCATGTGACCGCCTAGCGCTCGCCGCCGGCGTTACCCGGGTTGGCCGATTCGCGCGGCGCCTGCGCGTCGGAGATACGCGCGAGCGCCTCGATGGCCAGAACCGCCTCGTCGATGGTGCACGCCGTGATGTTCTGCGACGGCAGCGACTTGAGGAACGCGCGGCCATACCCCTTGGTCAAAAGGCGGCGATCAGCCAAAACGAGCACACCGGTATCGGTGGACGACCTGATCAGACGTCCGGCGGCCTGCTTCACCTCAATCACGGCCTGGGGCAGCGTGTAGTGCGACCACGCCGCAGAATCACGCTGGGCACGTTCGCACGACAGCGGATCGGTGGGTTTTGCGAAGGGCAGCTTGGGAATGATGACACCCTTGAGCGTGGCGCCCGGTGCATCAAAGCCCTCCCAAAAACTCTTAAGCGCGAAAAGCGAAAGATGCTCGTCTTTGAGGAAGTCATCGCGCAGGCCCTTGGTGGACACGCCCCACTTCTGACACACCAGTCGCAGACCGTGCTCCTTCATGGTGGGGTCGACGGCCTCGTAGCACGCTTCCATTTCGCGCCTGTTGGTGAACAGCGTCAGCATGCTGCCCTGCTGCGCCACGTGCGCGCGGGCGAGCAGCCCCTCGAGCGCCTCCAGGTAGCCCGGCTGGTTGGGCTCGGGGATATCCTTGATCACGAAGACGCGCATGTTTGCATCGAAGTCATAGCTCGAGCCCAACAGGCACGTTTCGACGCGCGACGATTCGCCGGCGCCCAGGCCCATGGCGCTCATGAACGTTTTGAACTCGCCGCCCACGGTGATGGTGGCGCTGGCGTATACCACGCTCTCGGTGTTCTCGTAGAGCGTCTCTCCCAGGGTTTGCCCGATGTCGACGATCTGCGCCTGGAGCGATTCCGCCACGCGTTCGGGCTTGCGCGAGAGCTTTGCCGAATACACGAAGCGCGGGTCGCCCGTTTCGAGAATGAGTTCACTCGCCTGGAGCATCTCCTTGGCGTCGATCACCACGGTCGCAATCTCGCGCTGGCAGTCGGCCACGCCATCCACACCCTCGAGGAACGCGATGAGCTCGTTGCCCGAGGTAATCAGGCGCTCGGATGCCTCACGGAACGTGCGCCCGTACCCGCGCAGCGCTGAGAACTGGGGGCTGTGGCGAATCTGGTCGTTTATCCAAATCTCTATATTCTCGTAGCCTTTATTGCCGCGTCCGGTATCGCACGCCACCAGGTCTTTCATGTGGTGGGCAAGGTCGGTCGCAGCCTCGGCGAACGCCTTGCCGCGTGCGCGGGCCTTTTCGGTCAGGCCGAAGAAGAGCGTGCTTGCCTCGGGTTGACTGCCCGAATCCAAGGGGGCGCGGCGCTCGGTGCGAACGAACACGTTGCGCTTGGCGTCATCGGAGGCCAAGCGGTTGGCCAGGCGCACCATCTCCGACGCGTCGAGCGAGATGGCCAACGCACGGCGAGCCTCGGCCTCGGCGCCATGGGCCTCATCCACAACCCAGTAGCGAGCGCTGGGCAAAAGCCCGCCATCGGCCGCGAGGTCGCAGAAGAACAGTGAATGATTGGTCACCACGATGTCGGCCGTTTCAGCCTTCTTGCGCAGGCCGTGCACGAAGCACTGCGTGCCGAAATACGGGCACTTGCGGCGCAGGCAGTCGCGCGAGGTGGTGGTGAACGAGTAGCGGGGCAGCGCCTTGTAGTCGAGCTTGAGACCGTCGATATCGTCGTAATCGGTCTGCTCGATGAACGAGAGCAGCGCCGCGATGGAGGGAGCCTGGCTCACATCCTTACCTGCGACATTGACCGTACGCGCGCCGTCGTGGGCCACGCGATCCACGAGGCGCAGGCAGGGATAATGCGAAAAGCCCTTGAGCGCCACGTAATCGAGGTCGCCTTCGCCGTTGGCCGCCAGGCCCTGGGCGAGCAAGGGCAGCTCCTTGTATACGATCTGGTCGAGCAGGGCGTTCGTTTTAGTGGCGACGCCCACCGGGATATGGTTGCGCACGGCAGTGAGCGCGCTGGGCAGCAGGTAGGCCATGGATTTGCCCACGCCGGTGCCCGCCTCAACCACGAGGTTCGTGCCCGTGGAGAACGCCTTCAGCACCTGATCGGCCATGATGGCCTGCTCCCGTCGCGGCTCGAAGCCATCGTAAAGGCCGCCCACGATGCCATCGGCCGTGAACGCCTGGGCGATTTCGCTCGCGTCGGGGAACTCAACGGGCGCATGCCCCAAAGATGCGCGCGCCTCGAAGGGTGCATACGATGCCTCGTCGGAAGCGGCCAAATGGGCGCGATCCGCCGATTCGGTCGCTGCGGCATCGGAAGCCTGCCGGCCGGCCTGCTTTTGGGATGCCGCAAGGCGTGCATGACGCAAGCCCCTGATGGTGAGGGGGTAACGCTTGCGCTCAATGCTCGCACCCGCCTTCGCCTCCTCGAGGGCCGCCATGTGGCTCGCCATGCACGAGAACACCGCGCCCGTGGGCCATTCCTCCACAGGCGCGAGCGATGCGATGTGTTCCACCAGGTCAAGAGGCATGCTCGACACCGCGGCGAGAAGGATGCGGTACACGGCACACAGCGCCTCGACATCGGCATCAGCGCGGTGGGTGGATATGGGCGCATCAAACGCCTTCACCAGGTCAATCAAGCGATGCGATTTCAGGCGGGGAAGGGCGATGCGCGCGAGATCGAGCGAATCGACCCAGAGATTCTCAAGCAGGGGATAGCCCGAAGGGCTCTTAGTAGTGAACCCCTTGTCAAAAGCTGCATTATGGGCCACCACGGTCGCATCTCCTACAAATTCGGCGAGCTGGGCGCGCGCCTCATCGGGCAGCGGAGCGTCCGCCACATCCTCTTCGTGGATATTGGTCAGGCGTGCCACATCCTCGGGAATAGGCTTGCCGGGGTTCACGAACGTCACAAACCAATCGGTCACCTTGCCGCACTCCATGCGCGCGGCGGCGATTTGCGTCAATTCGTCATGATTCTGGGAAAACCCCGTGGTCTCAGTGTCCAAAATCACCACGTTGCGGTCGAGCTCGCCGAAATCCGAGCGCGCAGCAACCTCGCAAAGCGCCGCGTAACGCTCACATACGTCTTTTGGCGTGCCTTCGGTGATAAAGTCGTATACACTCATAGTTTATATGTCGCAATCTCGTCGATTTGGTCAGTACCTGTTAGCCTAGCACGAAAGGGCCTCTATGGCACATTTCAACGCCTCAGATGTATATTTCGGATCATACGCCCGGTTTGTCGCGACCGACAAGAAGATGGGCGCGGCGCTCTCGGGGCCCGATAACGCCGTGGGCGATATTGGAACCGTCGAGTTCCAGTTTGACGACGACAAGCGCCAGCAGGCGTGGCTGAAGAACCCCTACGGTGCGCGCATCGGGCACCTTGACCCCTTGATGTCGCATAAACTTGCCATTTACCAGGCGAAAGGCTGGGAGCTGCGCTATGTGCTGAGCTTCACCGCGTTCAGCGACGGAGGAGAATCAGGCACGTATTGGGGAGAGGCGGCGGTAATCGCGTTTGCGCCGCGCTACGCCGAGCAGTTCGAGCAATTCCTCAAGGCTTTTTCGCGCCGCGCCGCTGATGGCCTGCGCCCCAGCCCCGATTTGCACGCAAGCACAGTTGAGACGATTGCAAACGACCCCTCGTCGTGGCAGCCCGGTGCCAAGGTGAAGATGCCGCAGGGGAGCGGACGAACCGCCATCCTCAAAGACCACCGCACGCTGCACGACAAGCTGCTCGACCAGGCGCGCAGCAAGAATCCTGGATGCTATGTGGTGAGCTGGGCTTTCATCATTGCATTGATCGCGTTTGCTGCGTGGATCCTGCATTCGCTGGGGCTTTTCTAGAGCTTTTGCGCATCGCGCCGTCGGAGCCCGCGGAAAATCCACGGCACATAAACGAGGCGACGATGCTTTTGCGCGCCCTGATGCACGTGCCGCACGGCCTTAACTGCACACTAATGAGAACAGCGGAGCCCCGATTGGAGCTCCGCCTTTTTACGTTCTCTCACTCGCACTCCGGTTTAACGTGACCATCCCCGACGTGCGCGTTTGCCCTTACTCGTCTTCCAACGCGTATTCGATGAGCTTTTCGCACAGCTGCGGGAATTCCATGCCCGCCACGCGGGCCGCATCGGGCACGAGCGAGGTAGTGGTCATGCCGGGAAGGGTGTTGGTCTCAAGAATCCAGCACTGGCCTTCTTTATCCAGCATGAAATCGCTGCGCGAGATGCCGCGGCACCCGAGAATGGAG
>CAUWMI010000102.1:0-8958 GCA_963559755.1 uncultured Slackia sp. | reverse complement strand
TGAAACTGAGGCTGCGAGATGCGATGCGGGGGAGGGTGCGATAGGGAGCGAATGCGCGATTGGGGTTTTGCGGGGTGTCGTATGAAGGGGAGGGTACTTTGCGGTGTTCTGAGAAATGTAAAATCCGCATGAAAAATGACCTTCTTTCCTGTTAAAACAGCCGTTTACCGCCGACGAGTGGCTTGCATGGCGATTGCTGGGGGAGTTTTAAGTAAACTCTTCAGACGTATCTTTTTTAGCTAGGGGCATTGTGCTCTGGGCTCGACTGATTAGTCGAAAGGGAGGATCATGGAAAATAAAGCTCTTATGAATCGCCGCACCTTCGTTGCGGGTAGCGCTGTGGCGGCTGCCACGGTCGGCCTCGGCCTGTATGGTTGCGGCGGTGGCGGGGACGACGCTGCATCCGGCGGCGAGGGCGGCGGCAGCACCGTTCTGACGGGCGCATGCGCCTACCAGTCCACCAACGTCAACCCTGTAGGCCTCAACGGCGGCTCCGCTCTGATGCTCGCCGCGACCTACCACGTGTTTGAAGGTCTGTACGACCTCGACCTGCACACCTACGACACCTACAACGCGCTGGCTGCTGACGAGCCGGTGAAGGTGTCCGACACCGAGTACGAGGTGACCCTGCGCGAGGGCGCCAAGTTCTCCGATGGTACCGACGTGACCGCGGCCGACGTGGTGAACGCCTTCGAGAAGAACATGGCCGACGCAACCTGCGGCGCGTTCCTGACGTTCATCGACTCCGTTGCGGAGAAGGACGACACCACCGTCACCATCACGCTGAAGTATCCCTTCGAGAGCCTGCTCAAGAGCCGTCTGAGCGTGGTCAAGGTGTTCCCCGCCTCCATGACTGACGAAGAGCTGCAGACCATGCCCATCGGCACCGGCCCCTGGATGTACCAGGAAGTCAACGGCAACGACGGCGGCACCATCACCTTCGTGCCCAACCCGAACTACAACGGCTCGCTGCCTGCGGGCGCCGATCAGATGGTGTGGAACATCCTGCTCGATGACACCTCTCGTACCACCCATCTGCAGGAGGCCACCGTCCAGGTTATGGAGAACGTGCCCGACGCCAACGCCGAGCAGCTGCAGGGCGCCGGCGCCACGGTTGAGTACCTCCAGGGCTTCAACCAGCCGTTCTTCATGTTCAACACCAAGAAGGCGCCCTTCGATGACGTGCGCGTGCGTCAGGCGTTCTTCTATGCCATCGACGTGGACAAGCTGATCTCCAACCAGATGGCCGGCCATGCCGCCAAGGTCACCGGCTTCCTGCCGCAGAACCACCCGAACTACCATGAGGCGTCCACGGTGTACACCTACGACCCCGAGAAGGCCAAGAGCCTGCTCGCCGAGGCCGGCGTGACCGACCTCAGTTTCACCATGGTCACCAACAACAACTGGGTCAAGGGCCTGGCTGCTCAGATTCAGAACGATCTCGAGGCCGTTGGCATCCATATGACCAACGCCGAGCAGACCATCAACTGGGCCGAGTATGCGGCTCCCGAGGACGGCGGCGTGCTCGAGTACGACGTCATGCTCACCCCGGGTGACCCCACCTGCTTCGGTAACGACCCCGACCTGCTGATGAACTGGTGGTACGGTGACAACATCTGGACCCAGGGCCGTACGTGCTGGAAGGGCTCCGAGGAGTGGCAGCAGCTGCAGGATCTCATGCAGGAGGCTCGCGAGGCCGCCGATGAAGCCACCCAGCAGGAGCTGTGGAACCAGTGCTTCGACATCCTGGCCGAGCAGGTGCCGCTGTACCCGCTGTTCCACCGCGAGCTGGCCACCGGCTACCAGCCCACGATGATCGAGGGCTTCGAGCCCATCGCCACCACCGGCCTGATCTTCCTGGGCGCCAAGCCTGTCGCGTAAATCTGCGGCTTCCGCTCAACGCTTTGAAGGCCCGTCGCTTAAGGCGGGCCTTTTCCCTGTCCAGCACCCCACCCGTTACCCGACGTCATCGGATGACGGGCGGGGGAGGGAATCCGCCGGTCCGAGGTCATAAATGCGGCTCCGTTCATGTCCTCGGACGAGCGAGTTTCATATACAATTATCAAATGCGTGTAAAAAGGCGACAACGTGCCGGGCGCGACGTCGCTTAATTGTCCGTTCGACAAGTGAAAGGGGGTCGAGGTGAGCAATCTCCTTCGTCTGATTGGCCGGCGCCTGATCGCGCTGCCTATCATGATCATCGGCGTTACCCTCCTCGTATTCTTCCTCATGGCCCTCTCGCCGATCGACCAGGCATACTCCGTCCTGGGCGAGAATGCGACCGTGGAGCAGGCCGAGCAGTATCGAGAGGAACACGGCCTCAACGATCCCATCCTGGTTCAGTATGGCAACTATATGGTGGGCCTCGTCCAGGGCGACCTGGGCACCTACGGCGCCAACAGCGCCTCCGTTGCCGACCGCATCGCCGACGCGCTGCCTGTCACGCTGCAGCTGACTTTCATGGGTCTGATCATCGGCGTGGTAATCGCGGTGATCCTGGGCGTCATTTCGGCGCTGTACCGCGACCGCTGGCCCGACCAGATCATTCGCGTGTTCTCCATCGCATGCATCGCGACGCCTTCCTTCTGGCTGGCGGTTCTATTGATTCTGCTGTTCTCCTCCATGCTGCACCTGCTGCCGGCATCGGGCCCCTTGCCGTCGCTTGTCGATGACCCGGGCGCGTGGATGGAGCGCATGGCTATGCCCGCGTTCGCGCTGGGCGTGCCCGTGGCTGGCCAGCTGACGCGCGTCATCCGTACGTCCATGGTGGAAGAGCTTGACAAAGATTACGTGCGCACCGCCATGGGCTTCGGTATCCCTAAGGGTGTCGTTATCGCGCGCAACGTGCTTCGCAATGCGTTGATTTCCCCGGTGACCGTTCTGGGCATGCGCATCGGCTACCTGATCGGCGGCGCCGTGGTCATCGAGGTCATCTTCAACCTGCCCGGCATGGGCATGGCCATCGTGTCCGGCATCCAGTCCAACTACACGCTGCTCGTGCAGGGCGTAGTACTGGTGGTGGCCATCACCTTCATCATTATCAACATCATCGTGGATATGCTTTATATCCTGATCGATCCGCGAATCAGGACGGTGTAGCATGGTCAAGCTCAGAGAAAACCTCACTCAAAAGATGGAGGCGAACCCGGGCAAGGTGCGCTTCCGCCGCTGGAAGGCCATGACCATTGGCTCGCGCATCTCGCTTATCGTGCTGGTGCTCATCGTGCTGATCGCTGCAACCGCGCAGTGGATTGCCCCGCATGATCCCTATGAGATCTTCACCGCCCGCATGGCACCCGATTCGCAGTTCCTCTTCGGCACCGACGACAAGGGTCGCGACGTGCTCTCGCGCATGATGTACGGCGCCCGCTACTCGCTGGTCATCGGCCTGGGTGCGACGGCGTTCGCTTTGATCCTCGGCTCGATTATCGGCGCTTTGGCCGCCGTCACGCGCAAGTGGATCTCGGAAGTCATCATGCGCATCCTCGACGTGGTCATGTCGTTCCCCGGCATCGCCCTGGCCGCCACGTTCGTCATCGTGTTCGGCAACTCGGTGCCCTCGCTGATTCTTGCCATCGGCATCCTGTACGTGCCGCAGATTGCCCGCATCGTGCGCGCCAACGTGATGAGCGAGTACAACCAGGATTACGTGCGTGCCGTCGTGGTAAGCGGTGCCCGCGCCCCGTGGATTCTGATGAAGCATGTGGTGCGCAACTGCATCGCGCCCGTTCTGGTGTTCACCATCGTGCTCGTGGCCGACGCCATCGTGTTCGAGGCTTCCCTGGCCTTCATCAGCGCCGGTATCCCCGAGCCTACGCCTACGTGGGGCAACATCCTGGCTGATGCCCGCAACGGCGTGCTGGCCGGTCGCTGGTGGCAGGCGCTGTTCCCCGGTCTTGCCATCATGATTACGGTTCTGTGCCTGAACATTCTGTCCGAGGGCATGACCGACGCTCTGGCCGCCGCCCCCAAGGCTGCCGTCAAGGCAAGCGACTCCGATCTGAACTCCGACCGCGAGGCCGACCGCCTGGTGTCCGACCCCAAGCTGGCGTATGCCGCTCAGGCCGAATCTCTCAAGGCGCGTCTGGAGCAGCTCAAGGCCGTCGAGAGCGTCCGCACCGATCGTCATCCGTCCGACATCTCTCATGAGCCCATCCTCGAGGTCAAGAACCTCTGCATCAAGTTCCCGCGCCACGGCGACGTGAACGTGGTCGACAACATCAGCTTCAAGGTGCGCCCGCATCAGACCATGGGCCTGGTGGGCGAGTCCGGCTGCGGCAAGTCCATCACGTCGCTGGCCATCATGGGCCTGCTTGACCCCAAGGCGCAGATTTCCGGCGAAATTCTGTACAACGGCCAGAACCTGCTGAAGATGAGCCAGAAGGAGCTCAATACCCTGCGCGGCCGCGAGATTGCCATGGTGTATCAGGACGCCCTTTCGTCGCTGAACCCCTCCATGTTGATTCGCTCGCAGATGAAGCAGCTCACCAAGCGCGGCGGCACCCGTACCGCCGAGGAGCTGCTGGAGCTCGTAGGCCTTGACCCCAAGCGTACGCTCGACTCGTACCCGCATGAGCTTTCCGGCGGCCAGCGCCAGCGCGTGCTGATCGCTATGGCCCTTACGCGTGACCCCAAGGTCATCATCGCCGATGAGCCCACCACGGCTCTCGACGTGACCGTGCAGAAGCAGGTCATCGACCTTCTGAACAAGCTGCAGGAGCAGCTGGGATTCGCGATGGTGTTCGTGAGCCACGACCTGGCCCTGGTGGCCGAGGTCGCCAACTCCATCACGGTCATGTACGCCGGCCAGGTCGTGGAGCAGGGTTCGGTGCACGACATCCTCACCAACCCCATCCACGAGTACACGCGCGGCCTTCTGGGCTCGGTGCTTTCCATCGAGGCCGGCAGCGGTCGACTGCATCAGGTTCCCGGCTCGGTGCCCAGCCCCAAGGATTTCCCCAAGGGCGATCGCTTCGCGCCGCGCTCGAGCCACCCCGACCTGCATTCCGATGTGCGTCCCATCCTCAAGAAGTGGAAGGACACGAACCATTGGTATGCCGAGCTGCCTGACGACGAGATGAAGCGTCTGGGACTCACCCCCGTCGCCGAAGGAGGTGTGCAGTAATGACCGACTCCATGCAAGAGTTCACGGCTCCTGCCGTCGATCCTAAGGTCCCCATCATCAAGCTTGAGGACATCCATGTGATCTTCAAGACGCGCACGGGTTCGCTGCTGCACCCTAACAAGGTGCATGCCATCAACGGCCTTTCGCTCGAGCTCATGCCCGGCGAGACCATCGGCATCGTGGGCGAATCCGGCTGCGGCAAGTCCACCACGGCCAACGTGATGATCGGCCTGCAGCAGCCCACGTCTGGCAAGGTGTACTTCAAGGGCGTGGACGTGACCAAGCGTACCGCCAAACAGCGCAAGACCATCGGCCGCGTGATTTCGGTCGTGTTCCAGGACCCGGCTACCGCCCTGAATGCGCGCATGAGCATCCATGATCAGCTCATGGACCCCATGAACGTGCACAAGGTGGGCACCAAGGCCGAGCGCGAGAAGCGCGTGAAGAAGCTGATCGAGCTCGTGGGCCTGCCGTCTTCGGTGCTCGAGGCCCTGCCGGGGCAGCTCTCCGGCGGTCAGCGCCAGCGTGTGGCAATCGCTCGCGCCCTGTCGCTTCGCCCCGATGCCATCATCGCTGACGAGCCCACCAGCGCCCTTGACGTGTCGGTTCGCGCGCAGATCCTCAACCTGCTGACCGACCTCAAGCGCGACCTGGGCCTGTCGATGGTGTTCATCAGCCACGACATCCAAACCGTGCGCTACATCTCCGACCGCATCATGGTCATGAACAAGGGCCAGGCGGTGGAGAAGGGAACGGCGAAGGAAGTGTTCGAGAACCCCAAGGACGACTACACCAAGCTCCTCCTTGGCGCCGCGCCCTCGCTGCTCCATCCGGATCTCGGCAAATAACGCACGAAAGGACCCGCTTCGGTGGGTCCTTTTTGTTGCGCGTATTTTCGACTTTGCTCCTTGCGCAATGGGCCATGCTTCAATATAGTTTGAATGTTTGCAAAACCTTTACGATTAAGGGGAGACATCATGTCTGAATCGCAATTCCGCGGCGTTATCCCTCCCGTGGTCATCCCTCTGGATGAGAACCGCAAACTCGACCTGGAGGCGCTGGAGCGCTCCATCAACCGCATGATCGATGCGGGCGTGGACGGCCTGTTCTTCCTGGGCTCTTCCGGCGAAGTCGCGTTTCTGACCGACGCGCAGCGCTACCACGTGCTGCAGGAGGCCGTGGCCATGGTGAACGGCCGCGTTCCCGTGCTGGCGGGCATCATCGACATGGAAACCATGCGTGTGGTCGACCAGGCCAAACGGGCAAAGGGCTACGGCGTGGACGCCCTGGTGGCCACCGCTCCGTTCTACGCTTTGGGCGGCCCGAAGGAAGTGGAGCGTCACTTCCGCGCCATCCGCGAGCATACCGACCTGCCTCTGTTCGCCTACGACCTTCCGGTGTGCGTGCACACCAAGCTCGACCCCACGATGCTGGTGCGTCTGGGCACCGACGGCGTGATTCAGGGCGTCAAGGATTCCTCCGGCGACGACGTGCTGTTCCGCTGGCTGTGCATCGAGAACGAGCAGGCGGGTCATCCCCTGCAGGTCCTGACCGGCCATGAGGTGTGCGTCGACGGCGCCTATATGGCTGGCGCTGACGGCAGCGTGCCGGGTCTGGCCAACATCGACCCTGTGAGCTACGTTGAGCAGTGGCGCGCCTACCAGGCGGGCGACTGGGAGAAGGTCCGCGAGCTCCAGGATCACCTGGCTCGCCTGATGTTCGTCACCCGCGTGGTCAAGGCCACCGTGGGCTTCGGCGCGGGCGTGGGCGCGTTCAAGACCGCGCTGTGGCAGATGGGGGTGTTCAACACCAACCAGATGAGGGAGCCCGTTCAGGCCCTAGAGGGCGAGGACGTGGAGGCCATCGTCGAGGTCCTCAAGCGCGAAGGCATGATGTAAATCATGGGCGCGGATGTCCGTGCCGTCGTTGAATCTCAGGAAACCACCGCGAGCTACCCGCTCACGGTGGTTTCCGTCGATGTGGGCGGCACTAAGATCGCCGTTGCGACGGTGGTATACAAGCGCGAATGGGGAGCGCCGAGCATCCCCTGGAAGATTGAGGTTCCCACGAAGGCCCAGCGCGGAGGCGACGCCGTCCTGGAGACGATCGTCGAAGCCGTGCGCGAGGGCTTGACCCATGCGGCTGCGCCCGTTGCGGGCATCGGCGTGGGCACGGCGGGTCGTGTGCGCCGGGAAGACGGGTCTATCGCCTATGCCGTGGAAAGCATTATGCCCGGTTGGGCCGGCAAGCCCGTGAAGGCGCGTCTTTCCCAGGAATTCGGTCTGCCGGTTGCCGTGCTGGGCGATGTTCAGGCCCACGCGCTGGGCGAGGCCCGCTGGGGCGCTGCTCAGGGTGCTGATACGTGCATCGTGCTGGCTCCCGGAACCGGTATGGGCGGCGGCTTCATCTGCCACGGACGCATCGTCTTGGGCGCCCATGGCTTTGCCGGCGAGGTGGGAGCTACGATGAATCCCCTCGACGGCGGCGGCACGGTGCTTGAGTCGGTGGCTTCCGGCAGCGGCATCGAGGCGCGCTACGAGGAGCTTACCGGCGTGCATGTATCGGGCGCCGAGATTTCCCACAGGGCCTACGAAGGCGACGAGGCGGCACGCAAGGTGATCGAAGATGCCGGTGCGGCGCTGGGCACCGCCCTTGCTGGTTGGGTGAACGTGTTCGACCCCGATGTTGCCGTGGTGTCGGGCTCGGTCACCAAGGCGGGCGTGCTGTGGCACGACGCGCTGCATAAGGCGTATGAGGAGCATGTGCCGGAGGTGCTGGCCGATCTCTCCATCGTGGAGGCGGGTTTGGGCTCCGAGGCTCCCCTCATCGGCGCAGCCGAGTATCTGATGGATTCGATCGGGATGGGCAGGAAATAGCATGGACCAGTTGATTGCGAATCTGAAGGGCAAGCTCATCGTGAGCTGCCAGGCATATATGGGCGAGCCGATGCGCCACCCCGAAACCATGGCGCAGATGGCGCGTGCGGCCGAGCTGGGCGGCGCGGCAGCCATTCGCTGCCAGGGACTTTCCGACATCGCCGCCATCAAGGGCCGCGTCGAGATTCCCGTGCTTGGCCTGTGGAAAGAAGGGCATGAGGGCGTCTACATCACCCCCACGCTGCGCCATGCCCGCGCCTGCATCGCTGCCGGCGCCGATGTGGTGGCGCTCGACGCCACGGGTCGTCCGCGTCCCGACGGTCGCACGTTCGAGGAGACGGTGGACGCCCTGCGCGGTGAGACGCTGATCATGGCCGACTGCGCCTGCATGGATGACGTGCGCCGCGCCGTGGCGGCCAAGGTGGATATCATCTCCACCACGCTTGCCGGCTACACTGACGACCGCCCCAAGACCGACGGCCCCGATCTGGAGTTCGTGCGTGAGGCGGTGGCCGAGGCGGGCGACATTCCCGTGTTCTGCGAAGGCCGCATCCACACGCCGCAGCAGGCGCGCGAGGCCATGGACGTCGGCGCGTTCGCCGTGGTGGTGGGTACCGCTATCACGCATCCCACGTCTGTCACGGGCTGGTTCTGCGACGCGCTGAAGTAGTAGTTCCGCTGTTCTGCCGAACAGCGGAACGGCTTGATGAGGCGCTACGAAAGCGCTTGCGCCGTTACGCGGCCGCCCGATGCCCCATCTAGCCCCTTGCTCCTCTCGTCGCGTGCGAAGCGCGCTCGGGGTCGCGGCGGGGCTATTTGGGGGCATCGGGCGGCCGTTCGCTGTTTGTGCGGCTTCCTGCAAGTTTTTAGTGGGTCTCGCTTACGAGCTTGAGGCCGATGATGCAGCCGATAAGGCCAATGATGAGCAGCACCTTTGCTGTCGATATGGGTTCTGAA
>CAUWMI010000101.1:0-8973 GCA_963559755.1 uncultured Slackia sp. | reverse complement strand
TGGAAGAAGATGCAAACCGCGCCTTTGCGGCCGCATTGCTGCACATCAGCCCTGGAACATTCGTTCCAGGGCTTTTTGTTTGCGGCGCAAGGCCTCCGCGATGCGTTTATTCGCCCTGGAGTTGTCCAGGGCGTTTTTCGTATCGGGAGGTTGTGCGTGACTATGAGGATGACAGACGAGGCGTACATGCGCCGCGCCCTCGAACTCGCCGCCTACGGGCGCGGATGGACCAGCCCCAACCCCATGGTGGGCGCGGTCATCGTGAAGGACGGGCGCGTGGTAGCGGAAGGCTGGCACCGCGCGCGTGGTGGTGGGCGCGGGCGACCCTAATCCGCTCGTCGCGGGCCGCGGCACTGCCCTTCTGCGCGAGCGCGGCATCGAGGTGGAAGACGTGCACGTGGGCGACAGCATCGCCGTGATGGACGTGTGTCTCGCCGAGCCCGATTTCACGGCGACGGGCTTCACCGCCGACGTGATGCATGAAACGCTCAACCGCAGCTCGCTGGGCGGGCTTTCCGCCGGCAGCCGCGTGAATCTCGAGCGCGCGATGCAGATGGGCGGCCGCTTCGGCGGGCACATTGTGTCGGGGCACATCGACGGGGTGGGAACCATCGCCGCCATCAGGCGCGACGACACCGCCGTGTGGTACACCGTGGCGGCTCCGGTCGCCATCCTGCGCCATATCGTGCAGAAGGGCTCGATCGCCATCGACGGCATAAGCCTGACCGTGGCGGGCGTGGACGATGCGGCGGGCACGTTCTCGGTGAGCACCATCCCGCACACTAACGCCGTGACCACGCTGGCGGACCGCCGCGTGGGAGATGCGGTGAATCTCGAATGCGCCGTGATAGGCAAATACGTGGAGCGCCTGATGGGGCTGGCGGGCGCGGATCCCGCCGCGGTGCCGGGGCAGCGAGCGGCACCGGGCGCGGCATCTGGCTTCCGCGACGCCGGGGACGCCACGCATGGCGGCGGGCTTGCCAAAGGTGCGTCTCCTGCGCAAAGCGCCATTACGATGGAATTTCTCGCATCCAACGGATTTTGATACGCAAACAGGGCAAACGAAACAGCAAGAGCGGCAAGAAGGAAGAAGGAGATTGGCAATGGAAACGAAGCAGGGGTTCAGCACTATCCCCGAGGCGCTCGACGAGCTGCGCGCCGGACGCGTGATCATGGTGATCGATGATCCCGACCGCGAGAACGAGGGCAACTTCATCTGCGCGGCCGAGCACGCCACCACCGAGAACGTGAACCTGATGGCAAGCGTGGCGAAAGGCCTCATCTGCATGCCCATGAGCGCGGAGTACGTCGAAAGGCTCAAGCTCCCGCAGATGGTGCGCTCCAACACCGACAACCACGAGACGGCGTTCACCGTGTCCATCGACCACGTGGACACCACCACGGGCATCTCCGCCGAGGAACGCGGCTACACCGCCCGCAAATGCGTGGACGAAGACGCGCAGCCCGAGGATTTCCGTCGTCCCGGCCACATGTTCCCGCTGCTCGCCAAGCCTAACGGCGTGCTCGAGCGCAACGGCCACACCGAGGCGACCGTGGACCTGCTGCGCCTGGCGGGCCTCAAGCAGGTGGGTCTGTGCTGCGAGATCATGCGCGAGGACGGCACCATGATGCGTACGAGCGAGCTTCTGCCGCTTGCGCAGGATCTGGACATCAAGGTGATCACCATCAAGGAGCTGCAGGAGTATCGCAGGTATCACGACAAGGTGTACCAGCTTGAAGAGTTCGGGCTTGAAATTACGGAGCGCGTGCCCATAGAGGTGCACGCCAACGCGCACGACTTCAAGTACCTGGAAACCAAGAAGGAGAAGATGGGCCACTACCTCCAGCTGGCGGAGTAGGCGGGCTCGCCGCCGTCGGACCAGCGACTGCGGCTGGCGCAATCACCGCGAGCAGCCGTAACCAACGCCCGCCGGGGCCGGCTAGCGAAACATATCCCGTCATTTTGACGGTGAAATTCGCGAAGTAGGTAGGTTTTAGCGTCAAAATGACGGGATTTCTCAAGAAAGGAACGATTATGCCTACGTTTGAGGGCAAGCTGTATTCCGAAGGCATCAAGGTGGGCATCGTGAACGCCCGCTTCAACGAATTCATCACCTCGAAGCTTTTGAGCGGCGCACTCGACGGCTTGCACCGTCGCGGCGTGTCCGATGACGACATCGACATCGCCTGGGTGCCGGGCGCGTTCGAGATCCCCACCATTGCGAGCCGCATGGCGAAATCCGGCAAATACGACGCCGTGATTTGCTTGGGCGCGGTGATTCGCGGCGCCACCAGCCACTACGAGGCGGTGGTGAACGAGGTGTCCAAGGGCATCGCGCAGATTTCGCTCTCTACAGGCGTGCCGGTGATGTTCGGCGTGCTGACCACCGAAAACATCGAGCAGGCCATCGAGCGCGCAGGCTCCAAGGCGGGCAACAAGGGCTCCGAATGCGCCGAGGGCGCCATCGAGATGGTGAACCTCATCCGCACGATGGGCATCTAACTGCTGGATTGGCTGACGGGATGCGGCGATGTTTATCGCGCTGGGTATCGTCTGCCGCCTCCCGATGCGATACACTCTCTTCTATGAACATCATCTTTGACTTCGACGGAACGCTCAACGACACGGCGGCGACGTACGTGCCGGCGTTCCGTCTTGCATACGATCACCTCGTTGACATCGGGTACGCCGAGCCGCGCACGTTCTCGCGCGCCGAGATCATGCGTTGGGTGGGCTACAGCGTGAAGGACATGTGGGATGCGTTCGCGCCCGACCTCGACGCGTCCGAAAAGCGCGCGTGCGCCAAGATTATCGGCGACGAGATGGACCGGCTCGCCCTGGCCGGCAAGGCGCGAATGTTTCCCGGCGTCCCAGAAGCGCTTGATGCTCTGCGTGCCGAAGGGCATGTGCTGCACTACCTGAGCAATTGTTCGCGTGCGTATATGGATTTCTATCGTGAGGCGTTTGGACTGGACCGCTGGATCACCGGCTTTTTCTGCTGCGAAGATTACGGCTGGGTGCCCAAGACCGAGATTTTTCCCGATGTGGTGCGGCGGTTTGGAAGCGCGGAGGCCAATCGAGAACTCGCACGTAGGGCAGAGGCGTCCACGGCGGGTGATTCGTCCGCGGTGGCTGTCGCTTCTCATGTGCGCCGCGAATTCATTATGGTGGGGGATCGCTTCCACGACCTCGAGGTCGCTCGCGTCTATGGCCTCAACGGCGTCGGCTGCGCGTATGGCTTCGGCAAGCGCGAGGAAATCGCCGATGCGACGGTAATCGTGGAGCGTCCGGAAGATATGCTCGAAGGCGTGCGCCGGGCGATGTAAGGCCGCTGTTCGTGCCGCGGCCCGTCTCCGGGCGAGCCCTGCGCGCCTGTATGCTCCCCAAGTGGCCTCGGCTGGTGCTGTCTCCGTCAACGGTTGCGTAACTCCGCCTGGCTCCATCTTGCCCCGTTGCTCGCAAACGCATACAGTCGTTGTTTGAAAGCGATTCGATTTCCGAGCATTTCGGGAGGCACGATGGGCATCATGGACACCATTCGCGCGCGGCATTCGGTGCGCGATTACGAGGACAAACCAATCGAGGGCAGCAAGCTGTACATGCTCCGAAGCCTGGTGGACGACGTGGCGGCTCGCAGTGGGCTGGACATTCAGCTGGTGCGCGACAACCCGGAGGCGTTCAACATCGTCGCACGGTTCGGACTCGTCCGCGGGGCGAGCACCCACATCGCGTTTCTGGCGAAGGGCTCGGAATCGGATGAGGCCATCGGCTACTGGGGCCAGCGCATCGCCCTCGCGGTGCAGGAGATGGGGCTCAACACTTGCTGGGTGGCCATCATGGCTCGCAAGAAATCCAAGGCCAAGCTTACCGACGGCAAGAAGATTCGCGTGGGGATGGCGGTTGGCTACGGCAAAACCCAGGGGAAGCCGCGCAAGACGAAGCCCGTCTCGGAGCTGAGCGTCGTGGAGAGCGCACCGGCGCCCGCGTGGTTCAGCACCGCCATGGAGGCTGCGCAGCTCGCGCCCACGGCCATGAACAACCAGAACTTCCGCATCACGCTCAGGGCAGACGGCAAAACGGTCAAGGCCGAGGCCACCAAAACGGGCGGCTGGAACATGATTGATCTGGGTATTGTCAAGCGCAACTTCGAGGAGGCTGCCAACGAATGCAAGGCCGATTGGGCATGGGAGGAATAACTCGTTTGCCGTGATCGGCTCCGTTGGTTCGGGAGCGAAAGGTCACGAGCGCTGCTATCGCGTCGCTGCTCTGGGGTGCTTGCCCTCCTTGCCTGGGGCAAAGCCTCGGCCGTTCGAGGCCTTGCCCGCCCTTGCGTGCGATACAATTGCTTACAAAAGATTCGCGGCGCGTCGCGTATGTGCTGACGCGCCGTTCGCGTATTCAAGGGTGGGGGACTCATGGGCAAAAGCAGAAAGCCTTCGGCGAACATGAAGAAGGTCGCGGCGTTCAAATCGCAGCTGGGAGATGGCGGTTTGGGCGGTCTGGATGACATCTTTGCGCGCGAAGAGGAGCGTAGCGAACGCCAGGCCATCGAACATGACGAGGCGCTCTACGAGAAGGCGTGCGCGTCGAAGAACCGCTACGCGAGCCACGCCGATGCCGAGGAGGCCATCCGTCTGTGTGCCGAGCACGGTACGCGCGGCCTGCGCAGCTACAAGTGCCGCTACTGCGGCGGCTGGCACCTGACGTCCAAGCCACAGTAGGCGACTTTTCTTCTGAACTGGGACTCTACCAACGGTCGAGTGAACTCTACTGGGGGTCGGTAGAGTTGTTGGATTGGGCGTGCAATGATGCAATCGTCGAATTCGATGCACGCAGTCAGTGTTTCGCCAGCATGCCGGGCGAGCGAGAAATCCGCACCTGTCATAATGGCGAGCACCAACAGGAAACGAGGAGTCTCATGCAGAAAGAAACATTCGGTAGCAAGGTGGCATCGCTGCGCAAGGGAAAGGGCATGACCCAGCTCGATCTGGCCGAGAAGATGGGCGTTACCGATAAGGCGGTATCCAAGTGGGAGCGCGACTTGTCGCTTCCCGACGTGTCTTCGATTCCGCGGCTTGCCGAGGTGCTTGGTGTATCGGTTGACGAGCTGCTGCAAGCGAAAACCATGCGCGCCGAAAACGAGACGCGCGATAAAGTTACGAGTTTCGTCAACCTCGCGTTCAAGGCGGTCGCGCTCGCAATGGGCGTGGCGGTTGCGGCGCTTTCTATTCTCGGACAAATCGACGCGTCGTCGGCATTCACCATGCTGGGCATCGGCCTCGCGTGTCTGGCGGCGGTGCAGCTCTCCAAGCAAAGCGAGGGCTAAGCCCGCATAGCGCCTCGGATCGGCCCCTTCGCCTTCATTTGACATGCAGCCTTCGTGGGGCGTGCGCCGCCTGCCCCAAAGTGCAGTACAATACCCCTGTTATAGCTATCGGCCAGCGTGCGCCCGCTCGGGGCCACGCGCCGCGCGCGAACGGCGGGCGGCAGGCGGGGGCGTTCGCGCCTTCGCTTATCTGTTGTGCAGACAAGGAGCAACCGCATGAAGGCATTGATTCCCGCGGCGGGCATGGGCACGCGTTTCCTTCCCGCCACCAAGGCGCAGCCCAAGGAGATGCTGCTGGTGGTAGATCGCCCGGCAATCCAGTACGTGGTGGAGGAGGGCCTTTCCTCCGGCGCCGACGAGGTGGTCATCATCAACAGCCGCGAGAAGACCTCCATCGAGAAGCATTTCTCGCCCGACCCTGAGCTCGTGGCCACGCTGCGCGCCCGCGGCAAAGACGCCTACGCTGATGAGGTGGAGCGCGTGGGCAACCTCAACGTGTCCTACGTGTACCAGGACGAGCCGCTGGGCCTGGGTCACGCCATCCACTGCGCTGCCGAGGCGTGCGGCGATGAGCCGTTCTTCGTGCTCCTGGGCGATGTGCTGGTGCCCGATAACAACGTGTGCCCCAAGATGCTCGAAATCTCTCGCGCGCACGGCGGCGCCAGCGTGATCGCCGTGCTGCCTGTGCCTGACGACCAGGTGAGCCGTTTCGGCATCATCGACGGCGTTGAGGTGGAAGGAGGCGTGTGGAAGGTGTCCGGCCTGGTGGAAAAGCCCAAGCTGGAGGATGCCCCGTCCAATCTCTCCGTGTTCGGGCGCTATCTGCTTTCGCCCCGCGTGATGGAGCTTCTGGCCGATGCCAAGCCCACCGTGGGCGGTGAGATTCAGCTCACCGACGCGCTGGACGCCGTGCTCAAAGAGGAGGAGATGTACGCGCTGGTCATCTCCGAGGAAGACGGCTTTGACACCGGCACTATCGAAACGTGGCTGGCTGCCAACAACGCGCTCTACGCACGCAAGGTGGGTAAGTAGCCAGTTCCGCCGTTCTGACGAACAGCGGAGCCACGCATGAGCCGTCCTGACGCTGTGCGGCGGCGGGGCACATCATCTAGCCCTTGTGCTCCCCTCGGCGCGTGCAAAGCACGCTTGGGGTCGCAGCGGGGCAATCTGATGCACCGCGCCGTCGCTCGCTGACTTGCTTGCAACCTACATTGTTATTCGGGCGGATTATGTCATCAAGAGGGAATGAAAATGAACGGTTTTAATGCTTTCGGTGCGCAGGGCGCATCTACGGGGCGCGACGTGCAGGAGTTTCTGCGCGCTGCGCGCGAGCGCTCCGACGCGCAGTACCGCACGAAGGCGGAGCCCGACGAGTTCTCCGAGGAGCGTCTCGACGGTATAACGGGCCCCGACCGCCGCTGGTCGTGGCTGGAAATCGACCTTTCCGCCATCCGCAACAACGTGGCCGTAGCAAAGCGGCGCCTGACGCCTGGGTGTCGCCTCATGGCCGTGGTCAAGGCAAACGGCTACGGGCACGGGGCGGTGGCCGTAGCCCGCACCGCGCTTTCCGCCGGCGCCACGCAACTCGCGGTGGCCACGGTGAACGAGGGCGTGGAGCTGCGCGAAGCGGGCATCGAGGCGCCCATTCTGGTGCTGTCCGAGCCCCCTGCCACGGCGGCTCCGGTGCTGCTCGCCTATAACCTGATGCCGTCGGTGTACACCGCGGAGTTCGCCATCGCCTATGCTGAGGAGGCCGACGCGCACGGCCTGCGCGCGCCCTTTCATCTGGCGGTGAACACGGGCATGAATCGCATTGGCGTGCGCTTCGACGAGGCGGTGGATTTCCTTCGCCAGATCAGCTTCCACCGCGCGCTCGTGCAGGAGGGCACGTTCACCCATTTCGCCACGGCCGACTGCGCCGAAACGCTCGATTTCAACATGCAGTTCCGCCGCTTTAAGGAAACCATCGCCGCCATCCGCGCCATGGGCATCAACCCCGGCCTGGTGCACTGCGCTAATTCCGCCGCGCTTTTGCGTTATCCCGAAACGCATATGGACATGGCCCGTCTGGGCATCTCCATGTACGGTTTTCACCCGTGTCCCGAAACGCGCGGGCGTTTTGACCTGCGCCCGGCGATGAGCGTGCACGCCCGCATCACGGCCATTAACATGCCGCCCATGAGCGAGGGCGTGAGCTACGGCATGAACTACCGCAGCCCCGGTTCGGTCAAGATCTGCGCGATTCCCGTGGGGTATGCCGACGGCTACGCGCGTGCGCTGTCGGGCCGTGCGTCCGTGGTCTACGACGGGCATCTGTGTCGTCAGGTGGGCAATATCTGCATGGACCAGTGCATGTTCGAGGTCGACCTGCGCAGCTACGGCACGCACCGCCGCCTTGACCCCCAGGTGGGCGACGAGGTGCTGCTGGTGGGCGCCCAGGGAGGGGCCGCCGTGGGCATCGAGGACATCGCCGATATGCTGGGCACCATCCCGCACGAGGTATGCTGCGCGCTTTCGGCCCGCATGCCCAAGGTGTATCTGCGATAGCCGCAGGCGTCGAGCGGGCATCCGTCCCTGTGACGTTTTGCTTATATCCCTGCGGCGACTTGCTTATATATAAGAGAAGGATTCGGCCATGACCATCGTGAACGACCATTTCAAGACCATCGCGCCCGTGGGCGACGAAACGTCCGAGCAGCTGCTGGACATGATTGCCCAGAGCGTTGCGGCGTGCCATCAGTGCTACCTGTGCGAGGGGCGCACCAACGTGGTGCCCGGCTTCGGCAACCCCGAGGCGCGCGTGATGCTCATCGGCGAGGCGCCCGGCAAGAACGAGGATTTGCAGGGCCGCCCGTTCGTGGGCGCGGCGGGCAAGTACCTCACCGAGCTTCTGGGATACGCGGGCCTCACGCGTGAAGAGGTATTCATCGGCAACGTGCTCAAGTGCCGCCCGCCTTCGAACCGCGACCCCCAGCCCGACGAGATCACGCTGTGCGCGCCGTTTCTGCGCGACCAGGTGCGCGTGATTGGCCCCGAGTACATCGTGACCATGGGCAACTTCGCCACCAAGTTCATCCTGCGCACCGATCGCGGCATCACCAAGCTGCACGGCCGCCTGGAGCAGGCGGGCCGCTTCAAGGTGTTTCCCGTGTTCCATCCCGCGGCTGCCATCTACGACCGCACCAAGCGCGAGTCGCTCGAAGAAGACTTCCGCACGTTGGGCGAGTTCCTGCGGCAGTCGTAAGGTTTGGCGACTAGGGCCGCGCTTCCTTACCTTCTGCACCGGGGTCCACCGGTCAGAAGCGCGCCCACCTGCAACAAATCCCGTCATTTTGACGCTAAAATACCGCGGATGCGTGCAAATTAGCGTCAAAATGACGGGATACGTGTTTCAAGGCCGTGGCAGCCTGTAGCCGTGGTTGCCTGTGGCCGAGGCTGGTTGACCTGGCCACCTGTGGCCGTGGTTGGCTTTGGCTGGCCACGGCCGCTGATTTCGATGAGATGTATTCTGGCTGCTGCCGATGAGCGGCAGAGCGCGCCGGCATAAAAACGAGAAAGCGAGTTATTCGTGGTTGGTTTTGAGGATTCTTCCTCTCAAGAAAATTTCGACCCCAAGGTGTACCTCCAGCAGGGGGCGTGGCGCGAT
>CAUWMI010000100.1:0-9151 GCA_963559755.1 uncultured Slackia sp. | reverse complement strand
TTATTCATGACACGCAAAAATATAGAAACGACCTGGTATGACATATTATCATCCCAGGTCAGATTTTCGCCACAAATCACGTTTTGTGCGTTGTGCCAGTGATAGGGGGGGCACGCCGTTTCACGCAACGGGCATCAACGCGTTAGCAAACACGGGTGAGCTCGCCGGTCTCGGAATCCATGATGTAGCCGCCGATGCGTACGTGGGGAGGCATGACGGGGTGGTGGGCGATGGTGTCCACGCTCTTGCGAACGGCCTCCTCGGTGTCGCCGAAGCCTGCCAGCCAGCGGTCGAAGTCAATGCCGCAGTGGCGGGCAAAATCGATGCGCGCCTCGGACACGCCCAGGCGTTTCATGTGCTCAACCATCTCGGGGCCGTTCATGTGCTGCGCACCGCAGTTGGTGTGGGCCACCACCATGACGTCTTCCACGCCCAGCTCGCACACCGCGATGATGATGGAGCGCATCACGCTGCCGAAGGGGTTGCTCACCTCGGCGCCCGCTACCTTGATGATCTTCGCGTCGCCGTTCTTAAGGCCGAGCGATGCCATGAGCAGCTCCGAGAGACGCGTGTCCATGCACGACACGATAGCGAGCTTCTTATCGGGGTACTTGTCGGTGCGGTAGCGTTCGTATTCCTTCGATTCGACGAACGAGCAGTTGTAGGCAAGGATGTCGTCTTGAATCATGGTTCTGCCTTTCTAGCGGCGACGCGCCCTTTCTCGCCGGAAGGGTGGCGCGTGGTTTTCAGTCGGTCAACCGCGCTATGATAGCGTAAATTCATCGAGCCCGTTTGGGCGGGCTCGATGAATTAAGCATAAGGTTCGGATTGCGCCATAATGGTTCGACTTGCGAGATTGTGCATTATGGGATCGAAGGGCGCCGGCACCTACGGCATTCCGGTATGCAATGAGGCTGGGTAATGACTACCTCTCGTCGTCGAACGCATTTATGATGAGCGCCACGACGCCGCAGAGCAGGCCGCCGATGGGCCAGGCGATCCAGAACCACATGGCGGTCGTGCCCTCGGGGTTGAACTCGCCCCAGTCCCAGGTGCCCACCTGTCCCATGGGCATGAAGAGCAGTGCGAGCGCGACGACGGTGGCCATGAGCATGATGGCGCCGCAGAGCGCACCCACCTTGTTAGACTTTGCCTTACGACTCATCAAGGTGTCCTTGAGCTGCTGGTCGAGCTGGGAGTTCACAATGTCTTCCATCTCCAGCTCGTCGGCGGCATCCTTGTTATATTCCGCCACGTTGGTGCGACCCAGCATCATGCCGAAATGCACGATGAGCCATACGCCCAGCGCGATGAACTCCATGAGCAAAAGCAGGCCGAGCTTCTCGTGCTCCGTTTCACCCAGCAGGACGATGAAGGCGATGCCCACGAAGATAGAGCAGATGCCCAGCAAGATTCCTCGCGAGAAATCGCTGCGTGTCTTGCGTTTCTGGTCATCGGTATAGAAGTCCTCGATGTAGGGATGTGCCTTCACGAACGCGGAGTGCTCCATTCCTGCGGGAATGAGAAAGGCGAGCCCTAGGGCAATGCCGATGAACACGCAGATGACCATAAGCGCGCCGGCGTCGCTGCCGGCGAAGACGGTCCATTGGCCTTCCAGGAACAGCCCGATGCCGATGAAGATGAGGATGAGCGCGATGCCGCTGGGGACGCGGTACGCCATCTTGCGCTGGTGCTCGTCATAGCCGCAGATGTCTTGCGGCGGGCCGGGCGGTACGGGAATAGCGGCGTGGCGCGTGGCACCATGGGGATCGTCGGGCGAGGCGGGTTGGGCGGCGCGGCTTGTGAGGTCGCCCTGCACCAGGTCGTCGAGCGTGCAGTCGAAAAGCTGGCACATCTTGAGGAGCTTGTCCATCTCGGGATAGGAGCGCTCGGCCTCCCACTTGGTCACAGATTGGCGGGAAACGCCCAGAAGCATGGCAAGCTGTTCTTGCGTCATGTTGCGCTCGGCGCGTAGGTGCTGGAGATTATTGCGGAAGCTCACGGCTGGTCCTTTCGTGCTGCCTCGTTGATGTTGCAGTCGTCGAGGGTCGGTTGTCATTGTACGGGAAAACGGAGGGGAGCTTGCGGCGGTTGTCGCATTGGTTGTAAGGCGATCGCGCAAGCATCGAGCCATAGCATGGGGCCCAATGCTTGCATGCGATGCGACTGCCGCTGTCAAGCAGGTTCCGTTTTCCTTGCCGGCTGGCTCAAGTATGAGGTAACCGACGTGTCCAATCCACCAACTTGCGGCTTCAATATGGGCAACTTGAAGGCACCTTTCGGTTGCAAACCCCAGGTCAGAGCTTCGTTACAGCGAAAGGACGTCAAGTTTACGGCGTTTGTGCGCGATGGAGGCGTTTCCACCGTAAAAATGACGTCCTTTGCGAATGGGCAAGGCCCGCGTGCGGCTACTCAGCGTGCTACATGGATCATCGCGAGGCGGGCTTTACACGGCTTCGGCTCTCAGCGCGTCCACAATGCTTCCGGCTTGCGCCTTGCGCAGGGCAAACGCGACGCTTATCCCCAGAATGGCGAGCGTGACCGCGAACGCCGCCGCCATATAGGTCCACGGCATGGTGAAGGCAATCGAGGAGAAGCTGAAGCTTGAGCCGTAGTAGATCACGTAGGTGACGATGGCCGCCAGCACGAACCCAATGAGGAAGCCCTTCACGGCGAATCCGGCGCATTCGCACACGAGCATCTTCGCGAAGTCGCGCTTGCCCATGCCCACGCTCTTGAGCACCGCGAACTCACGCGTACGTAGGATGATGGAGTTCGTGAGCGTGTTGAACACGTTGGCTACGGCTACAAGCGCGGTAATCAGGCTGAACAGCAGCACGAACAGCTGGATGGCCTGGGCGAGCATACGCATGTTCTCGCCCGATGCGGCGTTGTCGAACACGTCGATGCGTATATCTTCGCCCTGCTCCTGGGCGGCTATCTTGCTGAGTGCCTGGGCGGCGGTGGCGTGGTCGTTTGCGTTGAGCAGCACGTTCGCGAACGTGAAGCCGAGCATGCGCTGTAAGCCGTTGGCGGCCGACGCGTCGGAAACACTTTCGGACATGATGAGCACGGGGTAGTGTGACATGGCGTTGATGGAGTACATGCTGGACGGAATCTGGTCTTCGCTCACCGTGCCCACCACGTCCACGTGGAGCGTTCGTGTGTCGGCAGGCAGCTCGCGCGCCTCGGTCTCGCCCGTCTCGGTGTTGAGGTAGAGCGTTTCCAGCTCGCCGTTCTTGCCCTCCACGAGCCCCCAGGTGTTCCATGCGTCATCAGGGTTGTCGTCGATCAGGTCGTACAGCGTGACCGTTCCCGTGTTGGAAATGCCCTTCATGTCGAAGTAGCGCCCGTCATCGGATTGGCCGCGGTAG
The DNA here is from genome assembly GCA_963559755.1 of uncultured Slackia sp. Classification (GTDB taxonomy): domain Bacteria; phylum Actinomycetota; class Coriobacteriia; order Coriobacteriales; family Eggerthellaceae; genus Slackia. The sequence continues at coordinate 5,777 of CAUWMI010000100.1, read as the reverse complement.
GCATCAAGGCCCAGGGCTTTGGGGTGCTCGGGTCGTCGAACTGGGCGGGGTCTGCGCCCACGCGCTCGGCCAGCGCGTGGAAGGTCGCATCGTCCAGGTAGAAGGTCGTCAGGTTCTGCACGTAGTCGCCGGCTTTCGTGTAGGCGGAGGGCACCCAGTCAGCGCTCGTGGTATCGAATGTGGAGTCGTACACCTCGCGCGCCTCGGAGTCCAGCATGCTGGCGGGCACGAAGCCCTGCGCTTCGCCCTGTTTCACGACGCCCGCCAGCTCAATGCCCTCCATTTTGGCGGCCTCCTGCTTGAAACTGTCCATGGAGCTGAGGCAGGACTCGAACGCCTCGGGCGTCAAATCCCAGGTGGGGGAGCCGCCGTAGCTGAAGGTAGCCAGAATATCGGTATCATTGCCCGAGCCGTTGGTGGCCTTGGCCTGTCCGACGAAGGGGTCCATGTACAGCTTCACGCTGCCGCACACGATGAGCAGCAGCACGCTCATGGCGAGCGACGCCACCACCACGCGCCCCCGGCTCGAAGCGCGTTCGCGGCTGCGCTTGGCGAGCACACCCGGCAGCCCGAAGAGGCGCCCCGCGATGCCGCGGTGCAGGGCGAACGATCCGGCGTCGGCGTAAACCGCGTGCATGCCCTGGCGCTGCGCCAGGCTGCGCACTTCGTTGACCTCCTTGCGCTGGCGACGCAGCGCGCGGCGCGTCAGGCGCACGTCCTGCGTTTGGCGAATGGCGTCTACGGCGCTCACGCGGGAGGCGCGCAGGGCGGGAATCCAGGCGCTCAGCAGCAAGATGACCAGCGAGAATAGGGCGCAGCCAACGAGTGCCACGGGGCTCACCGTGAAGGGGATTCCGTTCTCAAGGGCGATGGCGCTGCCCAATGCGTCGGAGGTGAAGTGAAGCGTGACAGCCACGCCCGCAACGCCCAGCGCGATGCCCACTGGGATGCCGATGAGTCCCAGCGCGAGCGCTTCTAACAGCACCGAGCGGCGCAGCTGGCGCTTTGATGCGCCTATGGAGGAGAGCATGCCGAACTGGCGCGTGCGCTCGGCTACGCTGATGGAGAACGAGTTGTAGATGAGCGACACACCGGCGGCGGCCACCACCACGGCGAGCGTGGCGGCGATGATAAAGAGCGAGTCGAATACGGCACGATCTTCGGGCATGCCCTGGTAGCGCAGCAGGTTGGTGTGCAGGAGCGGATCGTTGCCAAGGCCGGCGTCAGCGGCAAGGGCCTCGAGGTCGGCTCGCGAGCTGAGGTTATGCGTGGCGAGGTAGGCGCTTACGATGGGCGTGGGGCCGGATTGTGCTTCGGAGGAGCCCGCTGCGCTGTCTGCCGTGTTCGCTTCTTGTGTGCCTGCCGCAGCGGTCTGCGGATCGGTCGCGGGCGCGGTTATGCCGATGAGTCCTGCGCCGGTGGCTACGAAGTCGTTGCCGTAGAATGAGCCGAGGTCGCTGTAGAATCCCACGACGGTTAAGGTGCGCGACTCCGTGCGCTCAAGGCGCTCCTCGGGGAAGCCTATCTTTCGAGCCTCGTCGGAGTCCATGTATGAAGTGCTGCAATCCAGACGCATGTCTTCGCCCGTCTCGGCATCGGCGCGCACGCGTTCGCCGAGGTTCAGGGTCACGGTACTTCCCAGCTGGATGTTTCCACTCTGCACGCCGGAAGCGCCGGTCGCATCCCCGCTAGGCGCATCGGTGGCGTTTGCAGCGTTTTCGTCTTGTGCGCTGGACGGCTCGCTTCCGGCTTCAGAGTCATCCTCCGCGCCGACCGCACCCAGGGTTTCGCCTTGGAGCATGCTGGGCAGCACGATCTCGTCGGGCGTCTCGGCCAAGCGGCCTTCCGTTACGTCGGGCACAAGCGTCAGCGGCGCGCCGTTCACGATAAAGGAGCCTTTGGCGGCAAACGGAGCGGTCTTCACGGTGAGGTATCCGCCGAATACCTGGCGTTCGTGCTCGCTAAAGGCGGCAGAACCCAGCTCGTAGCTTGTGGTCAGGTCGGAAACGTCGTCGTTTTGCTCAAGGGCCGCAAGAGATTCGTCCGATACGTTGCTCGCATAGATCTGCCACGAGCCCTCGGACTCAAGCGTGCGTTGGTAGAGGCCGGCGTTCAGGCTGGTCAGCGTCGTGAAGATGGCGGTGATGAGCGCGCAGGAAAGCGCGATGCCCACGACGGACACAATGGTGCGCACGCGGTTTTTGGCAAGCGAGCGCACGGTGAAGTTAGTCATGACGCTCATTTGCGGATCCTTTCGTCGCGCACGATGCGGCCGTCTTCAATGGCCACGATACGGTCGGCGGTCAGCGCTATGTCCTCGTCGTGGGTGATTACGACGAGCGTCTGGCCGAGCTGCTTGTTCGAATTGCGCAGAAGCGCCATGATATCGCGGCTGTTGCGCGAATCGAGGTTGCCGGTGGGTTCGTCGGCCAACACCACGGCGGGAGCGTTCATGAGCGCGCGCCCGATGGCCACGCGCTGCTGTTGCCCGCCCGAGAGCTGGTTGGGCAGGTGCGCCTCGCAGCCCTCCAGCCCGAGCGACTTGATGAGCCATTGCAGGCGCTTGCCGTTGATCTGCCGTCCGTCGAGCGCCACGGGCAGCGTCATGTTCTCCACCACGTTGAGCACGGGAATCAGGTTGTAGAACTGATAGACCAGGCCCACTTCGCGGCGGCGGAACACGGCCAGCTGCTCGTCCGAGCGCGCGTACACGTCTTCGTCTTTGAGGCGCACGGTTCCCGACGTGGGCCGGTCAACGCCGCCCATCAGGTGCAACAGCGTGCTTTTGCCCGAGCCTGACGAGCCCACGATGGCCACGAACTCGCCTTCGGCGATGGAAAGTGACACGTCGTTGAGCGCGCGCACGGCGGCTTCGCCCGTTCCGTAGGTTTTGGTCAAGTGCGACACGGTAAGGATGTCCATGGTGGTGCCTTTCGCTCTTCGATGCTTTTCGGCTGCTTACAGTGTCGCAGGCGGGTCTTTCAATGGCGTGACGCCAACGTGACGTTTCTGTCACTTTGGGTTTTCATGGCAAACGCGGCGGGCCTACACCGTCATTTCGGGAAACACGATGTCGAAGCGCGCGCCGCCCTCGGGCGCGTTGGACGCGCGAATGGTTCCGCCCTGTGCGTTGATGAGCGCCTTGGCGAGCGAGAGGCCGATACCGAAGCCTTCGGGGCGCATGGCGCTTTCGAAATCGGCCGATAAGGCGCTCCCGGCTCCGGCGGAAGTGCTTCTCGCGGAAGGTTCGGCCGATCCGCGATAGAAGCGTTCGAAGATATGGGGGAGGTCGGCATTCGCGATGCCGGGCCCGCTGTCTTGGATGCGGAATCGGCAGGCGACGGCATCTTCTTTCGCCTCGATGCGCACAAAGCCACCCGCGGGTGTGTGCTCCATGCAGTTCTTGAGGACGTTCGAAAGCGCTTCGGCCGTCCAGGCCGCATCGCCGGTGAACGTCGCGCCGGGGTCCGCATGGATTTCGCATGCGACGTCGCGCAGGTCGAAGGCAATGGCAAGCGGCTCGGCGGCGGCATGCGCCACGTTAGCCGCGCTTGCAGTCTGGGACGTGAGCTTGATGGCGCCTGCGTCGATGCGCGCGATTTTCAACAGCGACGTGACCAGCCACGATACGCGGTCGATGAGGGTTTCGAGCTCACGAAGCTTGGTTGCGCGTTCGCGGGCATTATCCGATCGCTCGATGACGGGCACCATCAGCTCCACAGCGGTAAGCGGCGTGCGAATCTGGTGCGATATGTCGGCGAGCGCGTCGGCCAAGGCGCGTTTTTCAGCCGCGAGGTCTTCAGCGGTTTTAGAAAGGCGGGTGCAGACCTTGCCCACCTCGTTGCGCAGAACCGCCACGTCGCCTTCGCGATAGTCGGAAATCACGAGCGGCCTTCCCTCGTGGAGTACGGAATCGATTTCGGTGGAAAGGCGTGCTATTTCTTCATAGCGACGATGCGAAAAGGCGCAGAAGAGCAGCGTTGCGGCGAGCCCGGTGGCAAGCGAGAAGATGCTGGCGAGGAGGGCAGGGGAGCGCAGGCCGGAAGTGTGGGCGCCTGTCGCAAGCGCGTCCGTCGCAAAGAAGGCGACGAGCGCAAGGGCGACGCTCAGCCCCAGAAAGCATGCGACCTGCTTGAGAAAGGCAGGGTTGCGCAGCAGCGTGTCCATCATGCGGTCCTTTCGACGTGTTCATGGCTGAACGGCAACTGGAAGATATCGGGGTGTTTGGGTGGAGGAAGCCGGGAGCATTTGGCTCTCTCGAATATTGTTTATACAAAATCTGGAGAGCCTAGTGAGGTGCATAGCTCACGAAACGAGCGGCAGCCAAGCAGGTGCCCCGGTCCTTCTTCGCCTCGCACACCTGCCCATCATCTCTTAGCTGCCAAACAGTTTAGCCTTGCGCTTTGTATCCCAATCCGCGCACGGTGGTGATGAGCTGCGGATTAGCCGGGTCATCCTCGACCTTTTCGCGCAGGCGCTTGATGTACACGGTAATAGCGTTGTCGCTCACGTATTCGCCGCCCGAATCCCACAGTGCGTCGCGCACGGCATCGCGCGTGATCACGCGGCCAATGTTTTGGGCGAACATCAGCAACAGGCGATATTCGAGTGCCGAAAGGGCCAGCTCGCGCCCGCCCTTACGTGCGATGGCGGTTGTGGGGTCAATCTCTACGCGGCCGAGCGTCAGCACCTCGCGCGCGTGCTCGGGTTGAGCGCGGCGGGCGGCGGCGTGGATGCGTGCCAAAAGCTCGCGGGCGCGGAAGGGCTTGGCGATGTAGTCAACGGCGCCCATGTCGAGGCCGGCCACGGTGCTGAACTCGTCGTCGGATGCCGTGAGGAAGATTACGGGCATGGCAGGCGCCATCTCGCGCGCGGCGGCGCATACGCCAAAACCCGTGCCTTGGCGTAGCGTCACGTCAAGTAAGGCCAGGTCAAAGGGGCGCGCTTTGAGCAGCTCGACGGCTTCGTCTTGCCGAGACGCTGCTACGACCTCATGCCCTTCGGTTTTGAGCAGGGCAGAAAGCGCCTCTACGATGGCGGCGTCGTCTTCCACAACGAGAATGCGCATGCTAGAGCTCCATCTTCATGTAGACGGCTTCGGGGATGGGGTTGTCGTTGTATTGGGGAATCTCCTCGAATCCCATTGAGCGGTACATATGGATGGCCGCCTTCAAAATGGGGAGTGTGTCCAGGTAGATGCGGCTGTAGCCGGCCTCACGCGCGTCCTCCACGATGCGCTCCGCTAGGCGACGACCGATGTGGTGACCGCGGTTGCCCGGCTTGACGTAGAGGCGCTTCATCTCGCAGGCGTTCTGCCCGGGAAGCTCGGGCATGGGGCGCAGCGCGATGCAGCCCACGGCCGGCCCGCCGAAATGCGCCACATAGAGGCGGCCCTCGGGCATGCCGTATTTCTCACCCAGATGGTCCAGCTCGTCGTCGTAGCTCTGGCGAGCGAGGCATTCGTCCATGCCGGCTTGCTGGCTGCCGAGCCAATCCATGTACTCGATGATCAGCGCGCGCACCTCGTCAAGGCGGTCATACGCGGGCTCGATGACTGGATCCTGGGATTCACGCGCAGGATCGATGGTCGATTTGCGGGATTCGCGAGCGGGTTCAATGATTGGCCTGCATGCGGATTCGCGGGCCAATGTATCCGATTTGCTTGAGGAGCCGACGGCTGGCTCGTGGGGCTCGTGTACGTTCATAATGCTTCTTCCGATTTCGTTTGCATGTCGGAAGTATTGTATCGCGTGCGCCACCTGCAAACGTTGCGGTTC
>CAUWMI010000099.1:0-9280 GCA_963559755.1 uncultured Slackia sp. | reverse complement strand
TCCCTTCGGTTTGTAATGGTGTTGGGCGTATGGGGCTCAAATGTAAAATCGAAAAGCGCCTCCTCAAGCTCTTCAGCCGAAAGACACGACAGAAGCACCTTTCCCATTGACGAACAGTGGGCGGGATAGCGTTTTCCTACGCGGGTGAAATCTTCATCCGCTTTGCTCTCAGATTCTTTGCCGATGATGGAAACGAAGGGGCCATCGAGCACTCCCAGGTAAGCCGGAAGCTTCAGGGCGTGCTCAAGCGCAAGCAAATACGGGCGAGCTTCAACTTGAAGCTCGAGCGAATTAATGTGCCGACTCATCAGGATAAACGGTTGCGACCCTAACTCGTAAGCGCCGGAAAGAGTTTTTTCGGCATATCCGCGGGTTGCCAGGGTCTGCAAAATGCGATGCGTGGTGGTTTTGCTCAGGCTCGTTTTGATTGCGAGCTCCGATACCCCAATTCCCCCATGGGAGCTTGAAAGCGCCTCAAGTACGTCCAGGGCGCGTTCGAGCGACTGCATTGTTTGTTTTTCGCGGCTGTCCATAAAAGCCCCCTTTCATGGGCCATTGACCAGTATAAACAAAACGCATCAGGGCGTATTGCCGCGGCTTTGGAATGCAACGCGCTGTTCATGGTTGGTTTCGTTGAGAAGGAGGGGCTTTGGCTTGCGCACGCTGAGCCCATGTGCGACTGCGGTCTCATGTGCGGCCGGCGGGTCGCATGCGACCGCAGACCATGCGAGATACAGGCCCCATTCGACTACGGGCCATGCGAGGTAGCAGGCCTCATATGACCGCAGCCAATGTACGAGACTCCGGGCTCCATTCTCGCCACGCCGCATGCGACGCTGCTCGCCGTCGGCGTTCAGAAGACGCCTCTTCTATAATATGCAGCGGTACTCTGCGGCACCCATGGACGGCGTGCGCCGCATGCCCAGGCGAAGACTGACGAAAGGCGCTACGATGCCCGATGCGATTCCTTTGGAAGATAATGTGGATTACCTGCGCGGCAAAGACCTGCAGGGGCCGCACCTATGCACGTTCTACGCCTTCAACACCGAGATTTCCCTGAGCGCATACGGAGACGCCGATGCGGTGTTCCCGGCCTTTTCTCAGGCGGTCGAGGCGTGCCGGCGCTATGAGCGGCTTTTCTCGCGCACGCTGCCGCATAGCGATGTGTCGCGGCTGAATGCGGCGGGTGGCGCCGCCGTGACAATTGCGGATGAAACGTATGATTTGCTGCAAGGGAGCCTTCGCTATTGCGAGCAGTCTCTTGGTTGGTTCGATATCACGGTGGGGTCCCTCACCAGTTTGTGGGATTTCCAGCGCGGCGTGATGGCGGATGCCGATGAACTGCGGGAGCGGTTGGGGCTTGTTGACTGGCGCCGTGTTGAGCTTGGCGGCGAGCCGGGCGCCCGCACGGCGCGGCTTGGCATGCCGGGCGCTATGGTGGATGTGGGCGGCACGGCAAAGGGATGGATTGCCGATAGGCTCGGCGAGCTTTTGCGCGACTGCGGCGTGAGGCATTTTATTATCAACCTGGGAGGCAACGTGGTGGTGGGCGGCGGTAAGCCCGACGGCAGCCCCTTTGCCGTTGGCATCCGCAATCCGCAGGACACATCCAAGATTCTCGGCGCCGTGAATTTAACGGATGGCTCAGTGGTGACGAGCGGTCTTTACGAACGCTGCTTCGAGCTGAACGGCAAGCGTTATTGTCACATTCTAGACCCGCGTACGGGCATGCCCATCCAGACCGGTGTCGAAAGCGCCACCGTAGTGGCGGCAAAGAGCTTTGACTGCGATGGCTTTTCCACCACACTGTGCGCGCTGGGTATTGAGGGCGGTATCGAGTTTGCCAAAAGCCGCCCCGAAATCGCCGTCGCGATTTTCGTGGATGGACAGAATCGCCTCTTTTATTCGACGCAATAACAAGGGCGGATCATTTTTTGCACAAAACAGCAACAAACGTGCGTTGTTTTCCCAGTTCATGAGAGAATAAAGCTAACAGATAAGCAACGCCGAAGGGAGGCGACCATGGATCTTGAAGATTTGCTGCCCGTCATTGTTGTTATCGCAATTTATGGCATAGGCGTGTGGCTTTGGGGCGATTCCGGTTGGCCGCTTACGGTCATCGCCAACTTCCTTGGCGATCTTGGTTTTGGCAGCGGAACCGAAGGCGGCTACCCTTGGGAGGCCGCTTCGAAGTAGGACGATTGCCTAAAGTCAGCGAACCGCATCCGCCAAGCGCCGTGGCTTTTCGCCGCGGCGCGTTCTTTTGCGTTCTGGACGCATTTGCGTATGATGCGAAGTGGAAGGCGAATGCACGCATAGGTCGGAGGTTTGAGTATGGCGACTGCAGGCGAAGGACAATACGAGCGCTTGGACTCCCCCGAGATTACGTGTGCGAGAGAGTTCGCTCAGGCGGTTGCGGCACGGGGCGGGCGCGCGTATTTCGTGGGCGGCTGCGTGCGCGATGCGATTTTGGGGCGCAAGACCAAAGACCTCGACATCGAAGTCCATGGGGTTTGCCGGGAGGAGCTCGAGCGCATTCTGAGCGAATTCGGAACCGTGATGCGGGTTGGCGAGTCTTTCGGCATCTACAAGCTGTTCGGCAACGATATCGATGTGGCGCTTCCGCGTACCGAGGTGTGCGTGGGCAAGGGGCACCGCGACTTCGAAGTGCGGGTCAACCCTGCGCTGGGCATCAAAGAGGCTGCCCGCCGTCGCGATTTCACCATGAATGCGCTGTATGAGGATGTGCTGACGGGTGATGTTTCCGACCCTTACGGCGGGCTTGCCGATCTGCGCGCCGGCGTGATTAAGCATGTTGATGGGGGTACATTCGGCGAAGATCCTCTGCGCGTGTTGCGGGCGGCGCAATTCGCCGCGCGTTTCGACATGCGCATCGATGCTTCCACCGTCGAGCTGTGTCGCACTATGCAGCTCGAGCATCTTCCTCACGAGCGCATCGCAGAGGAGACCAAAAAGGCGCTGCTCAAGGCCAGGCGGCCTTCTCTGTACTTTCGGGCGCTGCGCGAGATGGACCAGCTCAAGGGGTGGTTCGACGAAGTGAATGCGCTGATTGGCGTGGAGCAGAACCCATGTTTTCACCCCGAGGGCGATGTGTTTGAGCACACTATGCTGGTGCTGGATAGCGCCGCCGCTCTGCGTGATCGAGCGAGCTGGCCTCTGGGCTTGATGCTTTCTGCCCTGTGCCACGACATGGGCAAGCCCAAGGCTACGTTCAGGCTTGAAACGGGGCGCATCGTGTCGTACGGCCATGAGAACGAGGGTATTGCTGTGGCGGCGGCATTCTTGGATCGCGTGTTTCACGAAAAGCGTCTCAGGCAATACGTGCTGAACATGGTCAAGCTGCACATGCGGCCCGGTTCGCTCCTTAACGCCAACGCAAAGCAGAAGTCGTTCACCAAGTTATTTGACGAAAGCTGCTGCCCAGCGGATCTGTGTTTGCTTGCGCAGTCCGATTGGGAGGGCAGCACCGGCGGCGAGCCGTTTGCCACGGTGGAAGATAGGCTTGCCGGCCATCTGCAACGTTTTGAGGAGCTTATGGCCCGCCCGTATGTGAAAGGCGACGACTTGATTGCGGCCGGCGTTGAGCCGGGCCCCAAGATGGGGGAGGTATTGGCGTTCGCCCATAAGGTACGCCTGGCGGGCGTCTCCAAAGAGGAGGCCATCAAACAATGCTTGGGTCTCTATCGCTCTCTTGTAAGAAAATCTAAATGTGCTCCCCGAAATTCATCACCGGTTTGAGCTTTGGAGTGAAGAAGCTACGGAGTAAAGAGAAAGGGCGAATCCCAATGGATTCGCCCTTTGCGTCGGGTGCGGTATGCGTTCGAGGAGCTATGCCCTACATGCCAAACAGCCTGGCGAAGAAGCCCTTCTTCTTGGGCTCTTCGGCTGGAGCGGGCGCGGGCTCTGCCGTAGGCGCTGCGGCCTGCTCGGCAGGTGCCGCTGCCTCGGCCTTGGCGGCTTCGGCGGCCTCGATACGCTGGCTCACCGTGGGCTTGGTCTCGGGTTTGGCTTCGGGAGCGGGTGCCTCGGCGGGCTCAGCTTCCGGCTTCACCTCAACCTCGGGGGCGGAAACCGCGGGCTTGGCCTCAGCGGCCGGAGCAGCCTTTTCCTCAGCGGCGGAGTCTGCCGGTTCATCCAGGTCGCTCATGCCACCGTCGTAATCAGCGGTGTTGGTCGTGTTGCTATCGTTTTTACCCTGATAGCCGGCGCTTTCGGATTCCATCTCCGAATCGATGGCGCTTGCGCGACGGGCGGGAACGCGCTCGTAATCCAAGGCGGCCTCGTCATCGCGTGCCTCCTCGTCAAGCGCCTCGATTTGCGTGCTCACCGCATGCATGATGAAGTCGCGGCTCGGCGCCTTCGGGGCACGCTCGGCGGCGATATAGGCCTCCTTGATCAGGTGATCCTGCGCGTCGAACGGCTTGGCGGCGAAGCTGCCGTCGGGGCGGCGCGGCACGAAGTGATACAGCTCGGTGTAGGCGCCGTTGGGCTTGAGCTCGCGCAGCTTGGCGGTGTCGGAGAGCATGGTGTTGTAGTAGTTCACAACCTTAGCACGCAGGTCGGGATCGCTCACCGGCCAGGCGATTTCCACGCGCTTGTCCAGGTTGCGGGTCATCAGGTCGGCGCTGGACAGATAAATCTTGCGCTCGGGGTCGTCCTCGGCGCCGAACATGTAGATGCGCGAATGCTCCAGCTCGCGACCAACCACGCTCACCACGCGGATGTTGTCGGTATGGCCGGGTACGCCGGGCACCAGGCACGAGATGCCGCGCACGAGCAGCGTGGCCTTCACGCCGGCGCGACTGGCCTCGGCCAGCTTCTCAATGACGTCCTTGTCGGTCACGGAGTTGGTCTTCATCATGATGCCGCACGGCTTGCCAGCCTGGGCCTTGGCAATCTCCTCGTCGATGGCGGCGCAGATGTTCTGCTTGATCATGAGCGGGGCCACCCACAGGCGCTTGTAATCGTCGGCGATGGTCTCAAGCTGCATGTTGCGGAAGAACTTGGACGCGTCCATGCCGATCCGGGGATCGCAGGTAATCATGGACAGGTCGGTGTAGAGCTTGGCCGTCTTTTCGTTGTAGTTGCCGGTGCCCAGCTGCGTGATGAACTGCAGGCCGTCCTTGCCGCGGCGCGTGATGGCGCAGATCTTGGAGTGCACCTTGAAGTCGCGGAAGCCGTAGATGATATTGCATCCGGCCTGCTCAAAGCGCTGCGACCACTCGATGTTGTTGCTCTCGTCGAAACGGGCACGCAGCTCGAACAGCGCCGTGACCTCCTTGCCGTTTTCGGCGGCGGTGATCAGGGCCTCGGCCAGGCGCGACTGGCTGGCCAGGCGGTACAGCGTGATCTTGATGGAGATGACATCCGGGTCGATGGCGGCTTCCTGCAGCAGGTGCACGAACGGGTCCATGGATTCGTAGGGGTAGGAGAGCATGACATCCTTGTGCTGGACCTGCTCGATGACGCTCACGCCGCGCACCAGGCAGTCGGGCCACTGCGGGCTTGCCGGTTCATCGGTGAGCGCAGCGGCGCGCTCGGGGCCAATCAGCCCCGCCAGACCCCAGGAATAACCCATGTCAAGCGGCATGCCCACGGAGTACACCTGGTTGCGCTTGAGGCCGAGGCGCTTGCACAGGAAGCGCTCGGTGGTGTCCGAAAGCGGGCGCTCGCTTTCCAGGCGCACGGGGGCAAGGCGTCCGCGCTTCTTCAGGATGCGCTGCATGTGGCTGCGGAAATCCTCATCGTATTCGTCGGATTCCTCGTGCATGTCGAGGTCGGCATTGCGCGTCACCTGGATAACGTTGGCATGCTTTACCGGGTACATCTCAAAGATATGATCGGCCGCCATCTCAAGCGCATGCTCGAGCAGGATGAAGGCGTAGCCGCCGTTGGGATCTTTCAGCGGAATGATGCGGTCGCAGTCGCGCGGCATGGGGATGATGCCCATGATCACGTTCTCGGCGGCCTTGGCGCGGGCTTTTGCCTTTTCGGGCTCGGCCTGGTCGTCCAAGCGCACGGCTATATAGAGCGCGCCGTTCTCCAGGTGGGGGAACGGGTGCAGCGAGTTGATGATCTGTGGGGAGACGAGCGGCAGCACGTTCATCTCCATGTAATCGTCCAGCTCTTCGAGCTGAGCGGGGGTGAGCTCGTCGGGGTAGAGTTGATGGATGCCGGCCGCCTCGAGCTGGTGGCGCACCATGCGGAAATCCTCCGACGCCTTGGGGGTCAGCTCGCGCACGCGCGCATACACGGCGTCCAGCTGCTCGGCGGGCGTCATGCCCGTTTTGCTGTCATAGACGACCTCTTTGGCAAGCTCCAGGTCAAGCAGGCTGCCCACGCGTACCATGAAGAATTCCTCAAGGTTCGAGCGCCAAATGGCGATGAACTTCATGCGTTCGAGCAGGGGCACGGCGGGATCGGTGGACTGGTCAAGCACGCGCTTATTAAACTCGAGCCACGAAAGCTCGCGGTTCTGCATGTAGGGCTTGCGGCTGGGGCGGGATTTGACCGTCTTGTTCTTGCCGTCTTTGGCTTTTTTCTCGGATTTGTCGGACGTAGCCGTTGCGGCCTTGCGGCCGCTTGCTTCGCCGCCTTCCGCCGTGGTGGTGATGTCGTCCGCCATGTGGATCCCTCCTCGAGCTCTTGCATGCGAACCGCTGAGACGTGTTGGGCTCTTGGAAGGAGCCGCGCGAACGCGGGACGCCTTGTCATGTGTACAAAAGTGATGCGACTTGCGTGTAGCCGACCACAATTTCATTATAGCGGTTGAAGTGTTTGTTTCCGCGCGCAGGCACGCGATTCGAGGAGCGGTTACTCCATTGTTTCCGTACGTGAGGCGTCTTACCCGACATGAAGCAATTGGTGAAGGCCTCAAGGTCAAATTCGCGTAAAATAGAAAGGCGCGCCAGAATGCGAGCGGCACGTCGTCGAACGCGAGCGGCGGTCACGGAAGCGGCGCACGCCGAGGGAGATGCGCGTCCCCGTCGACCCAGGGGTCGTTGCACGAGAGAAAGCAGGTAGCTTCATGCTTGAACAGGTCGATCTTTCTATCAAGACTCCCAAGGAGGAATACAAGTCCGCTTACGACGCTCTTCTGTCGAAGCTCGTGGTGCTTCAGCAGCAGGCACGCTCCGAGGGCCTGGGCCTTGTGGTGCTGTTCGAAGGCTGGAAAGGTGCCGGCAAGGGCAGCCGCATTGGCGACTTGCTGCACAACCTTGACGCCCGCGCGACGCATGTGCATGTGCTCTCCAACTTCGACGAGGAGGAGGCCAAGCGCTTCCGCGACATGGGCACCGGCGTGACCGGGTTCCAGCCGTTCATGCAGGAATTTTGGGATTCTCTGGGCATGCGCGGCGAGATGACCATCTACGAGCGCGGCTGGTACACCGCGGCCGCCCGTCGTTTGCTCTACACCGATAAAGAGGACCTCACGCAAACCTACCGCGCCGCCGCCGGCGAGTTCGAACGCCAGCTTGCAGCCGATGGCTATGTGATCGTGAAGTTCTTCGTGCATGTGTCCAAAGAGGCGCAGAAGAAGCGCCTGCGCGAGCTGCGCTCCAATCCGTCGACTGCATGGCGTGTGACCGACCGCGATCTTAAGCATCTGAAAGACTACGACGAGACGTATGAGCGCTACGACGAGCTTTTGCGCATGACCGACTACGATTTCGCGCGCTGGACCATCGTCAACGGCGAGGACAAGCGTACCGCCAACCTGGTGATTGCCCAGACTATCGTTAATGCGATGGAGCGCGCACTGGAAAAGGGCGCCGATCCTGCGGCTGCTGCGGCGGCGCTTAAGGCTCAGCAGAACAGCGCCGGCCTGCTTGCCGCGACCGATCCGCGCAACCGTTCTGAGGAAGAAACCGCGCGCGTGATGGAAGAGGCCAAGCGTCAGGCGGAGGAGGCCGCGGCGCTCGCACCGCGCCATTCTCGCTTCACTATGGTCAAGCATCCGCCGCGCCTGGAGGATATCGACTACTCGCTGGCGCTTACGCGAGAAGAGTATCGCGAGGAGCTGAAGCGCGAACAGAAGCGTCTGGGCGAGCTTGAGCTTGAGATGTATCTGGCGCGCGTGCCGCTGATGCTGGTGTATGAGGGTGACGATGCGGCCGGCAAGGGCGGCAGCATCAAGCGTGTGGCGCAGGCGATCGATGCGCGTGCGTACACGATCTTCCCCAGCCCGGCACCTACCAAGCCCGAGCTGATGCATCCGCATCTGTGGCGCTACTGGACGCGTCTGCCGCGTGCCGGCCATGTGGGCATTTACGATCGCAGCTGGTACGGCCGCGTGCTGGTGGAGCGCGTGGAAGGGTTCGCCAGCCCCGAGGAGTGGGGTCGCGCGTACGATGAGATCAACGAGTTCGAGCAGGAGCTCAATGCGTGGGGCGCGCTGCTGATCAAGTTCTGGGTGGCGGTTGACCGCGACGAGCAGCTGCGTCGCTTCATCGAGCGCGAGAACACGCCTGAGAAGCAGTGGAAGATCACGCCTGAGGATTGGCGCAATCGCGACAAGGCACCGCAGTACGCCTCTGCGATTAATGATATGTTCCGCCTGACCTCGACCGAGTATGCGCCGTGGACCATCCTTGAATCCACCAACAAGTACTACGCGCGCATCAAGGCGCTCAAGACCATCAACGATGCTCTGGAGAAGCGTCTGGGGAAGTAAGGGTTGCCGGGCTGATCAAGCGCGGGCCGCTGAGCAACAACGTAGTTCCAACTATCAGGGAGCCGCCTCGTGCGGCTCCTTTGTTATGGTGCACGAAAAGACAAGGAGCAACGGGCGCAGGTTCCGAAATTCTGTTCAAAGGCGAATCGAAAACCGGGAAGATTTTGACGAGAAGCAGAGTGCAAATCGGCAAGATTTTAGCAAGGTTTTAAGGTACGCCGAGAACAAAGAGCGGCAAGGTTTGTATGCCAGGATTGAGGTGGCTGGCGAGTCCCAATGTGTGGGCGGCCCTTCGATTTTTTGGAGGTGTTGCCTTATGAACCTTGCAAGCATTGCTCACATTGTTCTTGAAACTCTTGCCGCGCTTTCGGCCTTGGCTACGATCTTCGATGCTATTCGAAGTGAATGGGAGAGACATAAACGCAAACGGGATGGCTCAGGAGATGAGAATGGCCAGGCATAAGCCTGGCCATGCATCGTAGGTACTGGGCCGCCCCACCATCCAAAGTTTGACGGCTGAGGAATGGGGCTTTCCAGCCATGGCCGTATTGTAGCATGAGGTATAGGCAATGATGCCGCGATTCC
>CAUWMI010000098.1:0-9432 GCA_963559755.1 uncultured Slackia sp. | reverse complement strand
GACAAAGGTAATCTTGCAGGCGGTGTGCGCTGGGATTCGCGTGGTTTGCCTTATTTCGAATGTGATTTGGTGTGGCAGAAGCAACGTGTGATCGTCGAGTACCATGGTGATGATGGGCATTTCACTCGTGAAGGCGTGGCGCGGGACGCCCGCAAAGCTAATATCCTTTTGGGCGAAGGGTATAGCTATTACGTTGCAACGCTTGATTCTATGTCGGCTTCAAAGTTCCCTGAATTTGCTCACCGCATTCGCCTCGATCTGCATAGGAAATTCCAGACCACGGTGAAAGATTTTGAGCACAGGGGCGAAAGACTTCGTGCGATGCTACGGCAAGATTATCTGCTCGGTTGCCGTTTGGACGATTGCGGAATGACCAGGTAAAAGAGTTGATTGGGGTTTTCGGTCGCGGACTGTGTCGGACATCTTTGCCTGCTGGCCGCGAGCTATTGACGGCTTCTGCGTAGGGGTTCTATGACGCATGGCCGAAAGCCTATGGTGCTTGGTATAAAAAACCTCTTATTGGCTAAGTTATCGGGAGGCGCGTATAAAAACGGCCTTATTTGCGTGACGAAATCCGCCTTACAACGGCGCATATCCGCAATGCAATAACTTTGTCCAGCATAATGCCTGGTCAAAATATCATCGTCATAAAGGAGTTACCCAATATTTGCTTTTTTATACGTTTTGTTTCGTTAATAAAAAAAACGTGGCGGCTTGCATGAAAGTGCGCAGAACTTGCGGATGGGGATGGGCGCGCGGGTGGGCGGGGAGTGGACTTGCGGATGGGGAGTGGACTTGCGTATGAGGAAAGGGCTTGCGGATGGGGTGGGATGTACGGATGGGGTGCGAATAAAAGGCGGCCGTTCGGGCAGGAGAGGGCGGGCGTGCGGATAGGGGATCGTAGATTGAGGATGGGCGTGGCTTAAACAAGGCGCTCCGCTAGAAGGGGGCGTGACGCTCCGCTTACCGAAGCGCTTACCCCGAAACGCAAGTGATTCAGTCTCAATTACCGGTGAACGGCAATCCACTTTGCTAAAGTGTCCATTGGCGAGTAACCCTCGCCGCTTTTGTTATGCGAATGTTTCGGAACGAGTAAGGCAAAGGGGGAACATTCACAATGGAGATGATCGTCGCCCTCATCATGGTGCCTTGCGTGGCCGCGCTGCTCATGCTCGCGGTGCGCAACGACAAGGCGCGCGACGCGATCGCGATAGGCTTCGCCGTGCTCATCGGCGTGCTCTCTATCGTGTTCGCCGGCATGTATCTAGGCGCAAGCCCCGTGTATTTCCAATTGCCCCATGAATGGAGCGGCTTCCTCAGCGCCGTCAATGTGGCAATTGACCTCACGGTGGGCGTGTTCGTGGTGTGCTATGCGGTGCGTTATCGCCGTCTGCTGCCGCTCATCTTGGCGCTCATTCAGATTGGCGTGTGCCTGTGGTTCGAGCTCACCGTGCAGCACGGCGTGCACTTCGAGAGCCAGATGCGCGTCGACCAGCTGACCGTTATCATGGCGCTGATCATCGGCATCGTGGGCTCGGGCATCTGCGTGTACGGCCTGGGCTACATGAAGGATTTCCAGGCGCATCACCCCGAGCAGAAGGACCGCCGCCCGTGGTTCTTCGCCATCATGTTCGCGTTCCTTTCGGCGATGTTCAACATCGTGCTCTCCGACAACATGGCGTGGATCTACACCGCCTGGGAAGTCACCACGCTGTGCTCGTTCCTGCTGATCGGCTTCACCAAGACCAACGAGGCCATGAACAACGCGTTCCGCCAGATCGTGATGAACATGCTCGGCGGCATCGCGTTCCAGATCGCGATCGTGTACGCGGCGCTCAACGGGCTGCCGCTGCTGTTCAACGAGTTCCTCGCGGCGGGGTCGGCCACCGGATCTGCGCTCTTCGCCGTGCCCGTAGCGCTGCTCGCGTTCGCCGGCATGACCAAGGCCGCGCAGATGCCGTTCCACACCTGGCTTTTGGGCGCCATGGTTGCCCCCACGCCCACGAGCGCGCTGCTCCATTCGTCCACCATGGTGAAGGCCGGTGTGTTCTTGCTGGTCAAGCTTTCGCCGCTGTTCCTCGTGTTCCCCGCGGCGAGCGTCATGGTGGTGCTGGTGGGCGGCCTCACCTTTGCGTTCTGCTCGTTCCTCGCCATCTCGCAGAGCAACGCTAAGCGCGTGCTCGCGTACTCGACCATCGCCAACCTTGGCCTCATCACCGCATGCGCCGGCGTCGGCACGCCGGAAGCCGTGTGGGCGGCCATCTTCCTGGTCATCTTCCATGCTGTGGCCAAGAGTCTGCTCTTCCTGTGCGTGGGCACCGCCGAGCACCACATCGGCAGCCGCAACATCGAGGACATGGACGAGCTCTTCGAGCGCATGCCGCGCTTGGCCCGTTTCATGATGCTGGGCATCATGTGCATGTTCATCGCGCCGTTTGGCATGCTGGTGTCCAAGTGGGCCACCCTCGTGTCGTTCAGCACCACCGGCCAGGTCGTGCTTTTGATTCTGCTGGCCTTCGGCAGCGCGGCCACGTTCATGTTCTGGGGCAAGTGGCTGGGCAAGTTGGCCGGCATCGCCGCGCACCGCGAGAACGAGGAGCTCACCGTGCATCGCACCGAGTGGGTGTCCATCGTGCTCATGGCGCTGCTCGTGGTGGTGTGCTGCGTGTTCTTTCCCAGCATCTCGAGCGTGTTTGTGGAGCCGTACCTCTACGGCGTGTTCGGCAGCTTCGGCGCCACCATCGGCATGGACAACCTGCTGTTGATGTCGATTATCGTGGCCTTCATCGTGGTGGTCATGTTCGGCACGCTGGGCAAGTCCAAGAAGAAGATCGTCGCGCCCTACATGGCGGGCATCACGGTGGATTCCAACCGTCGCGTGTTCAAGGGTGCCCTGGGCGGCGAGCGCGAGGCCACGACGCGCAACTGGTACCTCGAGAACATCTTCGGCGAGAAGGTGCTGGATAGGCCGGCTACCGTCATCACGGCCGTCATCATGGTGGCAGGCCTTGTCATCAGCGCGTTTGCGGCGCCGGGCGTGTCGGGCGAGATCTCGATTCCGCTGTATGTGTCGCTCACCTCGTTCAACGAGAACTGGCTCGCCACCATCATTGGCATCATCGTTTTCGTGATCGTGGGGCCTGTGGTGGGCTGCCTCCTTGCCGGCATCGATCGCAAGATTACCGCGCGCATGCAAGGCCGCGTGGGCCCGCCGCTTCTGCAGCCCTATTACGACGTGCGCAAGCTCATCGCCAAGGATGACGTGAGCGTGAACACCGTGGAAGGCACCTACGTGACCTGTGCGCTCGTGTTCACCCTGATCGCGGGCGGCGTGTTCTTCGCGGGCGGCAACTTCCTGCTGTGCGTGTTCCTGGTCACGCTCGCGGCGCTGTTCTTCATCCTGGCCGCATACTCCGCGCGCTCGGTGTATTCCGAGGTAGGCGCCGACCGCGAGACGCTGCAGGTCATGGCCTACGAGCCCATGGTCCTCATCGTGGCCGTGAGCATGTTTTTGGGGCTCGGCGTTCTGGGCGGATGGGCCACCTTCGACGTGGCCGGCATCGCCAACACGCCGCTGCCGCTGATCGTGGCCTGCATCCCTGCGTTCCTCGGCCTGCTGTTCATCCTGACCATCAAGCTGCGCAAGTCGCCGTTCGACCTGTCGTACAGCCACCACGCGCATCAGGAGCTCGTCAAGGGCATCACTACCGAGATGAGCGGGAAGACGCTCGCCAAGGTGGAGATCATGCACTGGTGCGAAACGGTGCTGTTCCTGGGCTGGATCGCCATGTTCTTCGTGTGGAGCAACCCCGCCTCCATCGCGCTCGCGGTTATCGTGGCGCTGGCGACGTTCCTCCTCGAGATCTGGATCGACAACAACTTCGCGCGCGTGAAGTGGCAGAAGTGCCTGAAGCTGTCCTGGATCGTGGCGCTCGTCGCGGGCATCGCCAACATCGGCGGCCTGGTGGCATATATCTTCCTCGTGCTTGTGTAGGAGTGAGAATATGAGCAGTGTTTCCAAATCTCCCTGGGTCATTCACTACGATGGCTCCAGCTGCAACGGCTGCGACATCGAGGTGCTGGCCGCGCTGACGCCGCTCTACGACGTGGAGCGCTTCGGCATCATCAACACCGGCAACCCCAAGCATGCCGACATCTTCCTGGTCACGGGCTCGGTGAACGAGCAGAACATCTCCGTCATCAAGGAGATCTATGACCAGATGGTAGAGCCCAAGGTGGTCGTGGCGTGCGGCGTGTGCGCCTGCTCGGGTGGCATCTTCCACGACTGCTACAACGTCGTGGGCGGCGTGGACAAGGCCATTCCCGTGGACGTGTACGCGCCCGGCTGCGCGGTGCGCCCCGAGGCTATCATCGACGCCGTGGTGCAGGGCATCGGCATCCTCGAAGAGAAATCCGCCGCGTTGGCCGCGGCCAAGAAGAAGGGGGCGTAACGTATGGCGTTCCAAAGCACGTTCACGCCGATCGAACTCGGCGACCTTCTGAACCTGACGCGCGCCAAGCATGACGCGGGCTACCGGTTCGCTCAGATGCTGTGCGCGATGGCCGACGAAGGCATCGATCTGGTGTACAGCTTCATCAAGCAGGACGACGAGGGCACCTGGCAGCTGGAGAACTACGTGATCGGCGGCTATGACCCGGCTACCCAGACCGTGCCTTCGGTGACGGGCTACTTTCTTTCGGCTTTCCCGTTCGAGAACGAGGCGCATGATCTCTTCGGCGTGAAGGTCGAGGGCAACAAGATCGATTTCGCCGGCCGCTTCTACCAGGTGGCGATGGATACGCCCATGGCCGTGATTTCGCCCGAGCAGAAGGCGGCGCGCGAGAAGGCCGCCCGCATCGCCGCGGCAAAGGCGGCCAAGGAGGCCAAGGCCAAGGCAGCCGCCGCAGGGGAGGGGGCAGTCCCGGCTCCGGCTGCGGCGGAGGCTCCCGCGCCCGCCGCGCAGCCTGCGCCCAAGCCTATCGACCCCGAGGCCGAGCGCGCCGCGTTCGAGGCGAAGATCGCGGGACTCGACCTCGAGAAGGCTGAGCGCATGCGTGCGGCGTTCGAGGTGAAGCTCAAGAAGCGCATGGAGGAGGCCGCTCAGGCCGTCGCGCAGGCTTCCGCCGAACCTGCCGCTTCCGCGCCTTCCCCCGCTGACGACATCGAGGCGAAGCGCGCCCAGATGGAGGAGCGCATCAAGGATATGGACCCCGAGAAGGCCGCCAAGGTTCGTGCGGCGTTCGAGGCTAAAGTCGCACGCGATGCGGCGCAGAAAGGCGGTGAGTAGCATGGGCAAGGCTACCGTGATTCCCTTCGGCCCGCAGCATCCCGTGCTGCCGGAGCCGCTCCATCTCGACCTGGTGGTCGAGGACGAGCGCGTCATCGAGGTCATCCCTCAGATCGGCTTCATCCACCGCGGCCTCGAGAAGCTCGTGGAAAAGCGCGACATACACCAGTTCATCTACGTTGCGGAGCGCATCTGCGGCATCTGCAGCTTCGGCCATTCCTTGGGATACGCCGAAACGGTGGAAGACCTGATGGGCGTTGAGGTTCCCAAGCGCGCGCAATACCTGCGCGTCATCTGGCACGAGCTCTCGCGTATGCATTCGCATCTGCTGTGGATGGGCCTGGGCGCCGATGCCTTTGGCTTCGAGGCGCTGTTCATGCACTGCTGGCGTTTGCGCGAGCGCATCCTCGACATCTTCGAGGCCACCACGGGCGGCCGCGTCATTCTCTCGGCGGTCAACATCGGCGGCGTGAACCGCGACATCGAAGACAGCGAGCTCTATGCCATCGTTGACAAGCTTGAGGGCATCCGCGGCGAGTACCACGAGATCTGCAACGCGTTCGTCAACGACTACTCCGTTGCAAGCCGCCTGGTGGGCGTGGGCTATCTCTCGCAGGAAGAGGCCGAGGCGCTGTGCATGGTGGGCCCCTTCGCCCGCGCGTCCAACGTCGCATACGACTGCCGCATGCTGGGCCGCGGCGGCTACGGCGACCTGGAGAACTTCCAGCCCATCCTCTCCGACGAAGGCGACTGCTATGCACGCGTCAAGGTGCGCGCCGCTGAGGTGGAGCAGTCCATCGACATCATCAAGGAGCTCGTGAGCAAGATTCCGCACGACGGCATCGGCGAGAAGAGCAAGCTCACGCCGGCCGACGGCGCGATGGCGTCCAACGTGCTCGAGCAGCCGCGAGGCGAGTGCTACTACTTCGCGCGCGGCAACGGCACCAAGAACCTCGACCGCATGCGCATGCGCACGCCCACCAGCCAGAACCTCGCTGGCATGGTCAAGGCGCTTGAAGGCTGCGAGCTGGCCGACGTGCCCAACATCATTCTGACCATCGACCCCTGTATCAGCTGCTGCGAAAGGTAAGGACTCATGGGTAGCTTCAAACTAGGAAAGATGACCCTGCGGTCGCTTTTCGGCAAGCCCGAGACCGTTCTGTATCCCGTGCAGACGCGTCCTATGCCGGAAGGCCTCAAGGGTCATGTGTCGAACAATATCGAGGAATGCATCCTGTGCGGCATCTGCCAGAAGCGCTGTCCCACGGAGGCCATCGCGGTGGATAAGAAGGCCGGCACCTGGACCGTGGACGGCTTCCGCTGCGTCCAGTGCGGCGCGTGCGTGCGCGAGTGCCCCAAGCATTCGCTGACCATGGAGCCCACCTATACCGCTCCTGCCACCACCAAGCATGTGCATACTGAGTTCAAGCCGCAGCCGAGCGAGGAGGAGCTTGCCGCCAAGGCCGCCGAACGCGAGGCGCGCATCGCGGCCGCCAAGGCTGCCAAGGCCGCGCGCGAAGCGGCTGCCAAAGAGCAGGACGCGTAAGCTCATAAGATATGTGCGGGAGGGCTGCCGTGCGGTATGTGGCTATCCTCTCGTTTACGATGGCCGACCATCACGTCATTCCCACGTTTTGTTAACGTCGCGGTGACGGTATTCATCAATTCGCCCAGGTAGCGCATCGCCGTAAACAAAAGATGCTACAATCGCCGAGGCTCGCCGGAAGTGGCGGGCCTCGTTTTGCTTTATTTACGGCTAGTTGGGATGCAGTGATGGCCAACAACAACCAAGAAGTCACCAATAAGATATTCACGATCTCCAACGTGATCACGTTCATACGCCTGTGCATGATTCCTGCGTATTTCGTTCTGCTGCTCAACGGGTATGACCTGCTGGCGACCCTGCTGTTCGCCGTCGCGGCCTCCACCGATTTCCTCGACGGCCAGATTGCGCGCCGCACGCATACGGTGTCGCGTCTTGGCCAGATTCTCGATCCGGCGGTCGATCGCCTGCTGATGGTGTTCGGCGTGGTGGGTCTGCTCATCGTGGGGCGCCTGCCGCTGTGGATCATCGTGTTTGTCATCGTGCGCGATGCCTACCTTTTGGGCGGCGGGGCGTATCTGATGTTCCGTTGGAAGCAGCGCGTGCCGGTGATTTACTTGGGCAAGGTGGCTACCACGTTTCTGTTCGTGGGCTTCGCGGGCCTGCTCCTCAACTTCCCGCAGGTTCCGGGCGCTGGCATGTGCGATATCGCATGGCTGCCGGGCTTTAACGCCCAGCCCGTCTCGTGGGGCATCTGGTTCGTGTACGTGGGCCTCGTGCTCGCCACCATCACCACGGTCGTCTACACCTTCAAGGGATGGCGCGCCCTCAAGCGTGGCCAAGCTCTGGAGGCCGCGCAGTAGGTTTCCGCATCAATTCACCTCGATTTAACAATTTCTCTCTTTACGAAAGCACTTTAACGCACTAAAGTATGACAGTACCGAAACGGGCGGGACGCAGGGCATGGCTCCCGCTTGCTTCGCGATAAGGGAAAGGCCCGCATCGCGCTGCGCCGTGGCGGTACGGTTTCGATCCCGAACGGGTTTCTGGGCACGTACCCCGAGCGCTACAAGGGCGGGCGAGGTTCGAGCGTGAAAGGAACCGAGATGTACTACCAGGAGGAAATCGAGACCATGCCGCGCGCCGAGCTTGAGGCGCTGCAGCTTGAGCGACTGCGAAAGTCGGTCGCCTACGCCTACGAGCGTATTCCGCTGTATAAGGAACGCTTCGATGAGGCGGGCATTGATCCCTATGCCATAGAATCCCTGGAAGATATCACGCGATTTCCCTTTATCGTGAAGCAGGATATGCGCGACGCGTATCCCTTCGGTCTGTTTGCCGCGCCCAATCATGACGTTGCCCGCATTCACGCATCGTCCGGCACCACCGGCCAGGCCACCGTCGTCGGTCACACCGCCAACGACCTCAAGAACTGGGGCGATTGCTTCGCGCGCGGCATCTACATGGTGGGCGGCGACGCCGATTCCACCATCCAGGTATCGTATGGCTACGGCCTGTTCACCGGCGGCTTGGGCGCCCATGCGGGCGGCGAGGCGGCGGGCTGCACCGTCATCCCCACCAGCTCCGGCAACACCAAGCGCCAGGTGCAGATGATGCGCGACCTCAAGACCGATATCCTGGCTTGCACGCCGTCCTATGCACTGCTGATCGCCGACACCGCGATCGAGATGGGCTACAACCCCGCTGAGGATTTCGCCATCTCCGGCGTCATCCTGGGCGCCGAGCCCGCAAGCGAGGGCATGCGCGATGAGATTCGCCAGAAGCTCGGCGTGCAGTACTGCGACGTGTACGGCCTCTCCGAGGTCATGGGCCCGGGCGTTGCCATGGAGTGCTCCGCCGCGCACGGCCTGCATGTGGCCGAGGACCAGTTCTTCTTCGAGATCGTGAACCCCGACACCCTCGAGCCCGTGCCCGACGGAGAGTGGGGCGAGCTCGTGATTACCACGCTCACCCGCGAATGCTGCCCGCTCGTGCGCTACCGCACGCGCGACGTCACCCGCGTCATCGTCGAGGATTGCCCGTGCGGCCGCACGCATCGCAAGATCGACCGCATCGTGGGCCGCACCGATGACATGATGATCATCCGCGGCGTGAACGTGTTCCCGTCCCAGATCGAGCAGGTGGTCACGGGCTTCCCCGAGCTGGTGACCCATTACCAGATCGTGCTCACCACCAAGGGCCCGCTCGACCGCGTGGAGCTACGCGTGGAAACCGCGCCCGATTTCCCGTTCGACGAGATTCGCGCGCTGGAAGACCTCAAGAAGCGCCTGGCGGCCGAGCTCAAGAGCAACCTCCAGATTGCCGTGGAGATCAAGTTCGTGGAGCCCATGAGCATCGAGCGCAGCGAGGGCAAGGCGAAGCGCATCCTCGACCTGCGCAACCAATAGGTCCGGCTTATGGGCGGCGGAGGCGCCTCGCTTCCGCCGCGAGCGCCCGCTTCTGCGCGCTGTATGATGCGTGCGAAGGAATCCCGTCATTTTGACGCTAAAACGATCGTTTCGAGATGGGAATAGAGTCAAAATGACGGGATTTCTCAAGGCGGGGCGTACCATATGATTCATCTTGGAATTATGGAAGAAC
>CAUWMI010000097.1:0-9531 GCA_963559755.1 uncultured Slackia sp. | reverse complement strand
CGCCATTGCAATGTGGGCCCGCGGTAAGCGTCTAGGGTATTCCGGCGGGCTCTTCTTTAAAGGAATCCCGTCATTTTGACGCAAAAATTGCGCCCAAACGGACAAATTAGCGTCAAAATGACGGGATAATGCAAGACGGGCCGTGCTTGGGTGCGGCGGTATGACATAGAGGGCTGCGCTGCGATGGCGGAAGCCGCGAAGAGAGGAAGCAAAGGTGAACGACGAGAGAATCGAATCGATGCTCCAGGAATGGCGCGCCAATGTCGAGGGCGATACGCTGAAGTGCGGCTTTGCGCCCGACTTCATCAAGATGGAGGAGCTTGCCGCAGAGCTCGACGCCATGGCCGAGGCTGCTGCGAAGAGCGATAGCTCCGCCGCCATGGACGCGTTCTTCAAGGATCTCGAATTCGGCACGGCGGGCTTGCGAGGCATCATCGGCGCCGGCACGAATCGCATGAACGCGTATACGGTGGCACGCGCTACCCAGGGCCTGGCGGATTACCTGAATGCGCATTTCGAGAATCCCAGCGTGGCCATTGCGCGCGACTCGCGTCACAAGGGCGAGCTGTTCGTGGATACGGCGGCGAGCGTGCTGGCAGCTAACGGCATCAAGAGCTATATCTATCCGCGCGTTGAGCCCACGCCGGCGCTTTCGTTCGCCGTGCGCGATTTGGGCTGTTCCGCCGGCATCAATATGACTGCGAGCCACAACCCCGCGGCCTACAACGGCTACAAGGTCTACGGCCCCGACGGCTGCCAGATCACGAGCGAGGCTGCCACTGAGATCTCGGAGCGCATCGCGGCGCTGGGCTACTTCGCCGGCGGCGAGGCTCCGTGCGCCAAGACGGTGGATTTCCAGAAGGCCGCATTCGACGGCACCATCTCCTGGATTGGCGAGGATACCATCCAGCGTTTCATCGCGGCTGTGCTTGATCAGTCGCAGGAGGAGCCCGGAGAGGCCGAGGCGCCGCTTTCGCTTTTGTACACCCCGCTGTGCGGCACGGGCCTTGAGTGCGTGAGCCAGACGCTCGAGCGCATCGGCATTCCGTATGTGAACGTGGTGCCGGGCCAGGATTTGCCCAACGGCGATTTCCCCACCTGCGAGTACCCCAATCCCGAGGAGCGCGCCGCGCTTGAGGCCGGCATCGAGAAGTGCCGCAGCGCCAAGGCGGCCGGTAGGCCCTATGACCTGCTGCTTGCCACCGACCCCGACGCCGACCGCGTGGGCGTGGCCTGCGAGGACGGCGACGACTACACGCTCATCACGGGCAACGAGATGGGCATTCTGCTCATGGATTTCATCGCGCGCAAGAAGGCGGCACGCGGCGAGGACCTTACGCGTAGCGTGGCGGTGACCACCATCGTTTCTTCTGCCATGGCCGATTCGATCGCCGCGGAGTACGGCTTCGAGCTGCGCCGCGTGCTCACCGGCTTCAAGTACATCGGCGAGGTCATCGGGCGCTTGGAGGCGGCGGAAGAGGCCGACCGCTTCATGTTCGGCTTCGAGGAGAGCTACGGCTATTTGGCCGGCACGCACGTGCGCGACAAGGATGCCGTGGTGGCCAGCATGCTCATCTGTCAGATGGCGCGCTACTGGCGCACTCAGGGCAAGACGCTCGTGGACGCGATGCGCGACCTGTATGCGAAGTATGGCTGGTGGCTCAACCGCACCGTGTCCATCGCGTATCCCGGGGCCGACGGTGACGCGCGCATGAAGGGCATCATGGCGCGCCTGCGCAGCAAGGCGCCGGCCGAGATTGCCGGCCGTGCGGTGGTGGGCGTTGTGGATTACGCGCACGACGATACGGGCTTGCCCAGCGCCAACGTGGTGGAGTTCCGCTTGGAGGGCGATTGCAAGGTCATCGTGCGCCCCAGCGGCACCGAGCCTAAGATCAAGCTCTACCTGTTCGCCAAGGACGAGAGCCGCGATGGGGCAGAGGCGCTGCTCGATGCGCTCGAGGCGGCAGGCCGCGAGCTTCTGGGCTAGTTCGACGTTTGCGGGAAACCGGTGCGGAGCTGGCACGATGCCGGCTCCGCGCTTTTGATGACAGAAGAAAGGATACCCATGATTTTTGGCTCGATAGACGCGATTGACCTCAACGAGATTGGCCACGAAGGCGTGCGCCGTGCCGTGGAATACGCGCGCACGCATGATTTGACGGCACTCGAGCCCGGTCGCCATGTCATCGACGGCGACGCGCTGTTCGCCAACGTATCGGAGTACACCACCAAGCCGTTCGAGGAGTGCACGTTCGAGGCCCACAGGCGCTACATTGACGTGCAGGTGGTGGTATCGGGCGCCGAGCGCATCGACGTGCAGCCGATTGAGAAGCTGGCGGCCGAACCGTTCGACGAGGCGGCCGACAACATGTTCCTGAGCGGTCACGCCAATGCGTCGGTGGTCATGGTGCCTGGCATGTTCGTGGCATGCTTCCCGGGCGATGGGCACAAGCCGGGCATCGCGGTGGGCGAGCCCGCGCCGGTCAAGAAGGCCGTCTTCAAGGTGCTCGTTTAACGGCTCGGCTTGGTGCGGTCGTGTTTGCGCAGAACGGCGAAGACGATGAGCGCTCCCAGGGCGGCGGCAACCGTATCCACCGCCCAATCGGCGGGGTCGCACGAACGCATGGGTACGAAAATCTGATGGATCTCGTCGGTCACGCCGTAGGCGCTCGCGATAACGATGGCGAGCAGGGCGGCGCGGCGCAGCGGTATATGCCAGCGCAGGGCGTTCGCCAGCAGGGCGCCGAATACGAGGTATTCGGAGAAATGGCCCACGGGCGACACATCCACCGGATGGCCGAAGATGGCCTGGGCGGCAGCGGCAAGCCATGCCTTCACGAGCGAGATGATGCCCGAGTTCTCATCGAGCGTGGTGCCGTCTTTGGCGCTCATCCAGAAGATGAGGGCCGCCATGGCGATCACGGCGATCCAGGAGAGGGCGACGTATGCGGTGCGGCACTGGGCGCTTTCGGGTGTCTGTGCGATGGATTTCATAGCAGCGGATTGTATCAAAATCCCTCTGCCGCATGCCGTCGCCCGCTCTTTCCGCTACCATGTCTTCATCGTGCGTTCGCATGAGAAATGCGTGCGCATGCGAAAACGCGACGTGCCCGCTCGACGCATGCGGGAAGCATTGCCCGCGCGCGGTTCGGCGGGCGGCCTCGGCAGGCGGTCGGCGTTTTCGATGCGAGGACATGAGTAGAGAGGGTCGAATATGTCCGACAACCCCAGCATGATTCCAGGTGCTCCTGAGCCGAACGGTGCAGGAGCTCCTCAGCAGCCCGCCCCATCGCAGCCCCAGGCGGCACAGCCGCAGCAGCCCCAGGCGGCGCAATCCGGGCAGCCCCAGGCGGCGGGATACACGAGCGCGCAACAGTCGCAGGGAGCTCCCTCCCAGCAAGGCCAGCCCCAAGCCCCGCAGCAACCCCAGGCGGCCGCCTCAGTTGGTTCCGCTCAGGCGGGCTACGTCCAGCCTGGCGCTCCACAGCCCCCGTACGTCCAGCAGCCTTATGCTGGTGGTTACGCCGCACCCCAATATGCCTATGCGCCCGCGCAGGCGGCGCAGCCCAAGAAGGGCGGCAAGGGCGGATGGATCGCCCTGGGCATTATCCTGTTTGCCATCGTGTTCGTGTTCACCATCGGTGCGCTTTCGTGCTCCCATACCGTGTCCAGCCTCACGTCGGGCGCCGACGCGTTCTCCAGCATGAGCGATGAGGTCATTACGTCGGGCGACAGCGTTGGCGTGATCGACATGATGGGCACCATCCAGTACGACGGCAGCTCCTGCAGCCCCGAGGGATTGCGCGACCTGCTCAAGGAGGCCGAGGAAAATCCCGATATCAAGGCGGTGGTCCTGCGCGTGGATTCCGGCGGTGGTACCGCGACGGCGGGCGAGGAGATGGCCGCCTATGTGCGCGACTTCAGCAAGCCCGTCGTGGTATCCAGCGCTTCGATGAACTGCAGCGCGGCCTATGAGATTTCCAGCCAGGCAGATTACATCTACGTGAATGAGACCACGGCCATCGGCGCCATCGGCACCATCATGCAGGTGCAGGACATTTCCGGCCTGCTCGACATGCTGGGCATCAAGACCGAGAACATCGCCAGCGCTGATTCCAAGGATTCCAGCTACGGCACGCGTCCGCTGACCGATGAGGAGCGTCAGTACTACCAGGATCTGGTGGATGAGATCAACGAGACGTTCATCCAGAACGTGGCCGATGGCCGCGGCATGTCGGTGGAAGAAGTGCGCGAGCTGGCCACGGGCTTGCAGTTCGCAGGCAAGACCTCGGTTGAAAACGGCATCGCCGACGAGATTGGCACCTACGACGACGCACTGGGCAAGGCGGCCGAGCTGGGCGGCATCTCCGGGGAGAATTACGAGGTTGTGAACCTTACTTCCACCTCGAGCGACCTGGGCTATCTGATGGACCTGCTGGGTGCCGATTCGGGCAGCGCGCTGGATGACATCGACCTGTCGCAGCTTTCCGCCGAGGACCTGGTTAACCTGTTGAAGGAAGAGGGAGTTCTTTCGTGAGCTATATATCTACGCAATCCTGGCCTGCCCGTGCCGTGGTGACGGCGGGTATGCCCTACGGCAACAAGACCCTGCATTTCGGCCATGTGGCCGGCGTGTTCGTGCCGGCCGATGCCTATGCGCGCTTCCTGCGCGACCGCATTGGGGCCGAGAACGTCCTGTTCGTTTCGGGCACCGACTGCTATGGATCGCCCATTGAGGAGGGCTATCGCAAGGCGTGCGAGAACGAGGGGTTCGAGGGCACCATCTCGGATTACGTGCAGCGCAACCACGACAAGCAGAAGGCCACGCTCGATGCGTACGGCATCTCGCTTTCCATCTACGAGGGAAGCGGCCTGGGCCGCGCGGGCGAGGTGCATCAGCTGGTGACCAACGCGGTGCTCGAGCGCCTGCATGAGAACGGGCATCTGAGCCTCGACTCCACGCTGCAGTTCTACGACGCCAAGGCGGGCAAGTTCCTCAACGGCCGCCAGGTGCTGGGGCATTGCCCCGTGCAGGGCTGCAAGTCGGAGAAGGCCTACGCCGACGAATGCGACCTGGGCCATCAGTTTGCGCCGCAGGACCTGATCGCTCCCAAGAGCACGCTCACCGGCGAGACGCCCGAGATGCGTCCGGTGCAGAACTGGTATTTCGACCTGCCCAACTTCCGAGCGCCCCTGTGCGAGCTGACCGATGAGATGGAACAGGATGCCGAGCTTCGCCCTGTGGTGTGGCGCACGGTGAAGGAGTTTTTGGGCGCGCCCGTCATCTTCATCAAGAACGAGCTCGAGGAGGCCTATCGCGCGGTGGCCGACAAGCTGCCCGCGCACACGTTCCGCGAGGCCGAAAAGGGTAAGCAGTCCTTCGAGATCGAATTCGCGTGCATCGAAGACCGCGACGTGGCTCGCGACGTGCTCACGGAGGCGGGCGTGCGGTTCCGTACCGGCAAGGCGCTCGTGCCGTTCCGCATCTCCGGCAACGTGGAGTGGGGCGTGAAGGTGCCTCCGATGGACGGCGTGGACGATCTTACCGTGTGGTGCTGGCCTGAGAGCCTGTGGGCGCCCATCAGCTTCAGCGCGGCGGCGCTCGAGGCGCGCGGCGGCGACCTGTCCGACGTGCGTGACTGGTGGTGCACTCCCGATGCCTGCGTGTATCAGTTCATTGGGCAGGATAACCTGTATTTTTACGGAGTGGCGCAGCCGGCGCTGTGGATGGCGCTCGAGGACGGCAACGCGATGCAGGCCAAGCCTGCGGCGGGGCAGCTGCAGCAGACGCGCCTGATTGCGAACCATCACATCCTGTTCGGCAAGACCAAGGCGTCATCGTCGGGCGCGGTCAAGCCTCCTTCGGCCGACGATTTGCTGGAGCACTACACGGTGGAGCAGCTGCGCGCGCACTGGCTGGCGCTGGGTCTCGACCAGAAATCCGTGGGATTCAAGCCCAAGCCGTTCGATCCCGACGAGAAAACGCGCACCGACCCGCGCGTGGCCGACCCGGCACTCAAGGAAGGGGCGCTGCTCACCAACGTGTTCAATCGCCTGGCGCGCAGCTGCTTCTATGAGGCGCAGAAGAACTTTGAGGGCTTCATGCCGCTGGGTGCCGTGAGCGAGGAGATGGTGGAGCGCGCGCAGAAGGCGCTGGCCGATTTCGAAGCCATCATGCACAAGGCTGAGCTGCATTCTGCGCTCACGTGTGCGGATGAGTTTATTCGCTGGGCCCAGAAGGGTTGGTCGGACGGTATCAAGCGCGCCGAAAAGGAAGGCGACGATGCGCTGCGCCGCCAGGTGCTGCTCGACAGCTTCTACGCGTTGCGCGTGTCGGCGCTGCTCATGCATCCCATTGCGCCTGCGGGCTGCGAGATGATTGCGGAGTATCTGCAGATTGCGCCTGAGAGCGTGTTTAGCTGGGATGCGCCGTTCGACGGTATGGACGAGCTGTGCACGGCCGAAGAGGTGGCTGCCGGCCGCCACGCCGTGAAAGAGCTCCCGCCGAGAACCGACTTCTTCGAGAAGCATCCTTCGCAGTTCAAGTAGCGGTTCCGCCATAAATCCACAAAACGCCCTCTTCACGGAGGGCGTTTTGCGTGGTAAGATTCACAGGCTGTCTTGTCTTGGTCGGAAACCAAGACCTTCTGAAAAGGAGAAACCATTATGAAGCAGGGTATCCATCCCGAGTACATGGAGTGCACCGTCAAGTGCACCTGCGGTAACACCTTCGTTACCCGCTCCACCAAGCCTGAGCTCAAGGTTGACATCTGCAACATGTGCCATCCGTTCTTCACCGGCACCCAGAAGCTGATCGATACCGGTGGACGCGTCCAGCGCTTCGCCGACAAGTTCGGTTCCGCTTCCGCCGCCGTGGCTGAGCGTGAGGCCGCCAAGAAGGCCGCCAAGGCCGCCAAGGCCGCTGAGCTCGAGGCCGCCAAGAAGGCCGAGCGCGAGAAGAAGGCCGCTGAGAAGGCTGCTCGTGCTGCCGAGTTCGCCAAGAAGGCTGAGGCCGAGGCTGCTAAGGCTGCCAAGCTGGCCGAGGAAGCCGCTCCTGCCGAGGAGGCCGCTGAGGCTCCCGCTGCTGAGGAGCAGGCCGCTGAGTAACGCGGCACGCGCATAGCGCACCCAATCTTTTAAGCAAAAAGCACCGAAGAGGCCCGCCACTGTGCGGGCCTCTTCACGTTCTGAGCACTGTGTGTTGTGCTCCGGTGGCGAGTTTGCCTCATCGGGGAGAGGGCGGGCATCTGCGATACTTAGCCGCCGCTATGCCGTCGCCCTTCCGTTCGCAGCGAAAATGAACCTTTGGAAAACTCCAAGAAGTTCAATTTGCTTTGGTGCTATACTGCACAAAATTGAACTTTGAACTATAGGTTCAATTTGAATGAAATTGAACTTCTAGGAGCGTGTGATGCCGCAGGAAACATTCGCCGACCGTCTCCATGAAGCGATGGGGCACGCAGGCATGAAGCAAGCCGATCTTATACGCGTTGCCGCAGAGCATGGCGCGAAGTTGGGCAAAAGCCAGGTGAGCCAATACGCGAGCGGCAAAACGGTGCCGCGACCCAATGTGATGGCCGCGCTTGCAGGTGCATTGGGGGTGGATGCAAGCTGGCTTGCCGACGGGGAGTCCTCCCCAGGACCTTCCTCCAGGGATTCGTCGGACGTGTGTGGCGGGCACCGCAATCGCGGGGCCGATGACGCCACGCAGGCGCTGCCGACCAAGAATGGCTCCACAGACGAATCTCGGCATGTGGGCGAAGCATTGGCGGCAAGTGAGATGGCTTCGAATGATGCGCCAGGCGAGCGAGCACCCGGGCGGATTTCGTCCGCCTCCCATGCCGTCAAGTCTTCGGTCGCCGCTGATTCGGAACCGACTTCTGCCACCTCTTCTGCCGATACCACGCAAGCTACTGCGGCCGATCAATCCCAAAGGAGCCCTCTTATGCGCCAGTTCAAAAAATCCTCCAAGCTCGACAACGTGCTCTACGACGTGCGCGGCCCGGTGGCCGACGAGGCCAACCGCATGGAATCCGAAGGCCTGCGCATCCTCAAACTGAACATCGGTAACCCGGCGCCGTTCGGCTTCCGCACGCCCGATGAGGTCATTCAGGACATGCGTCTCCAGCTGCCCGACTGCGAGGGCTACTCCGATTCGCACGGCCTGTTCTCGGCGCGTAAGGCCATTATGCAGTATGCCCAGATCAAGCACATCCCCAACGTGAGCATGGACGGCATCTACACCGGCAACGGCGTGTCGGAGCTCATCAACTTGTGCATGCAGGCACTCCTCGACAACGGCGACGAGATTCTGATTCCGAGCCCCGACTACCCGCTGTGGACGGCCTGCGCCACACTTTCCGGCGGCGTACCTGTGCACTACATCTGCGATGAGCAGGCCGAATGGTGCCCCGACATCGCTGACATCGAGTCCAAGGTGACGTCTCGCACCAAGGCCATCGTCATCATCAACCCCAACAACCCCACGGGTGCCGTGTATCCGCGCGAAATCCTGGAGCAAATTGTTGAAGTCGCGCGCAAGCATCAGCTCATGATTTTCTCCGACGAGATCTACGACCGCCTGTGCATGGACGGCTTCGAGCACATCTCCATCGCATCGCTCGCTCCCGATCTGCCATGCGTCACGTTCTCAGGCCTGTCCAAGAGCCACATGATCGCCGGCTACCGTATCGGCTGGATGATTCTTTCGGGCAACAAGCGCTGCATGGAGGATTTCACTTACGGTGTGAACATGCTCTCCAACATGCGCCTGTGCTCCAACGTGCCTGCGCAGTCTATCGTGCAGACGGCGCTGTGGGGCCATCAAAGCGTGGAGGGGTATGTGCGTCCGGGCGGCCGCATCTACGAGCAGCGCAATTATGTGTATGAAGCGCTGAATTCCATCCCCGGTATCACGGCGGTCAAGCCCAAGGCGGCGTTTTACATCTTCCCCAAGATTGATGTGAAGAAGTTCAATATTACCGACGCCGAGCAGTTCGCGCTCGACCTGCTGCATGAAAAGCGCATCCTAATCACGCGCGGCGGCGGCTTCAACTGGCATGAGCCCGACCATTTCCGTATCGTGTATCTGCCGCGTATGGAGGTGCTGCACGAGGCGATGGAGGATCTGGCCGATTTCTTCGCGCACTACCGTCAGTAGGAAGCGTTGCCGCGGTTGTTTCGGTTGCGGCGGTGAACATTGGGGCAATGGGTCCAAGCATGTGGGGTCGCTGATCGGGCGGCCCTTTTGCGTTTATGAGGCACAGTCTGGGGTTGCGATAATGCTATGAGGTGCTGCGGAGGGGCTGCGAGGATACTGCGAGAGAGGGGCGCTTGTCACCGTCTGCGCTTATGTGCATGCAAGCCAAGTGGGCATAAAATAGTTTTGCCGCTGTTCGCGGGCACATCAGATTCTTTTCGTATAACTTAGAACAAATGTTTGATTTTTAGGGGACTGGGAGGCGAATCTGCGCTACAATGGCACAAAGAGTGCAAGGAGGCAGCGTGGATCACGTAATTCTGATGCCGGGG
>CAUWMI010000096.1:0-9574 GCA_963559755.1 uncultured Slackia sp. | reverse complement strand
TATAGCGTGCGCAGAGCGTCTACCAGGGCGGTCTTACTCTCAGTCTTGGCATCCTTCATCTTGATGACCTTGGCGGGCACGCCGACAACTACGGCACCGGCGGGAACGTCGTTCACCACCACGGCGCCGGCGGCCACCACGGCGCCTTCACCCACGCGGATGCCCTCGAGCACCACAGCGTTGGCGCCCATCATCACGTTGTCCTCGATCACCACGGGCGTAGCACTTGCGGGCTCAACCACGCCGGCCAGCACGCTGCCGGCACCGATGTGGCAATGCTTGCCCACGATGGCGCGGCCGCCCAGCACCACGTTCATATCGATCATGGTGCCTTCGCCCACCACGGCGCCGATGTTGATGACGGCACCCATCATGATGACGGCGTTGTCACCAATTTCCACCTGATCGCGGATGATGGCGCCCGGCTCAATGCGCGCATTGATGCCCTTCATGTCGAGCAGCGGCACAGCGGAGTTGCGGCAACCGTTTTCAACCTCGTAGTACTTGATGGAGCTGGCGTTTTCCTCCAGAACGGGCGCAAGGTCGGCCCAGTCGCCGAACACGACGCGGCCCTTGGGCTCGCCGAACACCTTGACCGCACCCTTCTCAGCGTGGGCGGCGTAATCGATCTTCGCGCCCTTCTTCTCGCGCACGTACAGCTTGA
This sequence comes from uncultured Slackia sp., assembly GCA_963559755.1. GTDB lineage: Bacteria > Actinomycetota > Coriobacteriia > Coriobacteriales > Eggerthellaceae > Slackia. The sequence goes on along the minus strand of CAUWMI010000096.1, from coordinate 8,910 downwards.
CCGGCGTCTTCTTGGGCGACGTGGCGATAAAATTAATGATTTCCTCTGCGTTCATGAACGTTTTCCTCCTTAATCGGCCTGCTTTCGGCAGGTGATACTCGAGATTTCAAAAAACTGCGCAAAAATTTGCGGTTTTCTGGAATTCCCGTTCGGAAAAGACTGTTTTCCGCCCTTCGCAACAGGCGAGACGCGCACAATAGACCACCTAGGCCGCTGTCTCTGTTAGATTCTCTCTTTCAAATTCCAGAAAACCGAAAATTTTTGCTCTAAATCCAAATTGTGCCATATATACCCACGCAGTTCGAGCGTATTCGCTCTAGCAAGCCGCTGGATTGCACGCAGTTTGCCGGAGGATCGCCTGCACGAACCCGTGAACGCAACCCTCCGGCAATGACTTATTCAAACATCAGCTGGTCAAACGTGTAGAAGCCCGGCTTTTTACCCACGAGCTTTTTGGCGGCGGCGTGCGCGCCGGTCGCGAAAATGCGACGACTCGTAGTGCGGTGCGACAGCGTGACTTCCTCATCCTGGCCGAAGAAACGCACGTCATGCACGCCGGCAACCGTTCCGCCACGCAGCGCATGCATGCCAATCTGCTTCGCTGGGCGCACGCCCGTGAAGCCCTCGCGGCCATACGCTACCTCGCACTCACCCTCAGGATCCACAGCCTTGAGCAGCAGATTTGCCGTTCCACTCGGGGCATCCACCTTCTGGTTGTGGTGAGTTTCCACGATTTCGATGTCCCAGCCTTTGAGCGCCTGAGCGGCCTCGGCGGCCAGGCGCTTGAGCACGGCCACGCCCAGCGAGTAGTTGGCGGCATGAATGACTGGCGCGAACTCGCCCAGCGCGCGCAGACGAGCCATCTCGGCGTCATCGTAGCCGGTGGTGCCGCTGACCAGCGCCGCGTGCGTACGCTTCACATACGCCTCCACCTGCTCAAACATAGATTTATGAGAAAAATCGATGGCAACAGCCGCAGCGGGCGCTGCCTCCAGCAAATCCTCGCGATTGTCGGAGTTGATGACCCCCGCAAGCTCCATATCAGGATCGGCCTCAACCAGCTCGCGGATGATGGTACCCATACGGCCATCGCCGATTACCAATACATTTATCAAAATACACCCCTCACATTCTTTAAAACGCGGAGCAAGCGCAGAGCCCGCAGCGTCTCGTGGTGGCAACACGCGGGTCGCGGCACGAGGCCCTACGCATGCCGCGCCGCTACTTCAAAATCAGACCCAGCTCGCGCATGGCCTCGGCCACCTGCGTGCGACCGGCCTCCGAGATGGGGCCCAGCGGCTGACGATACACAGCCTCGCCGAAGCCCATCATCTCGAGCGCCGCTTTCACGGGAATCGGGTTGACCTCGCAGAACAGCGAATTGATGAACTTCAGGCACTTGAGCTGCGTATACAGCGCTCGATCGGTGTCACCGTCGATGAACGCCTGGCACATCTCGTGCACCTCGGCCGGCATCACGTTGGCCCACACGCTGATCACGCCACGCGCGCCCAGCGCCATCATGGGCACCACGATGTCATCGTTGCCCGAGAACATCACGAAGTCATCGGACAGGTGCCGTGCGATCTTTGCGGCGTACGAAATGTTGCCCGACGCCTCCTTGATGCCGAACGCGTTGGGGTGCGACGCCAGACGAATCACGTTGTTCTCGCTGATGGAGCAGCCGGTGCGGCCAGGCACGTTGTACAGGATGCATGGGATGTCCACCGCGTCGAGCACCGTCTTGAAATGCTGATAGATGCCCTCTTCGTTGCTCTTGTTGTAATACGGCGTGATCAGCAGTAGGCCGTCGGCGCCCAGCTTCTGGAAGCTCAGCGACTTCTCCAGCATGGTCTCGGTAGAGTTGGAGCCGCTGCCCGCGATCACCGGCACGCGCCCCGCCACGCGTTGCACGGCGAACTCGCACACCGCGTCGTCTTCCTCGTGCGACATGGTGGACGACTCGCCCGTGGTGCCCAGCACCAGAATGGCATCGGTGCCGTTTTCCAGGTGGAAATCAATCAGGCGGCCCAGCGCGTCAAAATCGACGCTGCCGTCCTTCGCGAACGGCGTCACCAGCGCGACGACGGAACCCTGCAGATCCTTCATGTTTGCCATAACAACCTCCTTCAGGTTGGATTAGTGACGCTTGGCCAAATCGGCGTATTCGGGGAAACAATCAAGAGTTGCGAAGTAATCCGCCGGCGTTTCGGCGCGACGGATGAGCTGGGCCGTTCCGTCCTCGCGCAGCAGCACCTCGGCGCTGCGGAGCTTGCCGTTGTAGTTGTAGCCCATGGAGTGCCCGTGCGCGCCCGTGTCGTGGATGACCAGCAGATCGCCCATATCGATGCGGGGCAGCGCGCGGTCAATGGCGAACTTGTCGTTGTTCTCGCACAGGCCGCCCACCACGTCGTAGGTGTGGTCGCAGGGCCAATCCTCCTTGCCCGCCACCGTGATGTGGTGATACGCGCCGTAGATAGCCGGGCGCATCAGGTTGGCCGCGCATGCGTCCACGCCGATGTACTCCTTGTAGATATGCTTCTCGTGAATGGCACGCGTGACCAGGCAGCCGTAAGGGCCCATCATGAAGCGGCCGAGCTCGGTGTAAATGGCCACGTCGCCCATGCCGGCGGGCACCAGCACCTCCTCGTACACGCGGCGCACGCCCTCGCCGATCACGCGGATGTCGTTGGGTTCCTGCTCGGGCGAGTAAGGAATGCCCACGCCGCCCGAGAGGTTGATGAAGCTAATGTGCGCGCCCGTTTCCTCCTGCAGGCGAACGGCCAGGTTGAACAGCACCTTTGCCAGCTCGGGGTAGTAGTCGTTGGTCACGGTGTTGCTGCAGAGGAAGGCGTGAATGCCAAAATTCTTGGCGCCCTTGGATTTGAGGATGCGGAACGCCTCGAACAGCTGCTCGGTGGTCATGCCGTATTTGGCATCGCCGGGGTTATCCATGATGCCGTTGCTGATCTTGAACAGACCGCCCGGATTGTAGCGGCAGCTGATGGTTTCAGGGATGTGCCCGATGGTCTGCTCGAGAAAATCGATGTGCGTGATGTCATCCAGGTTGATGATGGCGCCCAGCTCATCGGCCAGCGCGTAGTCGGCCGCCGGGGTCTCGTTGGACGAAAACATCAGGTCATGGCCGTGTGCGCCGCACGCGTCGGCCAGCATGAGCTCCACGCCGGTGGCGCAGTCGCAGCCGCAACCATACTCGCGCAGGATGTTGATGAGGAACGGGTTGGGTGTTGCCTTGACGGCAAAATACTCGCGGAATCCAGGATTCCATGCGAACGCATCGCGCATGGCCTCCATGTTGCGGCGAATACCGGCCTCATCATAGAGGTGGAACGGCGTAGGAAACTGGGCCGCGATGGCCTCCAGCTGCTCTTTTGTGGCGAAGGGCTTCTTCTCCATAGGTGTGCGCATCTCTCTTTCTCTTGCTGTGCGGCGGCTGGCGATGTTTATAGGCGGCTGTAGCATCTACTATCCCGTCATTTTGACGTTAAAATCTGCCCTTATCGCGATTTTTAGCGCCAAAATGACGGGATTTGCCTCGCGCCGCGCTGCCGCACAAAACAAAAAAGCCAGCAAGGCGACTGCCCTGCTGGCGAATGTCACGCGCGACCCGCCGCAGACGAGCCTTCAGCAAGATAGCGCACCTGCGTAATGCCGCAGACAGTCCTGCAGGTGTTTCCCACAGGCCCACCCGGAACGCCGCGCCCGGCGCCCGAATTCGGCGAGCTCGCCCCGCCCTGGCATCGTAGCCTGCCGGCTCCGCCAAGGGTCATCTCGCTCGCGCCTCTATCGTCGTTCGAAGGTACTGCTTTAGCGCAATGGAGTCAACAACGAAACGGCAGGATGCATGAAAAGTAACCTGTTTGCAATATGACGCATAAGAATGCAGGGTGAGCTCTCATAAATATGGGATGTGTTGGTTGTGGCCCAACGGGCTGCCCAAAACCACTGTCAGAATCAAATTGCCAGCGAAGTCCGAGTTGCGGGCGGCGCTTCTTGAGAGAGGAGTGTTCGCCTATGAACTTGTTTCTTGAAATCCTAAACTGCCTCGCCTCAGTGGCGACCGTAGCTACCCTTGCTCCTGAGCTTGCCGAGCTATGGCGGGACCATAAGCAACAACAAACGGATGACGAAGGGAGATAGCGGAAAGCCCGGCGGCAACCGGGCTTCCTAAATCATTGGACCTGCGCCGCCCGTAGCGCTGTAAGATCCACACGGGCTTCGCTGGCGGCTCTAGTATAGCATGCGTTTACGTGACTAATATCGCTGTCAATAAAGAAATGTATAATGCGCAGGGCTCTATTTTTACGAGATGACCTGCCGAAAAAAGACGATATCCCACCCAAAGGACACCCATGAACGCACCGCAACCGAAATACCCCGCCATCCCCGTCGACCCGGCCGATGCCACCGCAAGCATTGAGATTCCGGTGCTGCAGATGTTCCGCCGCAACCTGCATCGCATTCCCGAGCTGGACTTCGACCTGCCTGAGACCATCAAGTACGTGACCTCGCGCCTCGACAGCGTGCGTATGTCCATCGACGAGCGCTTTGGGCCCGGGTTCTGCCGCGTGTTCTCACCCTGCGAAGGCGCCGTGTGCGCGTTCTTCGACCGCGGCTCGGAGAATACCACCGCCATCCGCGCCGACATGGACGCGCTCCCGGTGACCGAGCGCACCGGCGCGCGCTACGCCTCGCAGCACGAGGGCCGCATGCACGCGTGCGGGCACGACGGCCACATGGCCATGGTGCTCATGCTCGCGCAATGGGTTTCGGCATATTATGGCCAGCTGCCGCGCAACGTGCTGCTGGTGTTCCAGCCCGCGGAGGAAACCACCGGCGGCGCCAACAACATCTGCAAGTCGGGCGTGTTCGAGGAGTACCGCGTGGACCGCATCTTCGGGTTCCACCTGTGGCCCGATCTACCTGCCGGCCAGATTGCCAGCCGTCCCGGAGCGCTGCTGGCCGCCGGCAACGAGACCCTGGTCACGTTCCACGGCAAGAGCTCGCACATCGCCAAGGCGGCCGAAGGGGCCGACGCAATGGAGGCGTGCGCGCGCTTTTACCTGGACGCATACGATTACATGGCGCAGCGCCAGCAGGAGGAGCCGTGCCTGCTCAAGTTCGGCCGCATGGAGGCGGGCACCGTGTGCAATGCGATTGCGGCAAACGCATACATCCATGGCAGCCTGCGCACGTTTAGCGTGGAGATGGGCGAGCGCTGTCGTCGCGAGCTGGCCGAGATCGCGCAACGTCGCGCCACCGAAGCCGGATGCACCGTCGACGTGCACTTTGCCGATGGCTATCCGCCCGTGGTGAACGACGCGGAGCTGTATGCGATGGCCGCCGATGCGCTTGCGAAGGCAGATGTCCAACGCACGGATGAGCTGCGCACCGAAGAGGCCGCTCTGCGCAGGAATGCCGAAATCGCCCAAAAAGGGCTCGAGCAAAAGGCCAATTCCATCGATTCGCTTGATGGGATCGATGCTCTCGATGCTGCGCACCTCACCTATATGGCTGCGGCGGCCAACACGCCCGACGGCGTCGTGCCCGCCCCCTCGCTTGCTCCCGTCGAGCTGCCCGAACCGCTGCTGATCGCCGAGGATTTCGCGTTCTACCAGCGTCACCTGCCCGGCGTATTCATGCTGCTGGGTACCGGCACGGGCATCCCCCTGCACGCCGACACGTTCGACTTCAACGAGAGCGTGTTGCTGCAAGGCCTGAACGCCTACAAAGCCCTCGTGATGATGGAGTAAGAAGCTCCCTAAATACGCATGTAGGTAAATTCCAGCAACTCAATCAGCTATCTGGTTGAGTTGCTGTCGATTTTGCCCAATTTCTGGTTGTGTTACTGTCATTTTGAGGCAGTTTTCAGGTTGTATTACTGTCGTACAGCATCAGCTGGGCCGCCGAATTCGTCCCTATACAAAACGAGCCCCGAGGGATTCCTCGGGGCTCGTTGCGTTTGGCGTTAGCCGATGATGGCGACCAGCTCCTCGCGCGAGGCGAAAGGCTTGGCGTTGCCGGTGGCAACCTCGACTACCTCGCCTTCCCAGGTTTCCTGGGATTCAGACTGGCCCTCGGCAGCAGGCTGGGCGGAGGCTCCACCCTGCACGCCCGTCTGCGAGCCGGCCTCGGCGGGCTTGAACTTGTCGGTGCGCACCACCCACTTGTACTCGATGGGGTTGTTCGCATCCTTCAGGTCGGGCTCGTCGGCCTTGGAAAAGCCGTACTCCAGGTTGGCGAGCGCACCCGCGATGGTGGCGGTGGCGGTGGCGCCGGGGGCCACGGAACGCAGCCCCGTCTCGCTGTTGTAGAACTGCCCATCGGCCACGAACATGGTGCGAATCTGGCGCTGGCGCTTCTGCTCGGTTTTCACCACGGCAATCACGCCCACCACGATGACCGCCCACCAGACGATGCTCACGATGAGGTCCAGCGGCTGGTCCACCTGGTTGAAGCCCAGCCAGTACCACAGCCAGAGCAGGAAGGCGGAAACGGCTGCCAGGACAACGGTAAAAACAACGTTGATCTTCTTCATCCTAATCCTCCTCCCTTACGCGGCGGCGTTCTGGTTGGGGTTCTGCTCGTCCTCGACGCTCAGAACCTGGTTCTCGTAGCTGTGCAGGTCGCTCGTGTAGCGGCTGCGACGGATGCCAACGCCCGCGAAGTAGATGACGGAGAGCACGATGCCCACGATCATCACCCAGTGCACCCAGCAGTTCTCATGCTGGTCAGCGTCGGTGTCGGTACCGGATGCCAACGGCGTGGCGTCGTCAGCGATCGGGGACTCGTTGAGGCCGGAAGCCATCGGAGTAGCATCGTCGTCGATGGTCTCCTCGGTGGCCTCTTCCTCGCCCTCATCGGTGGCGTTATCGTCGGTGGCGTCGTCGCCCGTGCCGGGCGTGGTGCCGCCAGGCGTGGTGCCCGGAGTGTCGGGACCAGGCGTCGGGGTGTCAGGGCCACCAGGAATCGGAGGCGTGGGCGGATTATCCGGCGTCGGGTCGGGCGTGACAGGAGCCGGGGTAACCGTCAGAGTGCCGAGGTGCTCGACGATAGTGTAGTTGTCAGCCTTCGCAGTACCGTTGTTCCAATGCAGGTTGTACGTATTGGTAGAAGAACCAACAGCTGTACGAGAACCGGTAACCACGAAGTCAACCGTCTCGCCGTTCACCAGTCCGCGGATGCTACCGGTGGCCGTCAGCGGCGTGCCATCATAGGTCTTGGTGGCACTATTGGTGGTCACGGTCAGCGTAGCGGGGGTAACCGTGGCATTGACATCAATTGTCATCTCACCATAGTTGGCGTTATACGCCTTGATGTAGATAACGTCGGTGTCATCAACATCGGTCACCTGAGGCATCTCGGCGGTGAACTCACCATTCTCATCGAGCGAGTAGGTAATCTCCCACTCGGTACCGTCCACAAAATCGCCGGCGACATCTGCAGACAGCACCGCGTCATGCGCTTCGCCATCGTAGACTCCGGTGTAGCCAGTGCCGCTCAGCGTGAAGCCCTCGATACCAGCTTCAGAGATGGAACCCGTACCGCTGATGTTGCGGACGTAGTAGTTACCCGCATCCTCGCCAGCAAGCTTCACGTTATCCGCGTCAGCCTTCAGGGGCTCATTCTGATGCACATCGGCCATGGCGTACTTCACATTGGCAGCGTCGATGGTAGCGACGAAATCCGTGCCGGAAACGTAACCGTCATCCGCGCCAGTCGCAGCACCGAACGTAAGGTGCAGCGGCTCCTCGGCGATAACGGCATCCGTGCCGTCATACGTCTTGGACTGCGCAGGGATGGTCACATCAACCGGACGCGGGGTGATAGTCATAGCCGCAGCATCAACGGCAGTCTTGCCGCCACGGGTCACCATCACGGTAACCTCGGCCGTATCGGACACATCAGAGAACACAGGCTCACCAGAAATAGAGCCGTCGTCCTCAACCGTAGCCTCAGCAATAACCTCACCGTCAACCATATAGGTCAACTTGTCACTAGCATAGATACCAGACACCTCAATCGTACGATCAGAGTTGTCATAGACCCACTCATCACCTTCGACTGCAAAGTCGGAGAAATTAGCGACGTAGATCACGTCGATGACGGTGCCGGACTCGACGCTCTGGCCCTCGGCCGCGGCGGTCTCGGTGCCGGAGATGACGGTCTTCTCCCACTTGTAGCCGGTGTACTCGTTCTGGTCGAGCGAGCCCTGCTGGACGGAGATCATGGCCGGGTCGTCGTTGACCCAGGCGGTGGAGGTGAACTCCTCGGTGGCCTTGACCTCGCCGCCGACCACGTGGCGCACGGTGTATTCGGCGTTCTGCGTCTGGGACTCGTCCTTAACGTAGTTGGCGACGAGGGTGGTGGCCGCGTAGAGCTCGCCGTTCCTGTTCAGCACGCCCTGGATGTCGGCGGCCTCCGGGTCCTCGGCCAGGTCGAGCTTGTTCTCCTCGGCCACGGAGCCCTTGTACCAGGCGTCGAACTGGTGGCCGGTGTCGGCGGTGGCGTCGACGGCGGTCAGGCCGGAGGCGTCGGCCTCGCGGATGGTGTTCTCCTCGGGGTCGACGGTGCCGTTGACGGCCTGGTAGGAGACCGTGACGGTCTGGGCCTCGTCGGCCACGTAGCGGAAGGTGATCTCGTTGTTCTCGTAGCCGGCGGTGACCGTCTTGGGGCTGGTCTCGTCGTCGGCCAGGCGGTAGCCGTCGATGGTCGCGGCGGTCTCGGTGAACTGCTTGTCGAACTCGACGCCCTCGACCACCTTGTCGTCGGCGAGCTTGGTCTCGGTGCCGTCGAGCACGTAGTGGACCGTGTAGCTCGCGTCGGTCTTGGGCACGTAGTTGGCGACGAGGGTGGTGGCCGCGTAGAGCTCGCCGTTCCTGTTCAGCA
>CAUWMI010000095.1:0-9669 GCA_963559755.1 uncultured Slackia sp. | reverse complement strand
CTCGCGACCTCCGACGTGACAGGCCGGCGCTCTAACCAACTGAGCTAACACCCCATCAGTTTCAAACCGCTGCCTCAAGAAGCAGCCCGCATATAATACCGAGAATCATCCATTTGCACAAGAAGAATTTTCAACTTCGGTAAAAATTTTTTCACGTGCGGTGCCGACGCGGCTGAAGCGCCATGCATGACCTGCGGAAAGGTTGCATTAAGAAACAGTTTATTGACGAATCCCGCAATGCGTCCAACGCCCACGAATCATTCAAACACGAGGGCTACACTAGCGGCTTCGAAAATCGAGTTGGAAAAATCGAGCTGTTCCGCACGAGGGCAAGGAACGGAGGTGCCTTGTGCGCATCATACGGTATCTGAGGCATTCAAAAGTGGCGGTCGTGCTGATCGTCGCGCTGCTCATCGTGCAGGCGTTTGCCGATCTTTCGCTTCCGCGCTACACGTCCGACCTGGTCGATGTGGGTATCCAGCAGGGCGGCATCGAGCACGCCTCTCCCGACCAGATGCGCGCGTCCACATTCGACGCCGCGTGCATGCTGGCCTCGGAGGATGGGGAAGAGCTCATTCGCGCGTCATATACCCAGGCGGATGACGGCACGTACGCGCTCACTGACGAGGGCTCCAAGAAGCGAGAGGCCCTTGATGATGCCATGGCGTGGCCCATGGCGATCGTCTATTTCGCCGACCAAGCCGCCGAGGGAGATGCCGGTACGGCATCTGTTGTTGCTGAGGAGGAAGGGGCTTCGGCAAATGACACCGCGGCCCTGCAGGGCGGCTTCGACCTTTCGCAGCTCGTCCAGGCCTACCAAGCCGGCGCCATCTCCAAAGACGACGTGCTCTCCATGGTCGACGCGGCCAAAGAGCACCTCTTCGGCGTAAGCGATTCGCTCGTCGACCAGCAGGCCATCGCGGCCGTGAAGGCGGAATATGAGGCGCTCGGCCTCGACCTGGGCGCCATCCAGATGGGCTCGCTTGCGCGCATCGGCGTGCAGATGCTGGGCGTGGCGGCGCTCATGGCCATCGTCTCGGTGGCGGTGGGATATCTCGCATCGCGCACGGCGGCCAAGGTGGCGCGCGGCCTGCGCGAGCGCCTGTTTGCCAAGGTGCTCTCGTTCTCCGATTCCGAGGTCCAGCGCTTCTCCGCCGCCTCGCTGATCACGCGCGGCACCAACGACATCCAGCAGATTCAGATGGTGCTCACCATGGTGCTGCGCATGGTGCTCTACGCGCCCATCCTCGCCATCGGCGGCATCATCATGGTGTCGCGCACCAACGCGGCCATGAGCTGGATCATCGTGCTCGCCGTGGTGGTCATCTTCTTGGTCATCGGCATCCTCATGGCTATCGCGCTGCCCAAGTTCAAGGTCATGCAGAAGCTCATCGACCGCGTGAACCTGGTGGCGCGCGAGATGCTCAACGGCCTGCCCGTCATCCGCGCCTTCGGCCGTCAAGATTTCGAATCCAAGCGCTTCGACGACGCATCGACCGCGCTCTATCGCACGCAGCTGTTCACCAACCGCGCGATGACGTTCATGATGCCCGCGATGATGCTCGTGATGAACGGCGTGTCGGTGCTCATCGTGTGGGTGGGCGGCTCCTATATCGATTCCGGCACCATCCAGACGGGCGACATGATCGCGTTCATCACCTACTCCATGGTCATCATCATGTCGTTCCTGATTATCGGCATGATGGCGATCATGCTGCCGCGCGCCGATGTGGCCGCCGAGCGCGTGAACGAGGTGCTCGCCACTGAGAGCTCCATCCACGACCCGGCCCATCCCGCGGAGCTGCCCGCGCCCGAGAGCGAGGGGGAGCGCCGCGGCGCGCGCATCGAGTTCAAAGACGTGACCTTCGCCTACGACGAGCACAGCGAGCCCGTGCTGCGCCATATCAGCTTCGTGGCCGAGCCGGGCGACACGCTGGCGATTATCGGCCCCACGGGCTGCGGCAAAACCACCGTGCTCAAGCTGATCGAGCGCTTCTACGACGTGTCGGAGGGCGCCGTCCTCATCGACGGCGTGGACGTGCGCGACCTGCGCCAGCACGACCTGCGCTCGCTTCTGGGGTATGTGCCCCAGAAGGCGTTCCTATTCTCGGGCAGCATCGCCGACACCGTGCGGTTCGGCGCGCCCGAGGCAAGCGATGCGGATGTGAACACCGCGCTCTCGATTGCGCAGGCGGCCGATTTCGTGGGCGAGAAGGAGGAGGGCACGGGCTCGTTTATCTCGCAGGGCGGCGACAACGTGTCGGGCGGCCAGCGCCAGCGCCTCTCGATCGCGCGCGCCATCGCCACGAACGCCCGCGCCTATCTCTTCGACGACAGCTTCTCGGCGCTCGACTACGCCACCGACGCCCGCCTGCGTGCCGCGCTCGCGGCTGAGCTGGGGGGCGCCACCAAGGTCATCGTGGCGCAGCGCATCTCCACGGTGCTCGATGCCACCACCATCGTGGTGCTCGACGATGGCGAGATGGTGGGCTGCGGCACGCATGCGCAGATGCTGCGCACGTGCCCCACGTATCGCGAGATCGCCGAATCACAGCTCTCGCCTGCGGAAATCGAGCGCACGCTCGCCCAAGGGGACGCTGCCGTGAAGGGAGGTGATGCCCGATGAGCGCACGCGACACGCATGCACAGGCCTCCGCGCGTCCGCCTCGCCGCGGGCCCATGGGACGCGGCCATGGCCCTGCCGCGATGATGGCGGGCGAGAAGGCGGCCGATTTCAAGGGCACCATGAAGAAGCTTTTGTCCTTCATGGGCAAGTTCAAGTTCTCGCTCGCCGTGCTTCTGGTGTTCGCCGTGGCATCCACGGTGTTCACCATCGTGGGCCCCAAGGTCCTCTCCACCGCCACCACCGAGCTCTTCGAGGGCATCGCCGCCAAGGTGGCGGGCACGGGCGGCATCGACTTCGGCGCAGTGGGCACGATCCTCGCCACCACGCTCGCGCTCTACTGCATCTCGGCCGTATGCTCATTCGTGCAGGGCTGGCAGATGACGCACATCTCTCAGAAGACCTGCTACCTTCTGCGCCAGCGCATCGCCGAAAAGATCGACCGCCTGCCCATGGGGTATTTCGAGCGCACGAGCACCGGAGACGTGCTCTCGCGCATCACCAACGACGTGGACACGCTGGGCCAAAGCCTCAACCAGGGCGTGACGCAGCTCGTGACCAGCGTCGTGACCATCGTTGGCGTGGTGGCCATGATGCTTTCAATCAACGCGCCCATGACGCTCATCGTGCTGCTTATCGTGCCGGTGTCGCTCGTGCTCGTGCGCGTAGTGGTGTCGCATTCGCAGAAGCACTTCCGTGCGCAGCAAAAGAACCTCGGCGCCATCAACGGTCAGGTGGAGGAGACGTTCTCGGGCCATGCTGTGGTGCACGCGTTCGGACGCGAGGAGGAGATGCTCGAGAAGTTCCGCGCCACCAACGAGAAGCTCTACGAGTCGGCATGGAAGTCGCAGTTCCTCTCAGGCCTGATGATGCCGGCCATGAACCTGGTGGGCAACCTGGGGTATGTGGCCGTGGCGGTGTCGGGCGCGGCGCTGGCCATCCAGGGTGCCATCACGGTGGGCGACATCCAGGCGTTCATCCAGTACGTGAAGAACTTCACGCAGCCCATCACGCAGCTCGCGCAGGTGTCCAACGTGCTCCAGCAGATGGCTGCGGCCGCCGAGCGCGTGTTCGAGTTCCTCGACGCCGAGGAGGAGGATGCGGATAAGGCTGCGGATAAGGCCCTCGCCGGGGTCGAAGGCGAAGGCGAGGGCGCGGCCGTTGCGTCTGCCGCGACTGCCACACATATCACTCCCGTCGCGTCTGCCGTAAGCGCGGCGACCGCCGTCGGGGCGGCGCAGGTGCGCGGCGCAGCGAGCGGCGAGGCACCCGTGAGCGTGGAGTTCGACCACGTGCGCTTTGGCTACGACCCCGATGCCCCCGTGATCAAGGACTTCTCCGCGAAGGTGGCCCCCGGCCAGACGGTGGCGCTCGTAGGCCCCACGGGCGCGGGCAAGACCACCATGGTGAAGCTGCTCATGCGCTTCTACGACGTGGACGCGGGCGCCATCCGCATCGGCGGGCGCGACATCCGCGAGATGAGCCGCGACGAGGTGCGCGCGCAGTTCGCCATGGTGCTGCAAGACACGTGGCTGTTCAAGGGCACCATCCGCGAGAACATCCGTTACGGGCGCCTCGATGCCACCGACGAAGAGGTGGAGGCGGCGGCCAAGGCGGCTTTCGCCGACCATTTCATCTCAACGCTGCCTGGCGGCTACGACATGGAGATCAACGAGGACGCGAGCAACATCAGCCAGGGCCAGCGCCAGCTGCTCACCATCGCGCGCGCCGTGCTGGCCGACCGCCGCATGCTCATCCTGGACGAGGCGACCTCCAACGTGGACACGCGCACCGAGGAGCGCATCCAGATGGCGATGGACAACCTGATGCAGGGCCGCACGTCGTTCGTGATTGCGCACAGGCTCTCCACGATTCGAAACGCCGATTTGATTCTGGTGCTCGACCACGGCGACATCGTGGAGCAGGGCACGCATGCGCAGCTGCTTGAACTTGGCGGAGCGTACGCCAAGCTGTATAATTCACAATTTGTTGCCGGGGAGTCCGGCGATTTCACAGATTGACCGAGCGCCCCGCCCATGAGCGGGGCGTGTATTGAAGGGCCTATGACGGAGAGCACCGTGCATAAAATCGCCGCCTTCGATTTCGACGGCACGTCCATCAGGGGCAATTCCCCCGTTCTTCTGGTGCGCTACCTCCTGCGCGACAAGCTGCTGGGCAAGCGCGTCGCCGCGAAGATCGCCTCGTGGGGCATTGCCTACAAGCTGCGCCTGCCCCAGAACGAGGCGTGGGTGCGTGGCCTGGTGTTCACCGCGTTCGAGGGGCTGCCGCGGGCCGATGTCGATAAGTACCTGCGCACGTTCTACGACGAGGTGATTGCGGGGCAGGAGCGCTTCCGCCCGCAGGCCGATGCCGCCATGCGCGCGTTGCGTGAGCGCGGCGTGGAGGTGCTTGTGGTGTCGGCGAGCTTCGAGCCGATCATCCAGCGCGCCCAGGAGCTGCACCCCTTCGACGGGTTTATCGCCACCAAAATGGCGGTTGACGAGCGCGGCCGCTACACCACCCAGGTGGACGGCCCGTGCGTGGAAGGGCAGGAGAAGGTCAACTGCATCCGCGCCTATGCCGATGCCTGCTACGGGGCCGGCAACTGGGAGCTCGTGGAGGCCTACGGCGACCACCATTCCGATGCGCCGCTGCTTTCCGCCGCCACGCGAGGGTTTGCCGTGAGCCCCGATAACCCGCTCGAGCGCGAGGCCCGCCGCCTCGCCTGGCCCGTGCTCGACTGGAGCGAGGATGTGAAGAATTAAGGGCGCTTCGCCCCTCAGGCCCCGTGCGGTTTGCGCGGGCGGCTTCGCTTGTCTAAACTTTAACTGATACCTTTTTATTGACAATTCCCAAGGAGGTGGGCCCTCATGTTCGAAAGCAAAGATAACGAATCCAATTTCGCCGATCAGCATCAGGAGCCAGCCGACGCCCACGAGCCTCGGGCCGATTATCTCTCCGCCGCCCGCGAAGCCAAGCGGGCGGGCGATAAGGTGCTTGCGATGCATCTGTACATGACCGCCTACGAGGAGTCGTGCAAGCGCAGCCCCCTGCCTGACATGGATGCCATAGGCGCCCTGCGCGAGGCGTGGGAGGTCGCGTGCGACCTGCGCGAACGCTCCATGGCGGAATACATCTTCGACAAGCTCGAGCCGCATCTGACCGGTGACGAGACCGAGCAGTTCGCGCGCCGCCTGCAGGATCTGGCGCTGGACAAGCTTTCCGAGTTCGGCATCTCGCGCGCCGATCTGGAGGATATGGCTGATCTGATTTCGGAAGAAATTGGCGCGCATGCCCACATTTCGGGCATCACGCCCATCGTCTCGACGCTCTATCCCGAGTCCGAGGATGACGCCCAGGAGGCGCAGCCCGAGGGCCAGCTCGATGAGGCCCAGGGCCAGCAGGCTGAGCAGTCCGAGGGTGCTGCCGAGGGCGATGCCTCTGCGGAGGAGAGCGCTCCCGAGGCCGATGCGCCTGCCGCGCCTAAGGCGCGCATCGTGGGCGTGGGCAAGCTCGGAGGCGCGAAGGGCAAGGCCGCCGATGCGTGCACGACGCAGCGCCGCGGCATGGATTTCAGCGACCTGGTGGGCTTCGACGGCATCATCGAGGACACTCGCGCGCTGGGCATCGGCATCAAGCAGGATGAGGACTATCGCCTGCTCATCGATACGCTCCGCGCGCAGCACGGGCTCGACAAGCTTTCGGCCAACGGCACCGTGGTGTACCGCACCTCGTCGCGCGAGGACGCCTCGGTGTTCATGACGGCCGTGGTGGGCGAGCTGGGGCTTCCCGCGATGCGCGTGCAGATGCAGCCCGGCCCGCAGGGCATGCCCGTGCTCTGCGTCACCGTGTCGGCCGACCGTCAGCCCCGCCTGACCGGCCGCATGACGCTCGACGCCCCGGGCGTGCTGGTGCTTGAGGATATCGACCTGTGGGGCGCGCCGCTCATCGAGGCCGCATCCGCCTCCGACGGCGAGGGCATCATGTTCGCCAATATGGCGCGCGCTGCGCGCGAGGCGGTCACGCTCATCAGCACCGCAGTTTCCAACCCCGATATTTACGTGCTCGCCTCCATGGCCGGCGATGCATCTGATCAGGGCTATCTTTATGACCTGATGGAGCCCATGCATATCGTGGACATCTATCTACCCGATGAAATCGAGCGCCGCGCCATTTGGGATCGTGCGGCTCTTGACCATCCGTCCATCAGGCAGCTCGACCTGGGTCGTCTGACGCGCCTGTCGCGCAACCTGTCACGCACCGATATCGCCACCGCCGCCCGCGAGGCGGTTGAGGATGCATATCGCCAGAGCCTCAAGTCGCGCCACTACGTGCCGGTCACCCAGGAGATGATGTATGAGCACATCTCCAACTTCCAGCCGCTGGATTCCGATGAATACCGCCAGCTGGAAGATGCGGTTGTGAAGGAATTCCGCGCCCAAATCGAGCGGTTCGAGGCCGAGGGCGGTCTCTTGGGCGCCGACGATGCGATGGGTTGGTGATGCGCGATGGAATTGACCCGCAGGAGCGATTACGCGTGCCGCATCATCCGCGCCGCTTACGAGAACAAGGATGCGTACGTATCGGTGTCCGAGGTGGCCGAGCGCGAGGGCATTCCCTACGCGTTCGCGCGCAGCATCCAGCACGACCTGGTACGCGCCGGCCTGCTCAAGACCGTGCGCGGGGCCAAAGGCGGCCTGACGCTGGCGTGCGACCCTTCCACCACCACGCTGCTCGAGGTGCTCGAGGCGCTGCAGGGGCCGCTCATGATGTCGCCGTGCGCCGATAACCCCGAGTATTGCGAGAAGTGCGGCATGTGCGAGTTCCGCAGCGTATGGAAGCAGGCGGACAACCTCCTGCGCGATTTCTTCGATTCCATCACGCTCGACGCGCTGTTCGCCAAGGGGCGCGCCTGATGGTTGGACGCTCTGATCAGGCGAGCGCACGCCGCGGAACGGCCGTTCATGGCGCGTCCGAAAAAGACGGTGTAAGCGCGTCGCCTCAACGAAAGAATTCCGTTGCCGCCCCGAAATCCGGGGCGGTTTCATGCTCAACGCCTCACGTGTCGCGCGCGGAGATGGACGCCTTCGTGGCTGATGTGCGCAGGCAGGGGAGGGAGCTGTACCGCGACCTGCCGTGGCGCAACACGCGCGACCCCTACGAGATATGGATCTCGGAGGTCATGCTCCAGCAGACGCAGGTGGCGCGCGTGCTGACCCGCTGGGAGCGCTTCCTTGCGCGGTTCCCCACGGTGGATGCGCTCGCCGCTGCCTCGTCGGGCGACGTGGTTGAGGAATGGCAGGGCATGGGCTACAACCGGCGGGCGCTCGCCCTGAAGCGTGCCGCCGACATCTGCTCCGAGCAATTCGGCGGGCGCATGCCTGAAGGGGTGGAGGAGCTCGTGAAGCTTCCCGGCATCGGCGAAGCAACCGCCGCCGGCATCACGGCGTTCTCGCGCGACGTGCCCTGCACCTACATCGAAACCAACGTGCGCGCCGTGTTCATCCACCGGTTCTTTCCGGATGCCGAGCGCGTGACCGACAAGCAGCTGCGGCCGCTCGTCGAGGCCGCGTGTCCGACGGAGGATGTGCGCGGATGGTATTATGCCCTGCTTGACGTGGGGGCGCATCTCAAGCGCACGCAGATCAACCCGAGCCGCCGCGCGGCGGCCTATACGCGCCAGAGCGCCTTCGAGGGGTCGCGCCGCCAGAAGCGCTCGTGGCTTCTGCGCGAGGTCATGGCGAGCGATGGCGTGGGAGGCGACGAACTCTTCGCGCGCCTGAACCGCGTCGAGCGCGAGGCGGGCCGCGACGGCATCGACCGCGCCACGTTTGACTCCATCATGGCCGATATGGAGCGCGAAGGTTTCTTCACAAGCGATGGCGCAGGCTGGTCGGTCAAATAGGCAGGTGAATCGAGGCCCATCGGTCAAGGCGGCGGCTTCCCGAGCGGGACAATAGGGGCATATTGGGGATTTGGGACTTCTCGGGGGACAATTCGGCGGCAGGGGAGTATGCTAGCGGGTGACGGCGATGCCGTCTCGCGCGTACGATGCGCGACGTTTTCGATGCCCGGGCATGATGCCGCGGGAGAAAGGGGGACGACCCATGGAACTTAAGGGCACCCAGACCGAAAAGAACCTCATGACCGCGTTCGCCGGCGAGTCGCAGGCGCACACGAAGTATCTCTATTACGCCTCCCAGGCGAAAAAGGACGGCTACGTCCAGATCCAGAACATCTTCGCTGAGACCGCCAAGAACGAGTCTGAGCACGCCAAGCTCTGGTTCAAGGCGCTGCACGGCGGCAAGATTCCCACCACGCTTGAGAACCTCGCCGACGCTGCCGCCGGCGAGAACTACGAGTGGACCGACATGTACGCCGAGTTTGCCAAGACCGCCCAGGACGAGGGCTTCGACGAGCTCGCGCGCCTGTTCGAGGGCGTGGCTGCTGTGGAGAAGGAGCATGAGGCTCGCTATCGCAAGCTCATCGAGCGCATCAACGCCGGCGAGGTGTTCAAGCGCGGCGAGGTGCACGCGTGGAAGTGCAACAACTGCGGTCACATCCACATTGGCACCGAGGCGCCGGTGATCTGCCCCGTCTGCGCGCATCCCCAGGCTCACTTCGAGATTCGCGCTGAGAATTACTAGGGAGAAAGGAAATGCCCGGGAACCGATTCCCGGGCATTTTTGCGTTTTCGGGCGGCTTTGCGGGGCCGTTGCGGGCGAGAAATCGTGTTACAAGAAATTGGGTTCGTAGCACTTAGTGTTACGAACCTTTTCAATATTCACACAGTTGTACCTTTTGCCGCGAATATGGCCGGTCTGTGCGGAAAGTGACGAAACGCAAACGTTTTTGTTACTAATTTTGGTGCATAATGCCACCCGTCAGTTTCTTCAGCATACATCTATATAGGAGGTGTACGTATGGACAACAAGGCCACTGCCACAGAGTTTCAAGGCATGCTCGAGTCGCGAGGTGTTTCGCGCCGTAGCTTCATGAAACTGTGCGGCACCATCGCGGTCATGGCTGGCTTGGGTGAAGCCGCT
>CAUWMI010000094.1:0-9688 GCA_963559755.1 uncultured Slackia sp. | reverse complement strand
ATTCAAAAACTGGTAAATTATTTTCGGTTTTCTACTGTTTCATAAGGCTAACTTGGGCTTTGGGCGAGGATTCTCGCTCTTTCTCTGCCTTTGAGGATGTAATTGAAGTCATTTCGCCATAGTTGCACGCGTCTAACAGTAGAAAACCGAAAATAATTGAGCAAATATCAAATCGTGCTTTTATCGGAGGGAGGTGGCATGCTGCAGTTTGGACTTGATACAGCGCTGAGCGAAATTACGTTGGTGCTGTTCACCACGCTGGCACCGGCGGGCGTACTCGCCTGCATGCTCATGGCGGGCGTTATCGCGTCGCGCCCTCTTGCGTTCGAGGCCCGCAATCGCATCTCTCATGCCATCGCCGTTCCCCTCGTGGTTTCTATGGTGGGGCTTGTGGCCTCCGCGACACATCTGGGCAATCCCTCGAATGCGCTCTATGTGTTCCTGGGCGTGGGACGATCGCCTCTGTCCAACGAGGTGTTCGCTGCTGTGATTTTCCTCGCGGCATGTGGGCTGTACTGGCTCTTTTCGTTCGGTGAGAAGGATAGGCCGCGCGTTCACCGTATCTGGTGTGCGCTCATCGTCATTGCTGGTGCAGTGTGCATCGTGGCCATCGCGCTCGCTTACAACGTGGATACGATAGCCACGTGGCATACGCCGTTTGTTCCCGCCAACGTGGTGCTTTCGGCGCTGGCAGGCGGCCCGCTTCTGGGTATGCTTGGCTTGCGCATCGCCCGGGCGGTATGCATGCATACACACCTGAGCAAGATTTTGTCTGTCATCTCCGTGGCGGCTCTCGCGCTCAACGTCATTTGCCTTGTGGCGCAAAATGCTGAGCTGCTTAACATGGCGAACGGATATGGCACGGCTGCCGATTTGGTGCCGTTCTATGGGGCGATGATCCTTGCTTACGCCCTGGCCGCCGGCGTAGGGGTGCTTTCCGTCGCGGTTCCTCTGTGTCGCGGCGCGATGCCGCTCGTATGGCGCTTCGCCCTGGCGAGCGTGCTGTTTTACGTGGGGCTTTTTGTTGTGCGATTCGGCTTCTATATGATGCATATGACTGTTGGCCTGGGCGTGTAGGATAACTCTAAGTCAGGCACAATCGCGCGATGCACTCGGCTGGCCGGGATTGAATGTGTGGGCGTTTGCGCTTTGGGCCCTCGTCTCCTTGTCGCTCCCCGGGCGCTGCGCCTTCAAATTTACGCGCGTTTAACCGAATCTAGGTGTCGCGCTAGCGCACTTTAGCGTACAATAGCGCCATGATGAATCGCATCGACATGCTCCCTGTTCTCGGTTCCCGCTACTGTGGGGCGTCTTCCTGCGGGAGCATTTCTTCATTTGCAGCCGTGCGCATGGGCGCGGCAGGTCGATGGCTTTAGCTTCAAGCTCTGCGAGGCGACGGGCGCTCTGCTCGCCGTTCTTTGTTGATGCTTGAAGCGCCTCTCGCTCGCGCACATCGCGGTAGCGCTTTCTCCATTTTGTCGTGTTCATCAGCGCGCATCCCATGAAAGCGCTCCGTTGCACCGATGCGCCTGCGCTTCTTTGGATGCTTCGTCCGAGTTCGTTATTCCGCAATCGCAGCATCCAGGGGTCGCGCCGTTTTACCCATCATCCGCCAACGCGCCTACGGGCCGCTCCGCCCGAGGCTCTGCCGAAAGGAACGTCCATGCAGCTCACTGATACCCAATTTGACCTGCTCAAAAAAGAGTTCGCAACCCTGAAAGACCGCTCGCCGTTCTACGCGCGCAAATTCGCCGACATCGACCTGGCTGACGTGCAGACCCAGGCCGATTTCGAAAAACTGCCCTTCTCCGAGAAGGCCGATCTGCGCGAGGCATATCCGCTGGGAATCCAGGCCGTGCCCGGCGAAGAGGTGGTGCGCATCCATTCGTCCAGCGGCACCACGGGCACGCCGGTCATCATCCCTTACACCGCGCAGGATGTGTCTGACTGGGCCGACATGTTCGCCCGCTGCTATCGCACCGCCGGTATCACGCCGCTCGACCGCATCCAGATCACGCCGGGCTACGGCCTGTGGACTGCGGGCATCGGTTTCCAGCTGGGGTGCGAGCGCCTGGGGGCTATGGCCATTCCCATGGGGCCGGGCAATACCGAAAAGCAGCTCAAAATGATGCAGGATCTCAAGAGCACGGTCATCACTGCCACAAGTTCTTACGCGCTGCTGCTCGCCGAGGTAATCACCGAGCGCGGTCTGCGCGACAAGCTCAGCCTGCGCAAGGGTGTCATCGGCAGCGAGCGCTGGGGCGAGAAGATGCGTGCCCGCATTGCCAATGAGCTGGGCATCGAGATTTTCGATATCTACGGCCTGACCGAGATTTACGGCCCCGGCATCGGCATTTCGTGCAGCGAGCACAACGGCATGCACATCTGGAGCGACTACCTGTACATCGAGATTGTTGATCCCAAGACCGGTGAAGTGCTGCCCGACGGCGAGGTGGGCGAGCTTGTGATTACCACGCTGCGCAAGCAAGGTGCGCCGCTTATCCGTTACCGTACGCATGACCTGACGCGCATCATCCCGGGCACCTGCGCGTGCGGCCTGGAGCATCCGCGCATCGACACGCTTACCGGCCGTACCGATGACATGTTCAAGGTCAAGGGCTGCAACATGTTCCCCGCGCAAGTGGAGGAAGTGCTGGCCATCACCGACGGCGCGAGCTCCGAGTACCAGGTGATGATTGAGAACATCAGCGGCAAGGACATCCTCACCGTGCTGTTTGAGACGCCGCTCGAGGGCGAGGCCAAGGAGAAATGCGAGCAGGAGCTGGCAATGATTTTCAAGGCGAAGATCGGCTGTACGCCCGATGCGGTGGCGGTGCCCATGGGCGAGCTGCCGCGCTCCGAGAAGAAAACTCAGCGCATCTTTGACAGTCGCTACTAGGGGTCGGTCAACTCGTAGAGCGATTCATGGGCGTCTTGCCAGGTTGGCGAGGCGCCCCTTTCGTAGAGAGGCGTGCGACATGCGCGAAAGGCGTGCGGGACGCGCGGCGGATTTGGGCTCCTATGAAAAGGGCTCGCCATCGGTCTGGATGGCGAGCCCTCATGGCTATGCAATACGCAGAAGGTTTTCTCTATGCGCTAGACGCGGTTGGCGGTTTGCTACTGACCTTCCGCGAGCCTTTCCACGCTGGTGTGCTCGGCGCGCGGGACGCCCTTTACGCTCTTTCCGATGGTCTTTCTCAAAACCAGCAATGTGCCTATGGTGAGCAGGATGCCCAGCGGCAGGCAGATGAACGCGTTCTGCACGAAGCCGGCGATGACAAACATCACGAACGAGATGCAGCACAGCGTGATGACGTAGGGCAGCTGCGTAGACACGTGGTTCACGTGCAGCATACTCGCGCCTGCCGAAGACATGACCGTGGTGTCCGAGATGGGCGAGCAGTGGTCGCCCGCCACGGCGCCTGCCAGAACGGCGGAGATGGCGACGATGCGCAGCGAGGGGTCGTCCGCGAAGATCGGGATGATGATGGGCAGCAGGATGCCGAAGGTGCCCCAGCTGGTGCCCGTGGAGAAGCCCAGGCCCAGAGCAACCAGGAAGATGACGGCGGGCAGCATGTTGAACAGTGCAGGAGCGGCGCCTTCCACCAGGCCGGCCACGAACACGTCGGCGCCCAGCAGGCTGGTCATGTTCTTCAGCGACAGGGCCATGGTCAGCACCAGGATGGCGGGAACCATGGCGTTAAAGCCGGAGACGAACGAGTTGGAAGCGGTGGTCAGCGTGTGCACGCGGCGCGCGATGAGGTAGAGGAACGTGAACGCCACGGCGATCAGCGAGCCCCACGGCAGGGCGGTGAAGGCGTCGGTGTTGGCGAAGGCCGCAACCACGTCGCCGTTGGCGTCGCCGCCGAAGAATCCGCCCACATACAGCATGGCGCCGATGCAGCAGACGATGAGCACGATGATGGGCAGGAGCATATCCCACAGACTCGCCTTGGGGTTGTCGGCGACGGGCGTCTCGTCATTGAGGTTGCCCAGCTCGCCGTCGCGCCATGCTTCCAGCTCGGCTTTGGCCATCGGGCCGTAGTCGAAGTTCAGCACGATGAGGCCAATCACGAACACAATCATGAGCAGCGAATAGAAGTTGAACGGGATGGCTTCGATGAACAGCTGGATGCCGTTCATGTTGAGGTCGGATGCCACGCCGGACACGGCCGCCGCCCACGAGGACACGGGGGCGATCATGCAGATGGGGGCTGCGGTGGAGTCGATGATGAAGGCAAGCTTGGCGCGCGAGATGTTGTGCGTGTCGGTAAGCGGACGCATGACCGAACCCACGGTCAGGCAATTGAAGTAGTCATCCACGAAGATCAGGACGCCCAGTACGAATGCGGCGAGCTCGGTGCCGATGCGCGACTTCACATGCTTGCCGGCCCAACGGCCAAACGCCACGGCGGCGCCTGCGGAGTTCACCAGCGCGACCACCATGCCTAAGAGCACGAGGAAGATGAAGATGCCTGCGTTCTCGGCGACTGCGGGAATGAGGCCGTCGTTGATGATGGCGTCAAGCGTGCCGATGGGGTTGAGGCCCGAGTACAGCAGGGCACCCATCAAGATGCCGACGAACAGCGAGATATAGACCTCTTTGGTTACGAGCGCCAAGACGATGGCGACGATTGCCGGGAGCAAAGCCCAGGCGGTATTGACGAATTCCACGCCCAATCCTTTCCGCGTTGAGCGTAGACATGGCTGAACGCCCAACTTTCGGCGTTCAGCCATGGCAGCTCTCCGCATTCGCGACAGTCCGCAGCATATTCTGCTACGGCCCAGCTATGTGCGAATGGGGCATCCGCACATCCTTCGGCGCCAGCCCCTTTCGCCCCACGCCGCCCCGGCGTCAAGCAAGGCTACTGATGACAGGCGCGCCTCTACCAGTGGAGGCATGATAGCAGAAAACCCCACATTTGCCAGCAAAAATGCCCATTTCAGCCAGTAGCGGCTGTTGGAGGATTGAATTGTGGGCGTATCAGGAGATTGACGCGCCTCTGACGATGCGCTCTGACACTTCTTTTGCGAGCCGGAATGTGCCAAATGTCCGGCAGTAAAGGGCCTGTTCAGGCGCCTCTCTTTTGCGATTTTCGACTATTTTTGCAAGTTTCGACTTTTTTTGCGAGTTTCGACCCCGGTTTGACATGGGGTTTTATTGATATAGGGATGCATTGCGTTCCTCACGCAGGGAGAAGGTTGCTGGAGAAGACGTTGCGCAAAATGTCGATTGGCCTTGCAGCGAGCTTCGCAATGGGCATTTCGGATGTCGAACGGGGTGCTATGATGTCACTCTTGCGATTGAGGGAGGAACCGTGACCTGGCACGTACATACGACGCATGAGAGACGCTATCCCGATCAGGGGTGGACGATGGAGGCGTGCGTGGCGGAGGACGCGGCCTGGCGCGCGGCCGATCCCGAGGGGCACCCGGCGGCGGATGGCTGGCCCATCTGGCACTATCGCTACAGCCGCCCCGATGAGGGGTCGGGCGAGGGCAACCTTCCCGCAGGCCCCATCCTCGATTTTCACTGCCATTGCTGGGTTGATTCGTTCGCGCCGCGCATGCGCGCCTACTTCGAGAATTCCTTTGGCATCACGGTGTTCGACTCCGGAACGCTCGACGGCCTGGCCGAGCGCCGCGCGCGTTTGGGCGTTACCCATTCGGTTGTGCTGCCCGTGCCCACCAACGAACGCCAGGTTCCGCAATTCAACGTGTGGCTGCAAGACCATCTGTATGACGAGGGAATCATCCCCTTCATGGGCGTGTACCCGTGGATGGATGACCCGGTGGGCGAGATTCGTCGCTGCGCCGAGCTGGGGTTCAAGGGAATGAAGCTCCATCCGGTGAACCAACATTTCCGCATGGCGGATCCGCGGATGTTTCCCATCTATAAGGCCGCCATCGAAGAGGGCATGGTAATCCTGTTCCACACGGGATCCGGCATCGACTATCCCACGGTGGGTCCCGATTGGGATTGCTCGACGCCCGAAATCGAGCGGTATTTCGACAAATTCCCCTATGAACGCACGGTGCTCGCACACATGGGTGGCGCGATGGACTTCCATCATTTCCCCGAGATCCACCCCGAATGGCCGGGGTATATGGATACGGCGTTCGAGCTGGGGCATAAACCCAACGAATTCATCCTGGAGGCCATTCGCGCGTTCGGCGCCGACCGCATTCTCTTCGGAACCGATTCGCCGTGGGAGGACACGGCGGACTTCCTCACGCGCATGGCGCACATCGGCCTCACCGAGGAGGAGCAACGCGCCATCCTCTACGACAACGGCGCTCGCCTTCTGGGGCTTCCGCCGCGCGAGGCATAATTCGGGATGTTACCTGGGAAAACGAAGCTAGCAGGCAGCGCTGCCGGCTTCTTTGCTGTTGGGGCGGGGAGGGCCTAGCGCGACGGCGTGTACTCCATGCCGTCGAAGTAGTCGCGAAAATCCACGCGGTGCGTGCTTTGGGGACAGATGAAGCGGTGCGCCGCCAGAAAATACTCGTCGGTCATGGCGGCCAGGTAGTCCACCACGATCTGGTGCGGGTCCTCATCGCGATAAGGGCGCTCATCCTCGTAGATGCGACGCTGGTGCTCGATGCGCTCGATATGATGCTTGAACAGCGGTGAGCTTTCGTTGCCTGCGCGCAGGTCGGTCAATAGCTGCTCGTAAAGCTCCTCAAACATGGGACGAATCTCGTCTTCGTAGATGTCGCCCTGGTCGCCCGCCAAATAGATGCGCTCGTAGTTCTCTGCTTTGGCGGTCTTGAGGCTTCGGAACGCGTCTTCGCTCATGCTAATGCAGTCCTGCATGTAGCTGTGCTCCACGATGTCTACCGTGAGATTATTAATGATCTGCGCGTTCTGCACGCCCACCACGCCTTCGGAGAATCCGCGGTCGTCGCCGAGGGCGCCGGTGTTCATGGCGTCCTGTCGGTCTTTGCCTACATAGGCGATCATATCCGAGATGCGCACCACGCAGCCTTCCAGCGTGGAGGGGCGCAGATGCCCGATGGCCTGCTCGTCCACGTAGCATGCCTCCATCTGGGCGTCGAAGGCATCGAAATTATGCACGTCACCCAGGCGGAACACCTTCTGGCTGCTCTCGCCGTTGTGGCACAGGATGCCGTCGAGCGTTTGCAGGCTCACGTTGCGTGCGTAGAGGTGGTCCATCACGCGCGCGCTGTGCACGTTGTGGTTGAAGTAGCGTCCGGTATCGGCGTGATAAAGGTCGTTCAGGATGTGTTCGCCGGCGTGCCCGAACGGCGTATGTCCCAGGTCATGCCCCAGGGCGATGGCCTCGGTGAGGTCCAGGTTGAGGCCCAGCAGCCGCGCGATGGTGCGGGCCGTGCGCGCCACCAGCTGCACGTGCAGGCCGCGGCGGCTGATGTCGTCGTTGCACACGAAGCTGAACACCTGGGTCTTGCCGGCGTAGCGGTTGTAGGGCGGCACGTTGATGATTTTGTCGATGTCGCGCTGGAACGGCGGGCGATGGATGCGGGGCGACATATCGCGCTTGGGATTGCGGCGCACCACGGCGCTGTCGGGCGTGGCAAACGGGTTGGCCTTGCTCTCGGCCTGGTCGGCCTTCCATTGTTCGATGAATTCGGGGCTGAAATTGCGGTAGCGTTTGGCCTCTTGCTTGGGCTGCTGCTCGGGGTCATTCACGAACGTTTCGTTTGCCATAATGCGCTCCTGACGTGCTAAGACGGTATTGTTCGCGGCCAGTATACGCCAAAGGCCTCGCTATGCCGGCGAGGTGTGCTCGAGCACCGCCAAAAGCTCTTGTTTCTTGCTCACGCCCACCTTGGCGTAGATGCGCTTGATATGCGTGCGCACGGTGTTTTCCGAGATGAAAAGCTCGTTTGCGATGGCGGGGCCGGTGCGTCCGCGGCCAAGCAGCTCCATGACCTCGGTCTCGCGTGCCGAAAGGCCGTATTCGTCGGCCACGTGGCGGCACTGCTTGGAAAGACGGTCGATAACCGGGCCGCTGCTGTGCCAGCGCTCGGCGTGCGCATCGCCTTTTTCGTGGGCGGAGCCGAACGCGGTGAGGGGGTCGTGCTCGCCAGAGGGGGCATTCGTGTCGAAGGGATCGCGCTCGCCGGAGGGTTCGCGCATGTCGAGGGGCCTGCGTGCGCCAGGCTGGCCGTCCTCATCATGCGCGCGGCTCTCATCCGGGGTGCTCGCCTGCGGCTCTACGTCAATCACCTGCACGACGTTCGTGGCAACAATGCGCGGTTCGGGCGCGGGCCTCAGCCGTTTGGGCGAAGGCGCCAGAAACTCAAGGCGCGTGGTGTGCAAAGGCCGGCTATGCCCGGCGGCGAGCGATGCCACCAGCAGCACGAACAGCGACACCACCGCCACCGCCGAAAGCTGTCCCACGCCCAGCGCGCCGTTGCCCTCGGAGGCGTATCCCACGAAATATCCGGCAATCTGGATGGCGTACACCACAGTGCCGAACATCGCGTAGATGAACACCGGGTTGATGCCCGAGTCGCGCGAGATCTGGCAGCAGTGCATCATCATGACGATGGTTGCCAGCGAAAAGCATGCGTATGAGATGGCCGCGCCGAGGGTGGATACGCTCTCGCCCATAAAGGGCAGCAGCATCAGGCCCACGCCCATGACGGGGAAGATGACGCGATAGAAGCTCATCACATTGAATCGCAGCGTGCGACCGCTCCACAGCACCAAATAGATTAGCACTGCCGCGAGCAAAACGCCCATGGAAGCGAGGTTGACCACGCTCGAGATGGACTGGTGCGTGATGAGGATGAACCGCACCGCGCCCGCGCAAAAGCCCATAGCGCCGATTGATATGGCGGCGGCGAGGCTCTCCTTCATTACGTTGAGGTAGATGGCGGGGTGGTCGGCAGGCCGGTCCTCGAACATGGCCTGTTCGAAATCGACCCGCTGCGCGGCAATCCACAGGCATAGGCCGGCAAGCGGTACGAACACCAGCGGAATGAGGTAAGCGGTCAGCGCGACGGGGATGAGGCATATCAGGAAGTACAGAGCGGCCGAATAGCCCACGCCCACGATGATGGAGAGCCCGCCCGCGTCCGCGTCCTGCGAGGCGAACACGCGCTGCCAGCCAATCATGAAGCACGCCGCGCCGACTCCCAGGCATATTGCGGAAGCGATGATGAGCGCCATGCTCGCGGCCTCGAGATACATAGCGCCCACGAGCATGATGCCGCTCGCTGCCAGCGCGCCGGATCCTGGCACCACCGAAATCGAACGCACCTTGTCGGGCGAGCGGTAGGACACGATGAGGAAGGCGAGAAACGCGAGCGAATACGCCGCAAGCTGGAGCGCGTAGAATGCGACCGTGGCGCCGGATGTGCGCGTGACGTCGGGCAGAAAGGGGAAGATGCCGCCCCATACCGAGGTAGCGTTGCACGTGAGGAAGAGCGCGAAACCGAAGCGCTCCACATTGGGCGCAAAAGCAGAAAGCCGCACGGTTCCTCCCTTCCCATAGGCGCGTTTAGATGCGTGCGTTCGGTTCATGGCCTCAACGCGCTATTCGTTTCTCCATTCTAGCAAAGGCCGTATCGGGCGTGGTGGGTTGACGTGGGCGCAGGAAAACGGGGAAGGCTGCAGCTCGTGTTATTCCCTGGGGTTGATTCGGGTTGAATCAAAATAAAATTGTAATTATAAAAAATCACATTTATATAAGATTGA
>CAUWMI010000093.1:0-9914 GCA_963559755.1 uncultured Slackia sp. | reverse complement strand
CAAGCAGGCGTACGAGGCGGCCGCCGCAGGCGCCAAGCAGGCGTATGCCGGCGCCAAGACCGGTGCCGCCGCCGCGGCTCATCGCGTGCAGGAAACCGCCGAAACCGTGCGCCCCATCTTCGCCGAGAAGAACGATGAGCTGCGCGCCAAGATCGACGCGGCCCGTGAGCGCATCGCTGCCCAGGTGACCAAGAACGCCGAGGCCGCCCATGCCGCGGTCGCCGACAAGGCGCCGATTGCCGCCGAGGGTGCCGCTGCCGATGCAGTCGAGCCCGAGCAGATTGCCGAGGCCGCCGCTCCCGCCGAGGCCCCTGCTGAGCAGCCCGCCGAGGAGAAGAAGGACGCCGAGTAGCTCGCGTCGCAAACGAACGATCCACGACCGGGGCCGGCGTCATGCCGGCCCTCTTCGCGAAGAAGGAAGCCCTATGGCTAAGAAGAAACTCACCACCAGCAACGATATGCACAAGCTGCGCGTGTTCGGCGGGAAACGCGGGAATCGCCGCATTGGGCGCGTGAAGTCGTGCGTGTTTCATCCGTCCGAAAAGCGCTGCATCGGCTTTATCATCAAGCGCCCCGACCTCTTGTGGATGTTCCGCCGCAAGGACCTGTTTCTGGCGCTCGACAGCTTCGATTTGGTGGACGGCCACGTCCTCATCAAGGAGAACGCCGAGACCACAGGTCCCGCCGCCTGCCGCAGGCTGGGTGTGAACTGGGATGAGTGCGTGCTGTGGGAGGGCATGCCCCTCATGACCGCCGATGGCACGGCGGTGGGCTATGTGGGAACGATCACGTTCTCGTTGGCCACCGGCGAGGTGCGCGATGTGGTGGCATCCAACGGCGTGACCGCGAAATACCTGCTGGGCACGCTCACCGTTCCCGCGGAATACATCGTGGGCTTCAAGCGCGGTATGGGCGCACAGCTTGCCGTGCGCAGCGATTCGCGTGAAGAAACGACGGGCGAGGAGTTCATGGGCGCCATCCTCGTGTCCGATGACGTGTGGACGCTGCAGCCCGAGGGCGGCTGGGCCGAGGCGGCGGGCGAGTTCACCGCCAAGGCGACCGCGCGCGTGAAGGAAAAGGTGGCGCAGTATACGCCCAAGGTGCAGGAAGCCACGCATGCTGCGGGCGAGGCCATCAACGACGGCGCATATGCCGTGGGCAAGCAGGTGGCAGCCACCAAGGGCATGTTCGGTGCATTCAAGGAAGAGTTTGACAAGGCCAAAAACGGTGAGGATGAAACCGAGCTTGCCGTGACGGAGGATGCCGAGGCTACGGAGCCCGAGCGCGGCGACACTGAAATGTCGAACATGTTCTCCTCGTTCAAGGAGGAGTTCGACAAGGCAAGCGGCCGTGATGAGGCCAAGCGCGCCAACGCCGAGGCCGAAGAAGATGAGCCCGCTGAATCCACAGTAGGCGGCATGTTCGCGGCGTTCAAAGAGGAGTTCGACAAAGCCAGCAAGGGCGATGCCAAGGATTCGTCCGACGATTCCGCCGACGTTGATGCCGACTACGACTACGATGAGGACGAGGACGAATACGAGGAAGAGGCTCCTGCCAAGCCTGCAAAAAAGGCTCCGGCCAAAAAGACGGCTGCTAAGAAATCTTCCTCCTCGGTAACGGGAATGTTTGCTGCCTTCAAGGAAGAGTTCGATAAGGCCAGCAAGGGCGAATAGACACCGCGACTAGCATCGTCTCAACGGTTTCTTTACCAATTTGACGCCCGCCTATGCACCTGCGCATGGGCGGGCGTTCTCATGCTATGTCCACCTGTTGGTGTGCGAAAAGTCAACGATGTATCAACGAAACGCAACAGCTTAATGAAAGTTGCGTATTGAGGCTCATCCGCAACGGGCGCAGCGGCATAATGGTGCGCGTCTAAACGAACCAACAAGAAGGTATGCCATGACGAACGCGCAACTCGATTCCAAGAATGCCCGCGACCGCGCAGGGGACGCTCCTGCCGCAGGGGCCACGGGCAGGCTGCGCCTCAAGCGCGCCGAGCTGCGTGAGGATTTGCACGAAAAGCGCGAGGAGCTTCATGAGAAACGCGAGGAGCTTGAGGAGCGCCTGGATCAGCCTGTGGCAAAGCAGCCGCGTTGGGTGCGCCTGACCAAGGCCGACGTGTTCAAGCTCGCTGGCTTGGGCGCCTTCTTCGTGCTGATGATCGTGGTGTGCGTGCTCATTTGGCCCATCGTGATGGAGCTCACTGAGCCGGGCGGGCTTGAGCGCGTGACTGAGCAGGTGACAAGCGCCGGGCCTCTGGGCGTGCTCATCCTTCTGGGCTTTCAGTTCCTGCAGATTGTGGTGGCGTTTATCCCCGGCGAAGTGGTGCAGGTAGCCGCCGGCATGATGTATGGCACCTGGGGCGGCGCGGCCATCGTGCTTGCGGGCTGTGTGATTTCGAGCGCATTCATCTATTTTGTGGTGAGCAAGCTGGGCGCGCCGTTCGTGCAGGCCATGATTCCCGAGAAATGGATGAACAAGCTGCGCGATTTCGACGAGAGTGACAAGCTTGATGTCATGGTGTTCGTGCTGTTTCTGATTCCCGGCCTGCCTAAAGATGTGTTCACTTACCTGGTGCCGCTCACCGGCATGCGCATGCGCGACTTCGTGCTGCTGTCCAACATCGGCCGCATCCCTGGCGTGGTTATGTCCACCATGGCCGCCAACGGCCTCATGCAGGGTAACTGGGCGCAGAGCATCGCACCGTTCGCCGTCTGCGCCGTCATCGCCATCGTGGCCATTCTCTTCCACGACAAGATTATGAAGGTGTTCAAACGCAAATAATTGCCCTTTTGGATGTGCGTTGGTATTTGGCTCCTTGTCCCGTTTTCGCCCCACTTTTCCAATTGCTTTTTGATAAGCTGACGAAAATGGACGGGCATCCAAAGGGCTAAGGCGGTGAACATGGGCTTGTTCGACCTTTCTCAAATAGCAGCGTATCGCGAGAACAATCGCCTGGAGGCAAAATCCGCCCAGGGTGGGTTGCCGCGCAGCTTGTGGGAAACGTACTCCGCATTCGCCAACACACAGGGAGGCGTAATTCTGCTAGGCGCGGAGGAAACGCCAGATCGCAGGCTCAATATCATCGGCGTGGCCGATGCCGCCAAGCTCCTTGATGATTTTTGGAATACCGTCAACAACGAGCAGAAGGTGAGCGTGAACATTCTGCTCGACGAGAATATGATGCGCGTGGACGACACGCCGGCTCATCAGGCATTGCGCGAGGCCATTGCGAATTGCTTGTGCAATGCCAACTACTACGAACGCCGCGGCGTGGTGTGCGTATGGGGCGACAGGGAAATTACCATTTCCAATCCGGGCGACTTCCGTATGGAAATCGAGGAGGCGCGACGCCCCGGTGTGTCCGACCCCCGCAACGGGGCCATTCTGCGCATGTTTTCTCTTATTGATATCGGGGAGCGTGCGGGAAGTGGCATGTCTAAACTCTATGCTGGGTGGGAATCGGCCGATTTGGCCGAGCCGTACTTTGAAACACGATTTGATCCCGGCAGGACTACGCTTGTGCTTCCGCTCTATGAGCGAAAGGAAGAGGCGATTGTCGGTGAACAGATAAATGACGGTGTAAATGACGGTATTTGGACTTACAAAAACAGAAACACGTGCGCTTGAGGCGATTATTGTCAACCAGCGTATTACTGCGGAGTCGTTGGCCTGTCAGATTGATGTGAGTAAAAGAACGGCCGAGCGTGTTTTGCCTCGCTGAAGAAAAAAGGCGTCATCGAACGTGTCGGGTCCGATAAAGATGGCTTCTGGAAAGTGATTCGCGCGAAGAGCGCCGAGTAGTACTGGAGTGCGGCTGGTCGAAGTCGCCATTGCCATAACGATAGGCGGCTCCAAGCTTTAGGTGCATTCAACCTGGGCATGGGTCCGCTCGAAACATGAAAGGAACTATATGCGACTGGTATCGTGGAATGTGAACGGTTTGCGCGCTGTGGCGAAGAAGGGGTTCGAAGAATCCGTCGCGGCGCTTGATGCCGATATTATCGCCCTGCAGGAGACCAAGCTCCAAGAGGGGCAGATTGAGATGAATCTGGACGATCGTTACCAATTCTGGAGCTACGCCGAGCGCAAGGGATACTCCGGTACGGCGGTGTTCACGCGTGAACGGCCGATGCGCGCTCTGCACGGCCTGGGCGTGCCCGAGCTCGACGATGAGGGCCGTATCGTGGCGCTTGAATTCCCCAAGTTTTGGTTTGTGGACGTGTACACGCCCAACGCGCAGAATGAGCTGGCGCGTATCGACCACCGCATGGCGTGGGACGATGCATTCCGCGTGTTCTTGAAAAACCTGGAGGCCGGCGTGCTTCCCGAGGACGTTCCCGTGCAGGAGCCCGCGATAGGGGAGGGCCATGTGGCCATCTCCGATTTGCCGCGCACCGCGTCCGATGCGGCCGCGGATCCCAAACCCGTCATTACCTGCGGCGATTTCAACGTGGCTCATAACGAGATAGATCTGAAAAATCCCGGCCCCAACCGCGGCAACGCCGGCTTCTCCGACGAGGAGCGCGGCAAATTCACCGAGCTCCTGGATGCCGGATTCGCCGACACGTTCCGCATGCTGCATCCTGATGAAACGGGCGCTTACAGCTGGTGGAGCTATCGTTTCAATGCGCGCAAGAACAACGCGGGATGGCGTATTGACTACTTCTTGATAAGCGATGCGCTGCGCGATGCCGTGCGTGATGCATCTATTCATGCCGATGTCATGGGCAGCGACCACTGCCCGGTGTCGCTCGATATCGATCTTTAGTTCCTGCTGTCTATCTGTGCAGGCGCGGTGACCGTTTGCGCACTAGAATGCGGCTCATCTGCGTATCTGCTACCATAAGCAAGTTATGGGCGCATCGCCTCTTCTGGCGAAATCGCCCGACTCGACGTGAATGCAACCGAAAGCGAGGACCCAAGATTATTACGCGCAGGAAAGATCGGGTGAAGACGGGCGTGACCCCTTTGGCGGCCATGCTTACCGTCTTGCTGTCTACGGTCGTATTCCTGCTATGGCTGGGACTGGTGGTCATCGTCACGAAAGTCGTGATGGGGTAGCGGCGTGTGGCAGAAGTTCTCATTCGGTGATTTCCGCGTAGTTTGCCACTACCTGGGCGTACTGGTCCTGTTTCTGGCTCTTGCTTTGTGCGTTCCGCTCGTGACCGCCGCCGCTTTGGGCGAATGGGCGGCCGTGTCGCGCTATCTGCTCGCCGTTGGCATCTCGCTCGCGGTGGGGTCGCTCCTGCGCTTGAGCGTGCTCAACCCGCGCCGGCTCACCACCAAACAGGCGTTAGCCGTCACCTCGCTTGCGTGGCTCGTGTTGGCCCTGGTGGGCGCCGTTCCCTTGGCTCTGTCGGGCCATTACGGCTCGTATCTCGACGCGGTGTTCGAGGCGATGAGCGCATGGACCACCACGGGCGCTTCTCTCGTGCAGGATCTCGATCACATGTCCACGGCCGATAACATGTGGCGCTTCACCATGCAGTGCATCGGCGGCCAGGGCGTCGTCGTGATCGCGCTGTCGCTAGGGCTGTTCGGCCGCGCGGTGGATTCGTCGCTGTATTCTTCGGAAGGCCGCAGCGAGCACGTGATTCCCAACATCATGCAAACCACGCGCTTCATCGTGCGCTTTTCTGCCGCGTTCATCGTTTTGGGCACCGTGATTCTTCTGGGAATTTGCCTGGCGCTGGGCATGAGCCCGGTTCGCGCGTTTTTCAACGGGCTCTGGCTTGCCGTGGCGTCGTTCACCACAGGCGGCATGACGGCCATGAGCACGGGTATCCTTTATTATCACTGCGGGCTGCTCGAAGTGGTGATCATGGTGCTCATCGTGATGGGTTCCATCAACTTCACGCTGCACAGCGAGGTGTGGCGCGGGCGTATCGAGCATTTCTTCCGCGACATCGAAATTCGCACCCTGGCGGTGTGGCTCACCATCATCACGGGCACGTTCGTGGCGGCATTGTGCGCTTCGGGCGTTTACGACGATCTGCCCACGTTGCTGCGCCGTGCGGTGTTCACTGTGGTGGCTGCGTTCTCTTCGACCGGATTCCAAACCATCACCACCAACCAGCTCACCACCGTGGTTTCGAGCGGCGCGCTGCTGGTGCTGGTGTTCTGCATGGCCGTGGGCGGTTCGTCCGGCTCCACCACAGGCGGCATCAAGATGATGCGCGTGGGCATTTTGGCCAAGGAGACCATCGCCTACGTGAAAGATCTGATCGCGCCGCCGTCGGCACGCCAGGCGGTCACGTACTACCACATCGGCAAGCGCCGAATCGATGCGGGGTTGGTGCGCGCCAATCTCGCCGTGCTTCTGCTGTACGGCCTGGCGTTTCTCATCACCACCATCGTCACGCTCGCTTACGGTTACAACGCCTCGACCTCGCTTTTCGAGGCGGCGTCCATGATGTCCAACATCGGCATGTCGGCGGGCATCATCCAGCCCGGTATGCCCGAGGTGCTTAAGGTTCTCTACATATTTGATATGTGGGCGGGCCGTCTCGAGTTTGTCACCCTCATCGCGCTGTTCACGTCCATCGTGGCATCGTTCATTCCCAGGAAGAGGGTGAAGCATGAGCGCTAGAATCGCGAGCTTGATTCGCCGCTTTGGCCCGTATGTCGTTCTTTTTGCCGGCGCGCTCGTCGTATGCCTGTGCGCGTCCTGCTTTCCCGCGTGGGCGCAGGAGGATGGCGCAGCGGGAAGTGCTTCTGCGCAGGAAGATGCGTCTGCGCAGGATGGTGCTGGGGAGCAAAACGACTCCGAGAGCCAGGATGCTGCTGACCAGGGAGAAAACTCAGTGCAGGGCGATGCGTCCGAGAAGGGTTCCGTCGTTCAGCATGATGGCACCAGCCAGGACGGGCAGGCAAGCGGCGCGCATGATTCCGACGCGACCGATGCCGGGAAGGCATCCACGCACTCCGCCGATGGTGCGAACGGGGCAGATGGCTCTTCTGACAATCCGGCTCCCGAGCCGCTTGACGCCGAGGGCAACCTCATCAATGAGGGCCAGGTGTCCGATACGTCGTTTCTCTACGACGCCGCCATCGCCGACCTTGCCGGCGCCGATGCCTATTACGACGGCCAGACCGTCCAGGTGACGGGCGAGGCGGTAGGCGAGGCCATCTCGCCTCTCGTGGATGCGGGCAAGGATTCGGGCATGGTGCGCGTGACGCTGTACGAGGCTTCTTCGGGCACGTCGATCACGGTGATTATGACAAGGGAGAATGCCGAAAAGATTGGCGTATACGGCGCATACGGAAAGACAGGTGCCACCTTGCGCGTGCAGGGCACGTTCCATCTGACGTGCCAGGAGCACGAGGGCGAGAGCGACATCCACGCCGATGCGGTGACGGTGCTCAAGCAGGGCAGCGTGCATCCTGATGAGTTCGAGCCCGAGAGGTTCATTCCCGGCGTGGTGGCGCTTGTCGTGGGGTTGATATGCATGCTGGTAGGCTGGCGCATCAAGGAGCGTTCGCGATAGCGGGTGTTTTTGCGGCGCGGTCGA
Source organism: uncultured Slackia sp. (assembly GCA_963559755.1). Lineage (GTDB taxonomy): Bacteria > Actinomycetota > Coriobacteriia > Coriobacteriales > Eggerthellaceae > Slackia. The sequence goes on along the minus strand of CAUWMI010000093.1, from coordinate 2,397 downwards.
TAGTCGTCAGGTGTCGGTCGCCCCGGCAGGGGCTTGGCGTTGCGTGTGAAATGCAGGCACCTCACGGGTCGATTGGCCGGCGGGGAGCGCGGCGCTCGCTTGTCGACGAGGGCAATGGGACAGCCAACAAGGCGGGAAGGCTGTAAGAATGAAAGGGGCGCGTTGATGCGCGGTGTGGTCGTAAAACTCGATAGAGGATACCCATTGGTGCGCGTCGCCGATGGGCGCGAGGTGCGCTGCGAGCATGCAACGGCCCTGGTGAAAGCCGCCGACGTGCGCGCGACCACGGGCGATGTGGTAGAGGTCAGCGTGCCGGAGGGCCACGACAAGGGCATCATCGAGGAGGTTCTGCCGCGTCGCCGCGCCTTCGTGCGCAAAGACCCCACCGAGCGTGTGGCCGCCCAGGTGCTTGCCGCGAACTTCGACAAGGTGTTCGTTGCCGAGCCGCTGGTGGGGCTCAACATCCGACGCCTTGAACGTGAGCTGGTGCTGGCGCACGAGAGCGGCGCCGAGGTCGTGGTGCTTTTGACCAAGGCCGATCTGGCCGAAAGCCCCGATGACCTGGCGCGCGCTAAAGACCTGGTGAGCCGCGTTGCCCAGGGCACCGAGGTGCTGGTCGTGTCCGCCGAAGACGCGGCGAGTGTGGAGGCGGTGCGCGAGCGCCTGTCTCAGGGCGAGGTGGCCATCCTTCTGGGAAAGAGCGGCGTTGGCAAATCGAGCCTGGTGAACCTTCTGGTGGGCGAAGAGGTGCAGGCGACGGGCGCCGTACGCAAGACCGATGGACGCGGTCGCCACACCACGGTTTCGCGCGAGATGGTGCAGATTCCGGGCGCGGGTTGCGTGGTGGATATGCCCGGCGTGCGTGGCCTCGCGCTGTGGGATGCGGATGAGGGCATGCGTACCGCGTTCTCCGACATTGATGTGCTGGCCGCCCAGTGCAAGTTCCGCGATTGCAAGCACGAGAGCGAGCCCGGGTGCGCCGTACGTGCCGCCGTCGAGGCGGGGGAACTGGCGCAGGAGCGCCTGGAAAGCTACATTCGCCTCCGCGACGAATCTGAGGATTTGCGTCGCCGCAACGAAGAGGCCCAGCGCATCAAGTCGCGCCGCGGCCATCCGCGCCGCCGCAAGGGGTAGAAAGGTCATCCCCTCCATCGTAGGGGTAGGGGGCTTGCTCTCGGCGAGCGTGTGTATATTGCGTAAGTTTACCGTGGCTAACGTTTCAATGTGGTATTACAGATGCTTCGACATGACGAGACGATTGCGCACCCGCATTGTCCGGGAGATAAGGCTAGATATACCGCGATGGAACTGCTTCATATTTTGGAACATGCTCTCGAGCACGCGTTCTTCGACACACTCAAGCTGATACCGTTTCTCTTTGTGACCTACCTTGCCATGGAGGCTCTTGAGCATCATGCGGGCGAGAAGAGCGAGGAGGCCGTGCGCCGCGCGGGCGTAGCGGGGCCGTTCATCGGCGCGCTTCTGGGCGTGGTGCCGCAATGCGGTTTCTCCACGGCGGCCGCGACGCTCTATGCCGCGCGTGTGGTGTCGCTCGGCACGCTGGTCGCGGTGTTCCTCTCCACGAGCGACGAAATGCTGCCCATCCTCATCGCCGAGCAGGCACCGCTTGATCTGGTGCTGAAGATTCTGGGCATCAAGGTGCTCATCGGCATGGCTGCGGGCTTCGCCATCGATGCCGTGCTGCGTGTGCGCCATCACGCATACGAGAAGCTGCGCATCCATGAGCTGTGCGAGCGCGACCACTGCCATTGCAACGGCGATTGCGCTGCCCGCAAGGCCGATCCCGAACTTGTTTATAACTACGAGCACGATGAGGAGCACGAGCATGATCATGCGCACGGCTCCATCGTACGCAGCGCGCTTGCGCATACGCTGCAGGTCACGCTGTTCGTGTTCATCGTGACGCTTCTGCTTGAGATTGTCATCGACTCCATCGGCGAGGATGCACTGGCGGGCTTCATGGCGGGCAATCCTGTGGTGTCCGTGGTGGCATCATGCCTGGTGGGGCTTATTCCCAACTGTGCAGCGTCGGTTGCCATCACCGAGCTGTATCTGGGCGGCACGCTCGGCGCGGGCGCGATGATGGGCGGCCTTCTGGTGAGCGCGGGCGTGGGCCTGCTGGTCCTGTTCCGCACCAACCGCCCCATGAAGCGCAATTTCGCCATCGTTGGCATTCTGCTTGCAATCGGCGTGGCGGTAGGTCTCGTGCTCACGCTTGCGGGGATTACGCTGTAGCGACGCAGCTTTCGCTTCCAATCAGACGCGTTCGTCTTGCTTCGATAAAGACGTCATATTTACGGTGACAACCCTCAAATCGAGCGATTTCACCGTAAAAATGATGTCCTTTGTTTTTGCCTCCGTGTCCGTCTTGCCTTG
>CAUWMI010000092.1:0-9989 GCA_963559755.1 uncultured Slackia sp. | reverse complement strand
CTGCCGCATCCGGTCGGCACTACCCTTTTGGTAGCGTGCGGCATGGCGGTGCGCTCGTGGAAACGTTCAGTGGCCCAATCTCCAAACAAAACGGGCCACTGGAGCATTGCGCATAGCGATCGAAGCGAGCGGTAGCAATGCGGGCGTTTTCGTAGGGCGCACCGCCATGCCGCACGCGGCGGGAGCATTAAGCGTTCTGCGATGAATTAAGTTCGACAAGACCAGCGGGAAGATTCACGCGCACGATGCCTTCGTCCTCATTGATGTCGACGATGAATTCGTCCACGAAGGGAATGAGCACATCTTCGCCGTTGCGCTCCACCACGAGCAGATCCTGCGTAGGCATCTCGCGCACCTCGACCACGGGGCCAAGCATGCCGAGCGCCTCGTCAACCACGCGATAACCGCTCACGTGACCCGAATCGGCGCGCAGTAACTCTTCGAAATCCTCAGGGAGCTGATCATACGACACCAGGCAGTGACTTCCCACGAGCGGTTCCGCGCTATCGCGGTCGGTCACCTTGGAAAAGCTTACAAGGTATTCCTCGTCGCCGGTGTGCTGCACTGATGCAACACACACATGGCGCGGCCCATCGAACGAAGGAGGTACGAAGTCGACCTCCATCCCCTCTTCGAGCAAAAAAGGAAGGCCGTGCACACTTCGTGCGACGAACCTTCCCTTCAAACCTTGCGTTGCGATAAGTTCGGCCACGTCGGCCCAACGACGCGTCATGAAGCTAGTCCTCGACGAGCTCTACATCGACATCGGTGTAGTCGGCCGCAGCGGCGCGGGCGAGCACGCGAATGGACTTAATGACGCGACCCTGACGGCCGATGACCTTGCCGGCATCCTCGGGGGCTACCTTGATTTCAATCAGCTCGAGCGAGTCGTCTGCCACGGTGGACGTGACTTCGACGGCATCCTTATCCTCGACGAGAGGAAGAACGATACCGCGGACGAGCTCTACGAGGTCGGGCGACGTCTGGGCCATGGCTACTGAGCCTTCTTGGCGGTCTCGATCAGACGCTTGACGGTGTCAGTGGGCTGAGCGCCGTTCTTCATCCACTGGTCGAGCTTCTCCATATCGAAGGAGATCTCGGAGGGATCGGTGTTGGGGTTGTAGCGACCGATCTGCTCGATGAAACGGCCGTCGCGAGGGCTGCGGGCGTCGGCGACGACAACGCGATACACGGGGTGCTTCTTGGCGCCATGGCGGGCAAGGCGAATCTTAACTGCCATTGTATGGACTCCTTAATGTAAAACTTGCTTCAAAAAACATGCAAGGGAGCATGATATATCGTGTCCCCCGCATTTTCAAGCGTCCGACGAGGTTTACAGAAAATCCCACGTCGGACGCTCGGATTGACTACTGCTCGTCGCGATGGCGACGGCGCGGGGTGCGACCATCGCCGTGGGCGCCGTGGGACTCGCGGTTGCTACGGCCCGGACGGCGGTCGCGATGCTCGCGGCCGGGGCGGTCCTCACGCTCGCGGCGCGGCGCGGGAGCGGATCCTTCGGGGGCCTCGGGCTTGTCGAGACGGTCGAGCGAGATCTTGCCGGACTTGGGGTCGATCTCGATGACCTGCACCTTCACGATGTCGCCCATGTTGAGAACATCCTCCACCTGGCCCACGCGGCCGTTGGCCATACGGGAGATATGCAGCAGGCCGTCCTTGGAAGGCGTGAGCTTGATGAACGCGCCGAAGCTCTGGATACCAACAACGGGACCCTCGTAAATCTCGCCCACCTCGGGCTCCTTCACGATGGCCTCGATCTGGGCGCGCGCGGCGCGGCCGGCATCCTGGTCGACGGCCGCGATGTGCACGGTGCCGTCCTCCTGGATGTCGATGGAGGCACCGGTGGCGTCCTGGATGCCGCGGATGGTCTCGCCGCCCTTGCCGATGACCTCGCGAATCTTATCCACCGGGATGTGGATGGTGTCGATGCGGGGCGCGGTGTCGCGCAGCTCCTCGCGAGGCGCGGGAATCTGCTCGAGCATGGCGGAAAGAATGAAGTGGCGGCCTTCCTTGGCCTGCATCAGGGCGCGGCCCAGAATCTCGGTGGACAGGCCCTTGGCCTTGTTGTCCATCTGGAGAGCGGTGATGCCGTGCTCGGTGCCGGTGACCTTGAAGTCCATGTCGCCCAGGAAGTCCTCGAGGCCCTGGATGTCGGACAGAATCACCACGTCGTCACCCTCTTTGATGAGGCCCATGGCGATGCCGGAAACGGGCGCCTTGATGGGCACGCCCGCGTCCATGAGCGCCAGGCAGGAACCGCAGGTGGATGCCATGGAGGAGGAGCCGTTGGACTCGAGCACCTCGGACACCACGCGAATGGCATAGGGGAACTCGTCCTCGGAGGGCAGCACGGGCAGCAGCGCGCGCTCGGCCAGAGCGCCGTGGCCCACCTCGCGGCGCTTGGGGGCACCCATGCGGCCTACCTCGCCGGTGCAGTACGGCGGGAAGTTGTACTGATGCATGTAGCGGCGATGATCCTGGGGATCGATGGTGTCAAGACGCTGCGCCTCGTTGAGCAGGCCCAGGGTGCACACAGAGAGCACCTGAGTCTGGCCGCGCTGAAACAGGCCGGAGCCATGCACGCGTGGCAGATAGCCGGGGCGGATGTAGAGCGGACGAATCTCGTTGGCAACGCGACCATCGGCGCGCTCGCCGGTCTCGATGACCATCTTGCGCATCGCGTGCTTCTCAAGCGCCTTGCAGGCGGCGGCGATGTCGCTCTTCCAGGCCTCGCGCTCCTCATCGGAGAAGTCGCTCTCCTTGATGGAGTCCTTGAGGGCCTCCACCTTGGTCATGCGGGCCTGCTTGTCGGCGTCCTTGAGGGCAGCGCTCATCTCATCGAAGTGCGCGTTCACGCGCTCGGCGATGCACGGGTCGGGCTCATGAATGGGATAGACCTTGGGCTCGGGAGCCACCTTGGCCAAGAACTCGGCCTGCTTCTCGCAGAACGCAGCGATGGCCTCCTGGCCGAACTCCATGGCGGCCAGCATGTCCTCCTCGGTCACCTCCTCGGCACCCGCCTCGACCATGGAGATGTAGTCCTTGGTGCCGGCGATGGTGAGCTCCATGTCGGAAATCTCCTGCTCGGCATAGGTGGGGTTCACGATGAACTCGCCGGTTTCCTTGTTGCGGGCGATGCGCACGCAGGCAGCCGGGCCGTCGAAGGGCGTGCCACCGCACAGAAGCGCGGCGGAAGCGCCGCCCACGCAGATGCAGTCAGGCGGATTCTGGCCGTCGATGGCGAGCGTGGTGGCCACGATGTGGACCTCCTGCTTGAAGCCGTCGGCGAAGCCGGGACGGATGGGGCGGTCGATCATGCGAGCGGTGAGCGTGCCCTTGTCGGACGCCTTGCCCTCACGCTTGAGATAGCCGCCAGGAATACGGCCGACGGCGTACATCTTCTCCATGAAGTCAACCGTCAGCGGGAAGAAGTCGTAGTCTTTCTGCTCCTTGGACACCACAGCCGTGACCAGGCAGGTGGTCTCCCCCTGCGTGACCAGCACGGCGCCGGTGGCCTGCTTGGCAAGCTCGCCGGTTTCCAGGCGGTACTGCTTGCCGTAAAGCTCAAAGCTCTCGACGATCTTTTCCATGTGCTTGTTCTTCTCTTTCTCTTCTTCTTCGGGACACATGCCTTTCACGCGTCCTCGCGAGCAGCGCAGGCCCCTGCCCACGCCGACCGCAAAGCCTGCATTGCTGCAATGCGGTGCGACACACGATTCACACAGTTGTGCGCGTGTGCCGCATACGCAAAAAGCCCGCTTAGCGCGGGCTTAGTGCTTGAACTAGATGTTGTCGCGAATGCCGAGCTTCTTGATGAGAGCACGATACTCTTCGATGTCGCGCTTCTTGATGTAAGCCAGCAGACGACGACGCTTACCGACGAGCATGAGCAGACCGCGGCGGGTGTGATGATCCTTCTTGTGGACCTTCAGGTGCTCGGTCAGGTTCTTGATGCGGACGGTGAGGATGGCAACCTGGACCTCGGAGGAGCCGGAGTCCTGCTCGTTCTTGCCATACTCTTTGATGATCTCTTCGATCTGCTCCTTGGAGATGGAGCGGGTTTCCTGAGACATGTGTCCCACCTTTCTTTGGGCATGAGCCCTCATGCGGCCGTTGCGCGCCGCGCTTGCAGATTCGCCCGGAGCCGCGATGCCATGCTGGTGGCGCGTGGTATCGAAGCCGCGGGTAGCTTCCCGATCCGGCACAACGTGCGAGTCGGAAAATTTGCAACTGTTGCAGTATACGCACTGAAGACTTGTGACGCAATGCTCAAAATGCACATGGGGCAAACTTCACGCTGCGCGCACAACCAGGCACGATTCTCGTAAGTTCTCATCCTGATATAGCAGAGCGAAACGCCTCGTCGAACAAATCGCGCCCTTATCCCTCCCATGCATCGCGGCCGGTGGAAGTGTTGTACTCGTTCTTGGGAACGAAGTAGCTTGCGTACACGTAGCCCTCAGCGCTGCCGTCGACCTTGAACCACATGCAGTCGGGGCACTCGCCGATTACGTGCACCTCCTGACCGGGAACTGTGGAACCGACGATCGTGCCGAACGGAGAAGTGCGAACGTTCACATTCGCGGTAGAGACATAGGTCTCGTCGATGGGGATGAGCTCGGAATTCTCATACGTGGCGGTACCGTTCTGGTGCTGCGTGGAATCGTAGCCTTCGCTGATGACTGCCTCTTCGATGTCGGCGGGCATGGCGAAGGCGGCCGCGGCGCTCATGGAGAGACCTGCAGCCACCGAGATAACGGCGAACGGAATTTTAAGGTTTTTCATAGCGCGTCCTTTGCTGTCGAGTTGACGGTATAAGCACGTAGCCACGCAAGAATATCCGTCCGCAAGCAAAAGCGAAGCAAAAACTCTTGAGTCAAGCAAGAGTTGAAAGCAAAGGACGCGCCCTCACAAGAGCACCGCACGGACGACGCTAAAATCTACTCGCGTCCCTCGAGCCCCGCGATGACCTCCTGCAAATCCGCGGGCAGCGAGTCCTCGAACTCCATGCGCTCCCCTGTCACGGGATGGGTGAACGCGAGCTTGTAGGAGTGGAGGAACTGGCGGTCGAGGCCCAGGTTGTCCTTCTTCTGCCATCCGTACACGGGATCGCCCACGCAGGGGTGCTTGATGTATTCCATATGCACGCGAATCTGGTGCGTACGACCCGTGAACAGTTTGCAGTCGATAAGGCTGTAGCCGTCGTCGTTCCTGCCGGGCTCGAAGCGGCGCAGCACCTTGAACGTGGTGATGGAGGGGCGCGCGTTATCGCGGTCGGAAATCTTCATGCGCATGCGGTCACGTTCGCCGCGTGCGATAGGCGCATCCACAAGGCCAGTTTCAAGCGAAATCCACCCGTGGACGAGCGCAAGATAATGGCGGTCGACATCGCGCAGCCGAATGTCTTCCATGAGCGCCAGACCCACCTCGTTGGTTTTGGCGCACAGCATGAGTCCGCTCGTATCGCGGTCAAGACGATGCACGATGCCCAATCGGTCCTGCTCGCCCTGCACGTCGCACAGGTGGTCCTTGCCGCAATGGGCAATCAGAGCGTTCACCAGGGTATCGCCGTAGTGCCCCTCGGAAGGGTGGCACACCAGGCCCGCCTGCTTGGAGATGACCAGCAGGTAATCGTCCTCGTACCTGATGTCGAGCGGAATATCCACCGCCTCAAGCTCGGGCGCATGGGGATCTTCATAGACCGCGTACTGCAGCATGTCGCCAGCCTGGACGCAGGAGCTTTTGCGCGCGGGCTTGCCGTTGAGAATGGCGTTGCCCTCCGCGATGCACTTGGCGGCAGCGGAACGCGTGGGATACAGGCCTTCGGCCGCCATGAACGCATCGAGGCGCATGCCGGAGGCGTTCTCGGGGACGATGAAAATCGACATATCAGCCACGGCGATCCTCCTCTCCCCCGTCAGAGTTCGCGTTCACGTCAGACTCAGCATGGGACACGATTCGCTCAAAAGTCGCGGGGGACGTGGGCGCCTCGTGCCCATCGAGCGATTCGGACGCTTCAGGCGCTTCGGTATCCTCGGCGCGAGCAGCTTTACGCTCAGCAATGAGGAATCCGAGCACGATGATTACAAACCCGCAGGTCACACCAATATCGGCAATATTGAACACCGGGAAATCCATGAAGGTGAGATCGATGAAGTCGACAACGAAGCCCTGGAGGAAGCGGTCGAGAGCGTTGCCAAGGCCGCCAGAAAACACCAGCCCGAGGCCCAACGTCTCAAGCCAATTCAGGCGATGTCCCGTAAAACGCGGCCACAGCAGGAATGCAACGAGGATGGCGGCACACACCACGCACGACAGAATGCCCAGGGCGAAGGTCGAATCGCCGAACATGCCCCACGCCATGCCCGTGTTGTGCACGAGACGGAACCGGAACAGACCGAAGTCGCCCGGCGAGGTCTGGCCAAGCTCGTAGGTTCCTTCGAAATACACCTTTGTGAACTGGTCGAATATGACCCAGACAACAGCTACGACACAGAAGAGCGCCACTGCTGCCCTGCTCGGCTGCGCAGACGCGCCACCCTGATGCGTCGCAGGCTTGTGCTGCTGAGAATCGGTATGTGAAGAGGAAGTGGTCACCTCGGAATATCTCCTTATATGTCGACCCGCTGCAGGACGCAAAGGAGGGCGCCAGCCGTAAAGCCAGCGCCCTCGCCTATCAGCGGCCTTCGCGACGCAGCATCAAAACGCTACGCCAGTTTATCCAGCACGTCGCCGCAGCGCTCGCACACATCCGCATGGTTGGCGTTGCCGCCGAGCGCGCGATAGTTCCAGCAGCGCGGGCACTTGGGCTCCTCGGTCTTGGAGACGCTCGCGCGAATCTCCTCGCCATCCACAGCCGTAAGCGTAACCTTGGAAACGATGAACAGCTCCTCGAGGTCGCTCTCGTCGAAGGAGGACACGACATCGATCACCTCGGCGGGCGCCTCGATAGCGATCACGGCCTCCTGGCTCTTGTTGACGACCTTCGCGTTGCGGGCCTCTTCGATGGCCTTGTTCACGGCATCACGCACCTCAAGCAACGTCGCGAAGCGCTTCATGAGAGCGTCGGCCTCCTCGCCCCGAGGCAGCGCAGGCGAGAAATCGTCGTCGGTGGGCCAGCCGGCAAGCTGGACGCTCACGGGACGGCCCTCGCGGGTGCGCTCGGAGCTCGGGTAGTGCTCCCACACCTCGTCGCAGGTGAAGCTCAGAATGGGGCTCATCACGCGCACCATGACTTCAAGGATGTTCATGAGCACGGTCTGCGCAGCGCGGCGCGGCGTGGAATCCGGCGCCTCGGCGTACAGGCGATCCTTGATGACATCCATGTAGACAGCCGAGAGGTCGGTGATGACGTACTCGTAGAGCGTGCGGAACACCTGATGGAACTTGTACTCGTCGTAGCCGCGCTCCACCTCATGCAGCACCTCGCGCAGGCGCAGCATCGCCCACACGTCGATGGGAGCCAGGTCCTCGAACGACACGCCGTCGCGCTGCATGTCGAAATCATCCAGGTTGCCCAGCAGGAAGCGGAACGTGTTGCGGAAGCGACGGTACGCGTCGGAGGTGCGCTGCAGGATGGTGTCGCCGATGGACACGTCCACGGAGTAGTCGGTGGAGGCCACCCACAGGCGCAGCACGTCGGCGCCGTACTTATCGGTTACCTCCTTGGGGTCGATGCCGTTGCCCTTGGACTTCGACATCTTCTCGCCGTTCTCGTCGACGGTGAAGCCGCAGCACATGACGCTCTTGTAGGGCGACTGGCCAAAGGCGCCCGTGCCCAGAAGCAGCGAGCTCTGGAACCAGCCGCGATGCTGGTCGGAGCCCTCGAGGTACATATCGGCAGGCCAACGCAGGTGATCGGCCTCAGCACGATGCTGGAGCACGCCCACATGGCTCACGCCGCTCTCCCACCACACGTCGAGGATGTCCTTCTCGGGAATCAGCTCGTCGCAGCCGCAGGCCTCGCAGTGGGCATCAGCGGGCAGGTACTCCTTGGGGTCCTTGGTGAACCAGGCATCGGCTCCCTCGGTGTTGAACAGTTCGATGACAGCATCGAAGATGGCCTCGTTGGCCACGGTCTCGCCGCACTTGGCGCACTTGAACACGGGGATGGGCACGCCCCAGGAGCGCTGACGCGAAATGCACCAGTCGGGACGATCGGCCACCATGGCGCCGATACGGTTGGCGCCCCACTCGGGGATGAACTGGATATGGTTGTTGATCTGGTCCAGCGCGGCCTCACGCAGCCCGGTCTTTTCCATGGAGACGAACCACTGGTCGGTAGCGCGGAAGATGACCGGCTGGTGGCAGCGCCAGCAGTGCGGATAGCTGTGCGTGATCTCCTTGCCCGCCACGAGCGTGCCGCGCTCGCGCAGCCACTCGATGATGTGCGGGTTGGCCTCGTCGGTGTCCATGCCGGCGAAATAGGGCACGCTCTCCATGAAGCGGCCGTCATCATCCACGGGCATGAGAGTGTCAATGCCGAACTCCTGGCCAACCAGGTAGTCCTCGACGCCATGGCCGGGAGCGGTGTGCACGGCGCCGGTACCGGCATCAAGCGTGACGTGATCGCCCCAGATGATGCGACCCGTACGCTCGAGGATGGGGCACTGGTAAGTGATGCCGTCAAACTGGTTGCCCTTCATGAGCACCGGCTCGCCGCCCTGCTCCACAACGCGGTAGCTCTCCCAACCTGCCGCCTCTGCCACGGTTTCCACCATCTCATGCGCGAAAAGCATGAAGACACCGTTGGCCTCGACGAAGCAGTAATCGATATCCGGGCCGAAGGACACGGCGGTGTTCGCGGGCAGCGTCCACGGCGTGGTGGTCCAGATCAGCACATAAGCGCGATCGAGCTCGACGCCCGCGTCGGCGAAGACCTGCGGGATCTCATTGAGCTTGAAGTTCACGTAGATCGAAGGAGAAGTCTCGTCCGAATACTCGATTTCGGCCTCAGCCAGGGCGGTGTGGCAATGCTTGCACCAATGGATGGGCTTGCGGCCGCGGTACACCGCGCCATCGAGGTACAGCTTCTTGAACACCTCGACGTTGGCAGACTCGAACGTTGGCTGGAACGTGAGATAGGGATGGTCCCAATCGCCGTTCACGCCCAGGCGCTTGAAGCCGTCGCGCTGCACGTCGATGAACTTCTCCGCCCACTCGCGGCACATGCGGCGCACGGTGGCCTGGGGAAGCTCACGCATCTTCTCGGTGCCAAGCTTCTTCTCGACCTCGTGCTCGATAGGCTGGCCATGGCAATCCCAGCCGGGGATGTAGGGCGTGAAGTAGCCGCGCTGCGCGTGAGACTTCACCACGAAATCCTTCAGGATCTTGTTGAACGCGTGGCCGATGTGAATCGGGCCGTTGGCATACGGAGGACCGTCATGCAGGATGAACGGCTCGCCATCTTTGTTCTTCTCAAGAATGCGCCCGTACAGATCCTCTTCCTCCCACTTCGCGAGACGCTTAGGCTCGTTCTCGGGAAGGTTCGCTCGCATGGCGAAATCGGTCTTGGGCAGATTCATTGTGTGCTTGTAATCGTTTCCCATCGTGTACTCCGATCCTCGCTTTCTAACTCGGCCGTGCAATGCCCGGCAAAACCATAAGTCTTGCTATTATAGATAAAACGCGAACGCACGGAAGGATGAAGTACCGAATCGCGCGTCAGATGCAAGGTTTGACCACGAAACGCCCCATTGAGGGCCTGCGGAAAATGGCAAACGTTTATACTTGGCAATCATCAACTAAAACATGCCGCGATTGTAGAAAAGAGGAGCAGCAATGACGTACCAGATAGTTACGGATTCGGCCTGCAACCTTACCGAAGAGATGATCGACCAGTTTGGGCTCGAGATCCTCCCCCTCACGTTTATGGTGGACGGCGTGCAGCACCAGAGCTATCTCAAAGGCGAGAAGACCGACCTCAAGCAGTTCTATACGATGATGCGTGAAGGCAAGGTGATCACCACCTC
>CAUWMI010000091.1:0-10017 GCA_963559755.1 uncultured Slackia sp. | reverse complement strand
ATCGCAATTCTGGCCATATTTGGGTGGTGGGCGTGCCGATGAGCGAGGGGCAAAAGCGCTCAGATGAGACCATGCGGCGTGCCAAGAAGGAGGCCGAGGCGATCATTCGCGAAGGGAATGGTTCTCCCGAAGCGGAAGCGCGTGCACGTGAAGTGCTTCGCAACGCATTGGCTCAGCGGGATACTCGGGGGCGCCTTGGCGAATCGTCCATGTCCTACGATGGGGCGTTTTGCCCTCAACAGAGTACCATATTCATAGATTTTATGGTGTTCGTCGGCGACTGGATAAAAGTCGCTGCGATCACTATCTTGCGCTGCTTGTTCTCAATCGTCACTGTGCTGTTCATCGTGGCGACGTTCCTGTTGGAGAAATACCTGGAGGGCGGCGGCGCCTTTCCTGAAACCAATATGCTAGGAAGCGTCCCGTCGGATGTGCTTTATGTGCTGGGCGGATTCGATCCAGCGTTATTCGTACTTCCTGAGGAATGGCCGCGCATCTTTCTTCCGTCGCTTTTACATGCGGATGCGGGGCACCTTGCAAATAACCTGATCTGCCTTGTTCCGGCGCTCATGGCGGTTGAGATGGCCTACGGCAAAATCGGGTTTCTGCTTGTGGGGTTTGCCTCTCTAGTCACATCCACTGCAGTCTCTTTGGGCGCAGCCTACGCTACAGGCAATGTGAACATCATTTCAGTTGGGGCGTCCGATCTGGCGTTCGGCATGATTGCTGCCGGCTTGGTGGCAATGATGATTCACCCCAAGAAAACGCAATCGCTGGGCTATATTCCCGAAGCATTCTATCTTGCGGCGTTCTGGACGGTGATGTACTTCCTGTTCGTAGGCAACGGCTCCATCCTTGGCTGGCTTATGGGAGTGGAGAGCAACGTCTCTATCTCCGCGCATGTCGGCGGAGCTTTGGGCGGAGCATTTGCCGCGCTCATGGCGCCTAAGCGCGAGTTGAAGACGCCGGTTTTGCTGCGTATTGTGGCTGCTATCGCGTGGATTGCGGCCATCGGAGCGTTCTATGCCTGGTATATGGGCGTTCAACCGACTGCCCTTGCGGAGTATCCGCCAATTCTTACGGTATTCGACTTGCTTTAAAGGGTCGGGCGAAATTCAGGGTTCGTTTCCCATTGTGTGTTGCTCGCGTCTTGAGGCGCTCTTGCGATTGAAGAAAATGCGCTACGCAATCACGCCCGTGGTAAGCAGGATAACCACGGCAGCCACCACGCCGATCACGATAGTGATGGCATTGGCGAAGCCCGCCAGGCCTGCGTCGCCGCCGAGCCAGAGCGTGAACGTGGTAGAGATTGCCGTCGCCGGTGCCCAGAGCATGATGGACACCACGGCTTTCGTGGTGGCGTCGAACGGCAAGAAAGCCCAGACCAACGCCGTGAGTATGGCACTGAATGCCACTCGGAGGGCGATATCCTGTGCCACGAGTTTGATCTTCTGGGAATCCACCTTGAGACTGAGCATGAGGCCCAGCATGAGCATGGCGAGGCATGCGTTGGCGCCGGCAATGGGCTCGGTAAAGGTCACGATGGGCTCAGGGATGCGGATGCCCGCAATGGCCAGCACCAAGAGCACCACGTAGCAATCGAACGCGGCGGAGCTGAACAGACGCTTGGTGAGGAACTTGACAGGGTGTTCGACGGGCTTCTCCGAGGCGATGAGACCCGTGACGGCGTACGAGCCGCCCGTGCCAACGACCGAATTTCCCGCGTCAAACAGGCAGGCGGTCACTGCCATAGGGGCCGGGAATACGGTCTGGATGAACGGCAGTGCGAAGCACCCGATATTGAACGAATTGCCGCCCATCATTAAGAACACGCGTTCCTCGCGCGGCCTCTTAAGCGTGATGAGCGTGGTCACGAGATAGGGAACGGCCGCACAGGCGAACCCGATGGGCACCAAGATAAGAAGAGACGTATCGAACTCAGCAGCGCCGAATGCATGGATGACCGCACAGGGCAGCGTGAAGTTGAATACGATGGTCGAAACCGTCACACCGGGACGACTTCCCAGCTTTCCGCTTCGTCCTGCGATATATCCGACAACGATGGTGACGACGAACGCCGCCACCTTGATAAGCGCGTCTTCCATGATTCCTTCCGCCACTGTCATAGGTTTGCACGCAAGCCGCCCTGGAGAGCAGCCCGCCCATCTTCCTCCAATTGCGCACTGTTTGAAAGAATCTTGGCGAATCGAACACAAAACGACATAAGCGTGATGCGAACCAGGGACGGGCACCACGCGCCGATTCGTCCCTAAGCCATCGCTATTCGAGCACCGTGGCGTCTTCACGCTTGATGAGCGGGTCGGCCAGGTCTGCCTTGCCCATAAGCCAGATGTGGTCGCCCGCAGAGATGCGCATGTTATGCTGCGGCCTCAGCTTGAGCAGCCAGTTATGGCGCAGCGCCACCACAAGGCTGCCGTAGCGTTCCTTAAGCTGCGATGCGGCGATGGTCGTTCCGGCAAGGGGCGAAGACGCGTCGACATCGATCGCGAAGCACGTCGCGTCGGGGATGGCGGGCCTGCCGCTCAGGTATTCGTCGAGCGAAATGCTGCATGCCTGTTCCTCGTCCAGCACGCCGTCGGCCACGAGGCTTTGCAAATAGGCATCCGCCTCGTCTTCGGTTCCCAGGAACGTCAGCACGTCGCCCTCTTGGATGCAAAGCGGGTCCGACGGGTCAATGATGCGTTGCGCGAGCTCGGACTTGGTCAATCTGGCGAGAGTGGCGCATTCGATACGGCGGTCGCCTCGCTGGATTGCTATCAGGTCCAGGCCGTACGCGAGCCCATACATGAAGTCGGCGGACTGCTCGTCCTGCGGCTGCTTTGCGGCCGGGGCATTGGCAAGGCTTTTCAGGGGCGACAGGCCCAAGGGCGGAATGGCCTCGCGGTGCTGGAGCATGCGGGTGGTTTCTACCTCCACCACATACAGATTGCGCTTGACCCAGGTTTCGCGCTCTTCGTCGCTTAACGCATCGCGCCTTTCCGCGATGATGCTCTCATTGAGATTGCCGATAAAACTCGTCTCAAGTCTGATGAACAGGGAATGGATGCGCTTAGATGCCGCCATCGCGCCAGTCACGATGAGGGCGATCAGATAGGGGATAGGCGATTGTCCGACGCCGGAGGCATTCACGATGAAAAAGACCATCCCGACGCAGATAACGGCTCCAATGATGGTAAGCAGGGTGAGGGGTATATGGTTCCTCTTATCCTTCATCCATAGCACGTTGAACTCGGTGGTGCGGTCGGCGTGAAACACATTGGACATGAACAGGCCGGTGATGACCACGCAGGTCACCATGACGGTCCAGCTGAGCGCTTCGTTGGGAATGGCGGTGGCAAGAAGCGGCTCGATGATTTTTTTCAGCACCTCGACCGACGCGGTGGCCGAGAGCACCACAAGCACTACCTTCAGCGTCCAGCGTTTCGCGTGGTTGGCCCACAGGTTCGATGCTCCTTCGGTGCTGTCGGTTTCATCCTTGGCGGAATCGATACGTTCGAGGATGCGGCCTGGAAGAACTTTGGCGAGGGCGCGATAAAGCCTGTCGGAATTCTTCACATATACGGGCGTCGTGAGCGTGGTGATGACGGAGACGGCCACGATAATGGGGTAGAGGAAATCGCCCGTGACGCCGAGCGATGCGCCGAGGGCGGCGATGATGAACGAGAACTCGCCAATCTGCGAGAGGCTCATGCCGCATTTGACGGATGTTTTGAGCGATTGTCCCGATAGCATGGCACCCAAGAACGTGAATACTGGCTTGCCGAGCAACGTGACCAAGGTGATGGCAATGATGGCGGGAGCGTTCTGGACGACGGCATCCGGTGAAAGCAACATGCCTACTGAGACGAAGAACACGGCTCCGAACAGGTCTTTCACCGATTTGAATAGGCTTTCGATGCGATGGACCTGTGCGGTTCCTGCAAGGATGGATCCCGCGAGGAAGGCGCCGAGCGCCGAGGAAAAACCGATGGCGTTCGCAAGCGCCACCATGCACAGGCACAGCACGAGCGAGGCCACCAGCAGGATTTCGTCGGATACGATATGGACGACGCGCGAAATCAGCGAGGGCACGAAGATGACGCTTAAGGCGAACCAGGCGACCAGGTAGAGAGCCATCTGCCCCAGTTCAACCACCACGGCTCCGCCGTCGAGGCTGGCGCTCACCGCCATCGTGGACAGAACGACCATCATAAAGATGCCCATGATGTCTTCCACGACGAGCGACCCGAATACGAGTTCGGTGAACTTCTTGCCTTTAAGGCCCAGGTCGTCGAACGCTTTGATGATGATGGTGGTAGACGAGATGGCCAGCATGCCGCCCAGGAAGAGGCTGGAGAAGAACGACCACCCGAGCGCCGTTCCGCACAGCATGCCGGCGGCAATCATGAGCGCCATTTCGGTCACGGCGGTGATGACAGCCGACCTGCCCACGTTGAGCAGCCGCACGATGCTGAACTCGAGTCCGAGGCCGAACATCAGAAAGATGACGCCGATTTCAGACCAGGTCGAAATTCCCTCGGAATCTCCTACGTTGGGGAACCAGTCCACGGCGGGGCCGATTAGGAAGCCGGCCACCACGTAGCCCAAAACGAGCGGCTGCTTGAGCTTGCGGCAGATGATGGTGGCCGCCGCGGCCACGGTAAGGATCAGCGCGAGGTCGGTGATGAGCAGGGGGATATGATGCATAGGCGGGTCTCCTCGTCTTGCATGCGAACATAAATGAGACGTTATTGGTCGGATTTACCTCGATTGTAACAGGCGTGATAGGCATGGCGTGTGGGCGTCACGCAAGAGCGTTCATTCAACGCAATTCATACGTTGATGCTTAGATATGCAAGCAATATCGATGATTGATAGAATATGCGGCATTGCGCGTGCGGCTCAAAAGTCGCTAAGCGCTTTGTCGATTGAAAGGTTGCTTTGTGTCCGAGAATAAATCGAAGCCTGTTGAGTTTCGTCATGGCATTGCTGCGTTCGGGCTGCTCGCGGCAGCGATGTTCGTATGCGTAGTCGTGCTAGGTACCGAGCCTCAGATGCCCATGGTCATCGGATGCGTTGCAGCAGGAGCTATTGCCATCCGTATCGGTTTTTCTTGGGAAGAAGTTCTCGATGGCATGATGAAGGGCATTCTCGATGCTTTGGAGGCCGTGCTCATTCTTATGTGCATCGGTATGCTCGTGGGCACTTGGATTCTCTCGGGCACGGTGCCTACGCTCATCTATTACGGCTTGAGCGTCATCACTCCCGAGTTGTTCTTGCCTGTCTCGTTTTTGGGCACGCTTGTGGTGGGCATCGTGCTGGGCTCATGGGGCGCGGCGGGGACTATCGGCATTGCGTTCATCGGCATTGCGGCTGCGCTGGATATTCCTCTGGGAATGGCTGCCGGCGCGATTATCGCTGCGGCATACGTGAGCGAAATCGCCTCGCCCTTGACTGACGGCCCTGTGCTCTGCGCAGCGATCGCCAAGGTGGGCGTGTTATCGTTGTGCAAAAGATTCCTTCCCGTGGTGATTTCGGTGTGCCTTATCAGCGTTGGACTTTATGCGGTGCTGGGTACGGGCCTCGGCGTCGACATGACCGAAGAGGGGTCAATGCGCGTTGCCGATTTGCTTGCCGCGCTTGACGACGCGTACGCCATTGGCCCTCTGGCACTTATTCCGTTTGTCGTGATGATCGTCTGTATCGTGATGCAGGTGCCCGCCATTCCGTCGTTCCTCCTGGGCGCGGCGCTTGCTGTCGTTGAGGCGGTCGTGCTTCAGGGCGTTGATCTTGGTGTCGCTATCGAGGCCGCTAACACTGGAGTGGTCAGCCAGACCGGATATGAGGTGCTGGATACGCTGTTCTCTACCGGCGGAATCGAAGAGATGCTGCCCACCATATCCATCGTCATCTTGGTGATGGCGTATGTGGGCATCCTGCAGCATACGGGACTAATGGAGTCCCTGGTGAACCCAATCACCTCGCGACTGAACGGCTTTGGATCGCTGTCTGCCGCTACGGTATCGAGTGGCGCGGTGTTCAACCTTCTCATGCCCGACCAGTATCCCGCTATCGCGATGTCGTGCAAAATGTACGACAAGGCGTTCGCGCGCTTTGGAGCGCCTGGCGAGGTGTGGAGCAATATCGTTAATTCGAGCGCCGGCATTACGTCGGTGCTTGTTCCCTGGAATACCTGCGCAATCTACATGGTCACTATTTTGGGCGTGCCTTGCCTTAAATACGTGCCGTACGCATTCTTCTGCTACCTGTACCCCTTAACGGTCATCGTATTGGCTCTTTGCTTCGGAAGAAAGCTTGGCTGGGTGCGTTCGGATGCCGTATAATACCGCGCGCTATGCTTTCAACCGATAACGAACATATCCAACAGTATGACACCTCTTACGAGCCCGATTCGCAGAGCGCGGAGGGCACTCCAACGATTCGCGATTCGCTCACCGCGGCGTTTCCCATTATGGCTGGCTACGTCGTGCTGGGCCTGCCGTGCGGCATCCTGTGCGCCGCCGCGGGCATGGAGTGGTGGATGTGCGCCCTCATGTGCATTCTGTTCTATTCGGGCGCAGGTCAATACATGATCCCCAACATGCACCTCGCGAACAACCCGCTATCGGCCATCATCCTGAGCGTGACACTCATCAACACGCGCCAGATGCTCTACGGGGCATCGCTCTCGCAGTTCTGCGGAAACGTGTCCAAGCGCTTGGCGTTTTTGTTCGGCGCAACGGTGACCGACGAGAGCTTCGGCGTGAACCTCGCGCGCTTCATCAACGGCGGCTGGAACGTCAAATCGGCACTCTGGGTGAACCTGTTTTCGCAAAGCGCGTGGACGCTCGCCAATATCGCAGGCGCTCTCATAGGGGCCGCCGTATCGCTCCCTACGGCGCTTGCCTCCTTTGCCATGACGTCGCTTTTCATCTGCCTTCTGTGCATGCAGAAGGTATCCAAGGCCAATGCGGTTGCGGTGATGGGAGCCATTCTGGGCGTCATTCTGTGTAAATGCGTGGGGCTTTCTGGCCCAGCCATCCTTATCGGAGCGCTTGCGGGCGTGGGCTGTGCGCTCGTGTTCAGCCTCAAGGCGGGCGAGCGCGACGATGCGTCCATCAAGGTGGGTGATTAGCATGTCGATTGGCGATTTCCTTATCGTGTTTGTCGCTGTGGCACTCACCATGCTGGCCTGCCGCGTACTTCCGGTGTTCCTTCTTAAAGGCAAGCAGCTGCCGGAGACGGTGGTGCGCGCGCTGAACTTCATTCCGCCTGCGGCGTTCGCCGCGCTTGTTGCCAACGACCTGTTCGACCCCGCCAAGGTGACGAGCGGCGATGTGTGGAGTTGGCTTGCGCCCTTGATCGCGGCTGCGTTCGTGGTGGTGGTTGGCGCAAAGACGAAATCCATGGCCTGGTGCATCGTGGTGGGCGTGGGCGCCTTGGCGGTGCTTACGTATGCTCCCGCGTTGATGTAAAGCGGCGCGCAGGAGCTTCTCATCAGAATTCGTTTCGCACCACGCGAATGCGAGCAGCCTTGCCTCGTATGTACGGGGCGAATCCCACTGATGCCGTCTGGCGCATGCGAGCCTCAACCGCACCGATCGATTCTGCATATTGTTCCATCGAGAAAACTATTCGCGTGGATTTATGCGACGAATATGAATTTCTCACTTCATTTCATGCATTGAGTCGTATACTGCCCCAAGTGCAAAAAACGGGTTGTTTGTACATTCCTCGACATTATCCAGCGGTCGAAGATGCGCACGTCTGACGCACGGGGCGGTCGATATCGCCTAGTTTCGTGTGTCGTAGTGTGCCCTGAGATTGCGGGGTAAGCGCGGAGTGCCTTTAATCCGGTACCGAGAGACCGAAAAGGAGACAAGCGCATGAGCACATCATCCAGCATTGGCACATCGTGCCAGGCCGCGTCGCACGCGCAGCCGAACTCATTAGCACAGCAGTTGATAGCCGCCACGAGCAAAAAGGCTCGGAGTGCGGCTATTTTAATGCTCGCAGACGGAACCGTGTTCTACGGCCGCGCCTGCGGAGCGAGCGGAGAGGTGACGGGGGAGGTGTGCTTCAATACCTCGCTCGAAGGTTACTTCGAGGTCATCACCGACCCTTCGTATGCCGGCCAGATCGTCACCATGACGTATCCGCAGATTGGCAACTACGGCATCAACACGGGCGATACGCAGATGGCGCCGCAGTTCCCGCAGGAATATTGCGGCAACGTTAGCCCCGCGCTGCGCGGCCTCATCGTGCACGATATGTGCGAGACGCCTTCCAACTGGCGCTCCGAGATGTCGCTTCCCGAGTATCTCGAGGAGCGCAACATCGTGGCCATCGAAGGCATCGACACCCGCGCGCTGGTGCGCCACCTGCGCGACAACGGCTCGCAGAAGGGCATCCTCTCCACCATCGACCTCGACGAGCAGTCGCTCGCGGGCAAGCTCGCCGAAGCGCCTGAACTTGTGGGCACCAACCTGGTGGAAACAGTGAGCTGCAAAGAGGCGTATGGCTACTTCTACGGCCGTTCCATGAAAAGCCGCGCGTTCGCGGTTCAGGAGCCGGCCCCGGCTCGTCACAAGGTGGTCGTGTATGACTGCGGCATCAAGCGCGGCATTCTCGACGGCCTGGTCAACGCAGGGTGCGATCCTATGGTGGTGCCGTGGAATACGCCCGCGACGGAGGTTCTGAGGCAGCAGCCCGACGGCGTGTTTCTGTCCAACGGCCCCGGCGACCCCGATGCGGTCGAGGCGACGTATTCCCAGGTGCAGAAGCTGCTTGGCAAGGTGCCCGTATTCGGCATCTGCCTGGGGCATCAAATGATCAGCCTTGCCTGCGGCGGCACGATCGAAAAGCTCAAGTACGGTCACCGCGGAGGCAACCAGCCGGTCATGAACCTGCTGAGTGGCCGCGTGGAGGTGACGGCGCAGAACCACGGCTTCAGCCTGGTGTTCCCGAGCCTTGGCGAGCTCATTCCGGAGGAATCCGGCGGCGTGTCCAAGCACCCCGTGTCGGGTGATCTGCGCTTCTGGAGTGAGCGCCGCATCGCGCCGGTGGTGCGCAACGAGCGCTTTGGGCGCATTCGCCTCACGCATGTGAATCTCAACGACGGCACCTGCGAAGGTATCCAGCTTCTCGATCAGCAGGCATTTTGTGTGCAATATCACCCCGAGGCAAGCCCCGGGCCTACTGATGCTCACTATCTGTTCACGGCGTTCATGCGCTTGATGGATGGGGAAGAGGACTATCTGAACATCGACATTTCGAAGGACCGCCTGGCGGGCTGGGTCTTTGGCTCTGAGGAGAAGGAGGCCTGCCATGCCTAAGCGTACCGACATCAAGCGCATTCTCGTCATCGGCAGCGGCCCCATCGTCATCGGCCAGGCCTGCGAGTTCGACTACTCGGGTGCCCAGGCGTGCAAGGTGCTCAAAGAGGACGGCTTCGAGGTCGTGCTGGTGAACTCCAACCCGGCCACCATCATGACCGACCCGCAGCTGGCCGACCGCACTTACGTGGAACCCATCACGCCCGAGTTCGTCGAGCGTGTGATTGCGAAGGAGCGCCCCGACGCGCTGCTCCCCACGCTGGGCGGGCAGACGGGCCTCAACACCGCCGTCGACCTCGCAAAATCAGGCGTGCTCGACAAATACGGCGTAGAGATGATCGGCTGCGACCTGGCTGCCATCGAGCGCGGCGAGGATCGCAAGCTGTTCGCCGAGGCTATGGAAGAGATCGGCCTGGAATGCGCGCGCAGCGGCTATGCGTATTCGGTTGAAGATGCCGTGGCGCTGGCAGCCAAGGTGGGCTATCCCTGCGTGTTGCGTCCCAGCTTCACGCTGGGCGGCGCGGGCGGCGGCATTGCCTACGACGAGGCGCAATTGCGAGAGATTGTGGCTCAGGGCCTGGAGCTTTCTCCCGCTGGCGAGGTGCTGGTTGAGGAAAGCATCATCGGGTGGAAAGAGTACGAGATGGAGGTCATGCGCGACCGCGCCGGCAACGGCATCATC
>CAUWMI010000090.1:0-10115 GCA_963559755.1 uncultured Slackia sp. | reverse complement strand
GTTAGGGGTTAGGGGTTAGGGGCTTGGGTGGCTGGGGCTTGGGCGGCTAGGGACAAGGGCAGGGCAGGGGCAAGGAAGGGCAAGGGGTAAGGGCGAGGGCAGGGGACAGGGGCGGGGCGATGCAGAGGTTTCGTGCTCGGTCGGTGTGGGGATGATTTTGCTGCGGCCGTTGCGGGGCATGGCTGGTATCATGGTGCCGTTTAACCGATACGTTTTCAGAGGCATACGCATAAGGAGAAAGCACGCAATGGCATTTGTTCACCTGCACAATCACACCGAATATTCCATGCTCGACGGCGCCACCAAAATCAAGGACATGGTGCGCCGCGCGGCCGAGCTCGACATGCCCGCTGTTGCCATCACCGATCATGGTGTCATGTGCGGCGTGCCCGAGCTCTGCGACGCATGCGATGCGGTAGAGAAGGAAACAGGCAAAAAGGTCAAGCCTATCTACGGCTGCGAGATTTATTTCACGGTAGACCCCGAGGTGGGCTCCAAGACTAAATCGCGCCTGTACCACATGCTGCTTCTGGCCAAGAACAACACGGGCTACCACAACCTGGTGCGCTTGGTGTCCGAGTCGCACATGGACAACTTCTATTACAAGCCGCGCACCACGTTCGACATGCTGAAGAAGTACTCCGAAGGCATCATCGCGTCCTCCGCCTGCATCGCCGGCATCATCCCGCGCTGCATCGACGCACGCGATTTCGATGGCGCGGTGGAGTGGGCGCGCAAGCTCTCCTCGCTGTATGCGCCGGGCGATTTCTATATCGAGCTGCAGGATCAGGGCATCACCACCAACGGCGGCATGACGCAGCACCAGATGAACGTGGAGCTCACCAAGATTGCCAACCAGCTGGGCCTCAAGACCATCGCCACCAACGACTTCCACTACCTCACGCAGGAGGATGCCCGCGCGCAGGACATCATGCTGTGTATCGGCACGGGCTCGCAAGTGGATGACGAAAACCGCATGCGTTTTGCCAACGACCAGTTCTACATGAAGACCGAGGAGGAGATGCGCGAGGCGCTGCGCGATTTCCCCGAGGCATGCGACAACACGGTTGAGCTGGCCGCCAAATGCGATGTCACGCTGGAGCGCGATTCCATTCTGCCGAAGTTCCCGCTGCCCGAAGGCGAGACCGAGGAGAGCTGGTTCCGCAAGCAGGTGCAAGAGGGCCTGGTACGTCGCTACGGCGACCCGGTTCCGCAGGAGGCGCAGGAGCGCGCCGACTACGAGATGGGCATTATCATCCAGCAGGGTTTCCCGGCATACTTCCTGGTCGTGCAGGAATACATCCAGTGGGCGCGCAGCCAGGGCATCGGCGTGGGGCCGGGCCGTGGTTCGGCCGCAGGCGCCATCGTGTCGTATGCCATGGGCATTACCGACCTTGATCCCTTGCCCAACGGCCTGCTGTTCGAACGCTTCCTTTCGCCCGAACGCGTGGAGATGCCCGATATCGACGTCGACTTCGAGGATGAACGTCGCCAGGAGGTCATCGACCACGTGCGCGATTTCTACGGAGCCGACCACATCGCCGGCGTGATCACATTCGGCAAGCTGCAGGCGAAAAACGCCATCCGCGACGCCGCGCGCGTGCTGGGGCATCCCTATGGCGTGGGCGACCGCCTGTGCAAGACGCTCGGCGACGAGCTGGGCATCACGCTCAAGGGCGCGCTGCAGGACAACGCCGATTTCAAGAAAATCTACGACACCGAGCCTGAGTCCAAGGAGATCATCGACGCCGCCATGTCCATTGAGGGCAACGTGCGCGGCGAGGGCGTGCATGCGTGCGCGACCATCATCTGCCGCGACCCGCTGGTGGACCACGTGCCCGTTAAACGCGACACCAAGGGTGGCGGCATGATCACCCAGTACGACGGCCATTACACGCCTGACCTGGGCCTGCTCAAGATGGACTTCCTCGGTCTGCGCACGCTGGGCGTGCTCTCGCGCGCATGCCGCAACATCAAGGAGCGTCACGGCATCGACATCAACCCCGACGAGATCCCGCTTGACGACAAGGCATCGTTCGACCTGATGTGCGGCGAGACGGGCATGAGCATGGACGGCCTGTTCCAGGTGGAATCGGCCCTGTATGTGAGCCTGTTCGCGCGTATGAAGCCGCGCACGTTCTCCGACATCGTGGCATCGATCGCGCTGAACCGCCCGGGCCCGTTGGAAAACGGCTTCGTCGACCTGTATGTCGATCGCCGTCAGGGCAAAAAGCCCGTGAGCTATTACGACGACCGCCTCAAGCCCATCCTGGAAGAGACGTACGGCACCATCGTCTACCAGGAGCAGATCATGCAGATCTCCATGGCGATGAGCGGGTTCTCGGCAGGCAAATCCGACAAGCTGCGCAAGGCTATGGGCAAGAAGAAGCTCGACGTCATGATGCAGCTCAAGGACGACTGGTGCAACGGTGCCGTTGAGAACGGGTTCTCGCTCGAGATCGCCGAACGCATCTGGCATGACGCGGAGGAATTCGCAAAGTACGCGTTCAACAAGTCGCACTCCGCGGCATACGCCGTGCTGGTCATGCGTACCGCGTACCTCAAGGCGCATTACCCCTACGAGTACATGGCCGCCGTGCTGTCCAGCTACATGGGCAACGCCGACAAGCTGATCAAGTACATCGCTAGCTGCACGCACAGCAACATTCCCGTGTTGCCGCCCGATGTGAACAGTTCCAACCTGGAGTTCACGCCGCTCGAAGAAGGCATTCGCTTTGGCTTGGCGGGCGTGCGCGGCGTGGGCGAAAGCGTTGCGGAGGCCATCATCGCTGAGCGCGATGCGAACGGCCCCTACACTAGCTTGCACGACTTCGTGAACCGTCTGGATACCAAGGTGTACAACCGCAAGACGCTGGAGGCCCTGATCAAGGCGGGTGCGTTCGATTCGACGAACTATACGCGCAAGCAGCTGATGTACTTCATCGAGGAGACTTCGCTTTTGGAGAGCGCGTCCAAGCGTCAGAAGGATCGCGATGCCGGTCAGGTGAGCATGTTCGACATGTTCGCCGATGTGGAAGACAGCGGTTTCAAGGAAGATGTGCCTGCGCCCGATGGCGTGGAATGGGATAAGCGCACGCTTTTGGCGTACGAGAAGGAGATTCTCAAGATCTACGTATCGGACCACCCGCTGCGTCCGTACGAGCGCGCGCTGCGCAAGATCACGAAGTACCAGCTGGGCGATCTGCCCGACCACCAGGGTGATATCAAGAGCGGCATCTTCGCAGGTTTGGTGACCAGCGTCATCGTGAAGATGACCAAGAAGGGCACCAAGATGGCCAACTTCACGCTGGAGGACACCACCGGGCACATGGAAGGCGTGTGCTTCAAGTACGACGACTTCAAGGAAGACCTGGTGGAAGATGCCATCGTGAAGGTGAAGGGCAAGTTCGAGCACTCCGATCGCGGCGACCAGATCATGGCGTTTGAGATCGAGCGCCTGGAGTTCGACGAGAGTCAGATGGGTCCCAGCCAGCTGGAGATTCGCCTGAATTCGTCGGACTTCAACGCGTTCACGTCGCAGCAGCTGCAGCAGATTCTGGGCAGTCATCCTGGCCGCGACGCCGTGGTGCTGTTCGTGCAGCAGGCCGACGGCCGCAAGTTCCGCGCCGAGCTGCCCATGACGGTGGATACGGGAAACAACCTACTGTACTCGGAGATGCTGGACCTGTTTGGTAGAAAAGTTTGGGGCGCAGCTTAGGATGTCTGGTGGTCTGAAGACGGTTGAAGAGTTGGCGGCGCTGCGGGCTCAGCGGGCCGAGGAGGCTCGTGCGGCTGGGTTCGCGCATACGCTCTCGCTGGACGTGCAGTACAACGGTGCGCCGTTTGCCGGGTTCGCACGCCAGGCCGAAGGCAGCGTGAAAACTGTTCAAGGTGAGCTTGAACAGGCGCTCTCCTTGCTCTATCGTCGCGAGGTGCCCACTGTATGTGCTGGACGCACTGATGCGGGCGTGCATGCGCGCGGCCAGGTAATCAGCTTCGATTTGACCGAGGAGGAGTTCGCTGCCCGTCCCTTGCGCTCGCTCGAGCGCTCGATGAACGCTCTCGTGGACGGTGCGATCTCAGTGGCCCATGCCCAGGAGCGCGACCTGGGCTTTTCGGCGCGCTTCGACGCTCAATGGCGCGAGTACCACTACCATATTTGCACCGACAGCGCCCGCCCCGCGCTCATCATGCCGCTCGTGTGGCACCTGGGCGGCACCGAGCTTGACCTTGCCGCCATGAACGAAGGCGCGGCGCACCTCATCGGCGAGCATGATTTCAAGAGCTTTTGCATGGCCGCCTCCGCCGTTGGCAAGCCCACGCATCGCAATGTGATGGAGCTCGAAGTGTACCCCGAGGCCATTATGGGTTCGCCCGTCGTCACGGTGCGCGTGGTGGGCAACGCGTTTCTCCACTCCATGGTGCGCACTATCGTGGGCACGCTTGTGGAGGTGGGGCGCGGCAAGCGCGAGCCCGCATGGGTGGCTGACGTGCTGGCGGCATGCGACCGCAAGGCCGCCGGGCAAAACGCCCCCGCGAGTGGTCTCGTGTTCTGGCACGTGGAATACTAGGGGGCCGATGGGGCGACTATGGACCCCGCTCGTTCTCCAATAGAGCCGTCCTGGCCTCCGTCCGCCTTTGCGCTTGTTTCGGGCGTGTTAAAATCTGGTGCGACCCCGGGTCGTCGTGGATACAATGAGCTTTCAACTTTTTACGACATGGCCCGATTTCTCGAAAGATTCGCGTCCACGATATGCGTATGCCGCGCTCATGTGCGCAACGTGCCCTACGTTTTGCCGCGACGCGCCGAGTGCGCAAGGCGGATGCGAGTTTTTTAGCAAAGCTGCCATGTCTCGTCTGCGGGCTGCCTTTGGCACCCGTTCGTTTGAAAGGATTGATCATGGCAGAGACGACCTCGCCCGCTCGCGCCTCGTGGTCGGGCAAGCTTGCGTTCGTGCTGGCCGCCGCCGCATCCGCGGTTGGCCTGGGCAGCATGTGGCGCTTCCCGTACCTCGCCGCCAAATACGGTGGCGGCACGTTCCTCTTCGTGTACCTGGTGTTCGTGTTCACCATCGGCATCGCGCTTTTGCTGCTTGAAACGGCGCTGGGCCGCCACACGCGTCAGTCCGCCATCGGCGCGTTCAAAGCGTTCGGCAAGAAGTATGCGTTCATCGGCATCTTCACGTCGGCTGTGCCGTTCATTATCGTGCCGTATTACTGCGTCATCGGCGGTTGGGTGACCAAGTACCTGGTGGGCTATGTGACCGATGGTCCCGCGGCGCTGGCCGACGGCGGTACGTTCTTCTCCAACTTCATCGCCGACGGCCCTCAGAGCATTGTGTTCATGCTCATCTTCATGGCGCTGACTTACGGCACCGTCGCCATCGGTGTGAACAAGGGCATCGAGAAGGCCAACCTGGTCATGATGCCGCTGCTCATCATCATGGCGGCCGCTGTGGCAATTTACGCGCTCACCATGCCGGGCGCCATGGACGGCCTCGCGTTCTACCTGCTGCCCGATCTCTCCGCCATCTCTCCCGAGCTGATCATCTCGGCTCTGGGCCAGACGTTCTTCACGCTGTCGCTGGCCATGGGCATCATGGTGACCTACGGCTCCTATCTGGATAAATCCACCAAGCTCACCTCGAGCGTGGTGCAGATTGCCGGCACCACCTTCGGCGTGTCGCTACTCGCCGGTATGATGATCATCCCCGCGACTTTCGCCGCTCTGGGCTCCGGCCAGGCCGTGGCCGAGAACTCCGGCCCCTCGCTGATGTTCATCATCCTGCCGCAGGTGTTCCAGAACATGGGCCCTGCCGCATCGGTGCTTGGCTGCGTGTTCTTCATTCTGGTGCTGTTCGCCGCGCTGACCAGCTCCATCTCGCTGGTGGAAACCTGCACGTCCATCATCCAGGACGCCACGGGCTGCTTCCGCCGCCGCGCGCTGCTGTACACGGTGATCTTCGTGACCATCATGGGCATCATCGTGAACCTGGGCTACAGCTCGCTGTCGTTCATCCAGCCGCTGGGCGAGGGAACGTCGCTGCTCGACCTGTTTGACTTCATCTCCAACTCGGTGATGATGCCCATCGCAGCGCTCATGACCTGCATCTGGGTGGGCTGGATCATCAAGCCCAAGGTCATCATTGACGAGGTGAAGGTGTCCGCCAAGTTCGGCGCCGAGAAGGCCTGGACGGTGTTCATCAAGTACATTGCGCCCATCGTGCTAGTGGTCATCCTGGTGGCCTACGTCGCGCAGACCATGGGCCTGTTCAGCATGTAATACGTGCGACACATCTCACAATCAAGGCGTCGGCATGGTCCGGCGCCTTTTTTTTTCGCGCCGAATCGCGTTTCGTGGGGTGGGCGCTAAGCCGCCCTGCGTTTTGCGCCAAACGAGCATCTGCTCGAATGCGACGGCGCTTCGTCGTACAATATCTTCTGCAAAATAGGTGGCGGTCAGACGGCGATTCTGGCCCCATGGCATACGCAAATGCGAGAGAAGCGAACGAGAGCGGAGCATCCTATGCAGATTCCCGAAGGCAACTTTTATTCCCTCGATGACCACAAGGCGGTGTACGAGGCTCTTATCACGCGGCTCGATGCCGAGCGCGAGATTGCGTTTGGCACCGTGGGTTCGGCGCTCGTGCATTCGGGGATCAAGGAGCGGTTCGGATACGGGAAGCCCAAGGCGTTTTTGGAGCATTTCTCCGAGTTCATGACGTTCATCGACCGCATTGCGGGCGGCGTGCCGCAGCGCTGGGTGGTGCTGCATCGCGTGCCCGAGTGGGATGCGGAGTTGGGGATCGATCCCGCCGCCGCGCCTCTTGGGCCGATGGGTAATACGTTTACGGGAGGCGAGGCGGCCGCCGAAGAGACGCCTACCGCGGCGCAGCCTGCCGTCTCTAGTTCTGCGGCTCCTGCCGTTGCGCAGTCGGTCGTTTCTTCCCCTGCGGCTCCTGTTGCTGAAGTTTCCGTCGTCGAAGCGCCCGCTGTCGAGGGCATCCTCACGCCTGACTCTATCGCGCAGTCTATGGCGGCGTCCGACAAATACCGCACGGCGCCCATCGACGAACAGACTCGCGCCGAACTCGGTCCTGACTTCGCGAGCTTCGTATTCGTGCCGTACGCATCGGCCGACATCCTGCGCGCGAACGTGCCGCCCGCAACTGATATCGACGCACTGCTTGCCGAAAGCTGGGAAGCGGCCTATGCCGCCGGCGCCCTGCGCGCCTACGAGAACAAGGTTACGTTCCCCATCGCCGCCATGCGCTCCGACGGCAACACGCCCATCGAGGCCTCCATCCAGCGCGTCTGGCGTGACAACCCCGAGCATAAGCCCTGGTATCTGTGCTATATCGACGCGAAGGCACCCTACGTTCCGCGTCCGCGCGTGCAGATAGACGCGCCCAGCGAGGAGGCGCTCGCCGTTGCGCGCACGATGGCTTCCACCGAGGAATATCGCAGCCAACCGCTGCCGCCCGACACCCAGGCGCAGATGCTTGATCGCTACTCCGACTTCGTGTTTACCACGTATTCCTCACGCGCGATTGTCCAGGACAGCGCTCCGGGCGCGGATGTCGACTATCTGCTGGAAGACAGCTGGATGGCCGCGCGCCAGGAGGGCGCCCTGCGGTTCTACGAGGGCAAGGTTGTTTTCCCGCTCAATGCGTATTGCGCCGACGGGGTGTCGCCCATTGAGGCATCCATCACGGTGGCAACCAAGAGCAACGCCGAGGGCAAGCCGTGGTACTTGTGCTACATCGATACTTACGCCAAGCGCAACACGTTCGCCGGCAACCACCCCAGCAAGCATCTGGAGAAATTCGCCTGGCTGGGCACCTGGGACGATTTCCTGGGCGAGCTTGCGGATATCGCCCTGCCCGAGCTGTGGGATTTTGAAGACGGCGACGGCGAGGGCGTGCGCATCGACGCGTCTGGCTGCGAGGTAAGCCCTGAACAGGAGGCGCTCGACAGCTTGCGTTCGGCGGGCCTGCAAGTGGTGTCCGCCCCTCCCAAGCACCGTTTCACCATTCTGAAGAGTTATATCTGCACGACGTTCTTCCGCCTGGAATCCGAGGGTAAAATCTGCATCGCGCCTGATAGGAGCTTCGCGGCGTTCAACACCGGCCTGGTGAACAAGCGATACGACGACATCTACGCATGCTTCGAGCGCAACTCCTCCACGTGGGTGGATGAATGGGAGTGGAAGTTCGCGGGATTCACGGCATCGGGTAGGCGTGGCTTGGGCAAGCGTCTGGTAGAGCTGTTCAACCCGCTGCCGGAGCCGGCGGAGTACTTCTCGCGCAAGGAGGATCTGCTCTACGATCTAGACAAAGATCTTATCATCGATGACGATCACGTGCTGATCGACAACATGAGCCGCCTGCCGCTCGATTTCTTAGCAGAGGAGCTGCGCGGCGATGACGACGCGATGGACCTGATTGAAGAGATTCGCGCGGCCGACGTGGCAGGCAAGCGTCGCCTGTACAAGGAGCTCGGCGAGATTCTGGAAGACGACGACCGCCTGTTCAGGCGCGTGCGAGCGCGTCTCAACGAGGCGGTGGAGACGGCCAAAAAACGCGTGCGTTGGAACTTCAAGACGGCCATCCCGTCGTACTACCCGCGCGGTAACACCATGAGCCTGCTTCTGCCCATCTGCCTGATGGACGACGATGTGGCCGATGCCGCGCTGGTGGTGCAGCTTATGCCGTCGGGCAACTACCAGGGTCAGACCATTCTTACTATGCGCCAGGCGTATACCAACGCTCGCCTGATTTGCCGCCCTGACAGCGACTGGCTCACCACATCGAGCCGCGCCAACGAGGACGATGAGGAGGACGACGAGTAGCGTTCGAGCGGCGTTTGCCCCGCGTCATGCAAGGGGAGCGACAGGGTAGCGATCGTCGAAGTTCCAGCGGTCGCCTGGAGGGCCCGCCTGCGTAAAGGACATGCGCAGGCGGGCCTGCCGTTTTGCCCTGCGTCTGGTATCATACGTATGTTTGTCTGAAATGATTCGTCGGCATGTTCGTCATGAGGAGATAGCAATGTCGCTTTCCATCGGTATCGTGGGCCTGCCCAACGTGGGCAAGTCGTCGCTGTTCACCGCGCTCACCAAGAAGAGCGGGTTCGCCGCCAACTATCCGTTCGCCACCATCGAGCCCAATGTGGGTCTGGTGCCCGTTCCCGATTCGCGTCTGCAGGAGCTGGCGAAGATTGACCACCCCGCCAAGATCGTGCCGGCGACGGTCGAGTTCGTGGATATCGCAGGCCTGGTGGCGGGCGCCAGCCAGGGTGAGGGCCTGGGCAACAAGTTCCTGGCCAACATCCGCGAGACCGATGCCATCTGCGAGGTCGTGCGTTTCTTCAGCGACCCCAACGTGGAGCACGTGTCCAAGAAGGTCGACCCGCAGTCCGACGTGGACACCATCAAGACCGAGCTGATTCTGGCCGATATCGGCACGCTGGACAAGGCGCTGCCGCGTTTGGAGAAGGAATCCAAGCGCGATAAGAACGCCGTGTTCAAGTTCGAGACTGCCAAGAAGGTGCTGGCCGGTCTGAACGAGGGCCATCGCGCGCTCACGCTGGGGCTTTCCGATGACGAGAAGGCCGCCATCAAGGACCTATGCCTGCTCACGATGAAGCCCATGCTCTACATCGCTAACGTAGATGAGGATAAGCTGAATGCCGAGCTGCCTGAGATCGACGGGCAGATTCCTGTACCCATTTGCGCTAAGACCGAGGCCGATCTCTCCGAGCTCGACCCGGAGGAGGCCCAGATGTTCATGGAGGAGCTGGGCCTTTCCGAAAGCGGCCTGGAGCGTTTGATTCGCGAGGCGTACAAGCTGCTGGGGCTGCAGAGCTACTTCACCAGCGGCGAGACCGAGACGCGCGCCTGGACCATTCCCATTGGGGCGAAGGCTCCGCAGGCGGCCGGCGTGATTCACTCCGACTTTGAGCGCGGCTTCATCAAGGCAGAGACCGCCAGCTTCGAGGACTATGTGGCGCTCGGCGGCGAGAAGGGCTGCCGCGATGCCGGCAAGCTCCGCCAGGAGGGCAAGGATTACGTCGTCCAAGACGGCGACGTCATGCATTTCAAGTTCAACGTGTAGTTC
>CAUWMI010000089.1:0-10141 GCA_963559755.1 uncultured Slackia sp. | reverse complement strand
ATTTACGCCCGCCATCGCCGTATGTACTGGGACGCCCGGTCCCGGGAGATACGGGCGCCGCCCCCGCGCGGGGCGCTCCCCGGAGGGGGGCGCTAGGGGGCCTCATGCGAGGCCCCCTTTTTGTTGCTTCAGCGATTTTTCGCTCTGTAACTTTTTGATTGCGAGTATCGCGGTATCATTAATGTGATGTACCTGGTTTGCCACTTACACCTGCGTGATGCGCAGGTTTTTTTATAGGGGGCTGTATATGGCGGATAGCGCTAAAGAACAACGTTTGAAAATTGCCGAGCTCGTCGAAACCGATGAGCATGTTCTCAATGAGATGGTCAAGGCCCTGGAGGGTTCTTCTCGCCGTGCGAGGCAGAATGCCGCTGCGGTGTTTTCGATTGTGGCCCATCGCAAACCCGAACTTCTCGTCGAGCACATCGATGCTTTCATCGACGCGCTTAATCGTCCCGAATCACAGACTCGATGGGAGTGTCTTGATGCGCTGACCGCTCTCATTCCTCTTGATTCTCGTGCATGCGAGAAGGCGATTCCGGGTGCCGAGAGCGCTCTGTTTGATGAGGGGTCCGGCCCGCTCCACCTTTCCGCTCTGCGGTTCCTGTGCGCTATCGGCGCTACCACGCAGGCACGCAGCGTCAAGGTGTGGGCGCTTATCGACGAGGCGATTCAGTGCTATCACGGCGATTTTGAGTACTCGGAGATGCTCTCTGCGGTAACGAGCTTTGCTGAGGGCAAGCTTGACCAAGAGGTCAAGGATTCGCTGAAGGAACGCATGTCCTTCGACGCGACGAGTGGCAAAGGGGCGCTTAAAAAGCGGTCGCAGCAAATCGTCGAAATTCTTTCGTAATCATCTTTCAAAACGAGGGGCCGCATGTGCGGCCCTTTTTTCGTAGGGGCGATTGCTCCTCCTAGTGTTTCCGTACGCGGAAATCCTCGCGCTGTTGGCGGGCTCTTTACGCTTGCATGGTATGATGCTCGGACATGTTCGGACTTCGACCGACTCGCAGGGATGCGACTCGCACAGATTGGAGCACAATATGACTAGGCATACGGTAACGCTGATCCCCGGCGACGGCATTGGGCTTGAAACCACGGCATCGATGCGACGCGTCGTCGAGGCTGCGGGAGTTGATATCGTATGGGAGGTGGCGGATGCTGGCGCCGCCGTCATGGAACGAACCGGCGGTTCTCCGCTTCCTGAGGAAACGCTTGAATTGGTTCGTTGCAACAAGGTTGCCATCAAGGGGCCTATCACTACGCCCGTTGGAACCGGTTTCCGCAGCGTCAACGTTGCGCTACGCAAAACGCTCGATCTGTATGCATGCGTTCGCCCCGTGCTTTCGATTCCAGGCGCTGGCGGGCGCTATGAGAATGTCGATCTCGTGGTGGTGAGGGAGAATACCGAGGATCTGTATGCGGGCATCGAGTTCCCTAAGGATTCCGAGGGCGCTCAGCGTCTGATTGATTTCTGCGAAGAGCAGGGGGCGGGCACTATTCGCCCCGATTCCGGCATTTCCATCAAGCCCATCTCGGTGACTGCGACCGAGCGCATCGTTCGCTACGCATTCGAATACGCCTTGGCTCACGGCCGCCACAAGGTAACCGCTGTGCATAAGGCGAATATCATGAAGCATTCCGATGGCCTGTTCCTGCAGGTCGCGCGCGATGTGGCGGCGGAATACGCCGGTCGCATCGATTTCGACGACCGCATCGTCGACGCCTTCTGCATGAACGTGGTCATCGACCCCTCTCAGTTCGACGTGATCGTGTTCCCCAATCTGTACGGCGACATTGCAAGCGATCTGTGCGCCGGCCTTGTGGGTGGTTTGGGTATCGCGCCGGGCGCCAACATCGGCGAGGATTATGCGATCTTCGAGGCGGTTCATGGCAGCGCGCCCGATATTGCCGGCAAGGACCTCTGCAACCCGACGGCCGAGATTCTTTCGGCGGCGATGATGCTGGATTATCTGGGCGAGGATGACGCTGCGCAAAGGATTCGCGAGGCCGTGCGCAAGGTGTATGCCGAGGGGCGCTTCATCACCGGCGACATCCGTAAAGCTACGGGCAGCAGCGAGCCGGCCTGCAGCTGCACCGAATTCACCGATGCCCTCGTGGCCGCGCTTTCTTAAAGATTATTCCGGCATGCCAGCCGAAGGAGTGTAAGGAACACCGATATGGCCGATGAACGCGAAACCCTTCTTGTCGAAGGGGTACCCTATACCATTTACCCAACGTCTACGATCGAGGGGGCCGAAAAGCTCCCGTACTCGCTGCGTATTCTGCTTGAGAACATCCTGCGAACCGTGAGCGACGGCGAGCTTCGCGATGCGTATGTCGCGCGTCTTTTGGAGGCTGGCCTTGCCGGCGAGCAGGGCGGCGAGATCGAATACATGCCGGCGCGCGTGCTGCTGCAGGATTTCACCGGCGTGCCGGTGTTCGTCGATCTTGCGGCGATGCGCGAGGCGGCCCAGAAGCTCGGGGCCGATCCGGCGCGCATCAATCCGCGCATCCCGCTCGATCTGGTGATCGACCACTCGGTCATCGCTGATGTGGCAGGCTGCCCCGATGCCCTCGAGCGCAATATGGAGATGGAATTCGCACGCAACGGCGAGCGCTACCGATTCTTGAAATGGGCCCAAGATTCGTTCGAGAACGTGCGCATCGTTCCGCCCGGATCGGGCATCTGCCACCAGATCAACGTGGAGCGCTTCGCCACTTGCGCAATGACGCGCGAAGAGGCTGACGGGTCGACCGTCGCTTATTTCGATACCGTGGTGGGAACCGACAGCCACACCACGACGGCCAACGGCATCGGCGTGCTCTCGTGGGGCGTCGGTGGCATCGAAGCGGAGGCCGCATGCTTGGGTCAGCCCATCACCACGCTCGTGCCTCGCGTGATCGGCGTGCATCTGACGGGTGAGCTTGCCGGCGGCGTATCGGCCATGGACGTGGCCCTGCGCTTTGCGAAGATGCTGCGCGCGAAGGGCGTCGTGGGCGCCTTCGTCGAGTGCTTCGGCGAGGGCGTGCGATCGCTGTCGGCAACGCAGCGCGCATGCATAGCGAACATGACGCCGGAATACGGCTGCACGTGCACGCTGTTCCCCGTGGACGAAAAGACCATTGATTATCTGCGCCTTACGGGCCGCTCGGAGCAGCAGGCCGCTCTGGCGGAAGCGTTCGCGCGCGCACAGGGCATGTGGCTCGACGATACCCAGCGCGTATATTCCGAGGTCATCGAGCTCGACCTTTCGACGGTCGAGCCTACCCTTGCGGGCCCCAGTAGGCCGCATGACGGGTTTGCCCTTGCCGGCGCCAAGCGTCGTTTCAACGAGGTCTGCGACGAGCGCGGCCTTGATCGGGGTGCTTCTGTATCCGTCGAATTCGACGGCGATTCCTATGAGCTTACGCACGGAGCCATCGCCATCGCCGCGGTAACGAGCTGCACTACCGCCACCGATCCCGCGATGATGGCCGCCTGCGGCCTGATTGCGCGCCACGCGCGCGAGCGCGGGCTTGCCGCGAAGCCGTGGGTCAAGCGCGTGATGGCGCCGGGAAGCCACGCCACCCAGCTCATGCTCGAGCGTGCGGGCCTGAGCGATTCGCTGGCGGAGCTCGGCTTTTCTACGTGCGGCTTCGGCTGCATGAGCTGCATCGGCAACTCGGGCCCCGTGTGGCCTCAGATGCATGAGGTCGCGGGCAAGATCGAACTCACGAGCGTTTTGTCGGGCAACAGGAATTTCGAGGGGCGCATATCTCCCGATGTTGCGCAGAATTACCTGTGCGCTCCTGCGCTTGTCATCGCCTACTCCCTCGTGGGCACGCTCGATTTCGACTTCGCCGACGAGCCCCTTGGTACGGACGCTTCGGGTGCGGATGTCTATCTGCGCGATATCTGGCCTTCCGATGCCGAGGTTCAAGGCGTGCTGGATGCGTACGTGACGCGCGAGCTGTTTGAAGAGGGCGGCCGCGGGCTCTATGAAGGCACCGGGGCGTGGAAGAACCTCGAGGTCGAGCCGAGCGCGCTGTTCGCCTGGGATGAGACTTCGACGTATGTGCGCCGCGCTCCGTATTTCGACGGCATGGACGAGCAGGTGCCGGGCTTTGCGCCGGTGGAAAACGCCCGTGTGCTGGTGGATGTGCGCGACTTCATCACGACCGACCACATCTCGCCCGCCGGAAGCCCCGCCGCCGACAGCCCCGCCGCGCGATATTTGACCGAGCATGGAATCGAGCCCGCGATGTTCAACACCTATGGCAGCCGTCGCGGAAACCATGAGGTGATGGCGCGCGGGGGATTCGGCAACATCAAGCTGAAGAACCTGCTCGCCGACGGCAAGAGCGGGGGCTGGACGCGCAACTTCCTCGACGGCGAGATCGAGCCGATCTTCGATGCCTCCTGCGCTTACGAGAAGGCCGGCGTTCCCCTTGTGGTGCTCGCAGGCAAGATGTACGGAAGCGGTTCGTCGCGTGACTGGGCGGCGAAGGCCCCGCTTTTGCTTGGGGTGCGCGCCGTCATCGCCGAGAGCTTCGAGCGCATCCATCGTTCCAATCTGGTAGGTATGGGCATCCTGCCTCTCCAGTTCGAAGAGGGGCAAAGCGTCGAGTCGTTGGGACTCGACGGCACCGAATCCTACTCGATCGAGCCCATCGATTTCGGGGGAGGGGAGCCCTGCATGCCCAACCCGCGCGTAGTGAGGGTATCGGCTTCTCAACAAGACGGCTCGACGAAGGAATTTCACGCTATAGTAAGGGTCGATACTCCCACCGAGGGCGCTTACATGGCGCACGGGGGAATTTTGCAGTATGTGCTTCGGCAGCTCGCGGCGCATGCTGTGTAAGTAAGATAGAGAAAGGGTACATACATGTCAGGCAACCAAAATCCGTTTTTCACCATCCTGGGCGGTGATCCGTTCGGCGTGGGTGGCGATTCGGGTCAAGGCCCTGGTCAGCAGATACCCCACGTCGATTTCAAGTCGACGGAGGAGTATCGCCAGATCAAAGACAAGTTCTCCAACATGGGGAGAAAAGCCAT
The DNA here is from genome assembly GCA_963559755.1 of uncultured Slackia sp. GTDB lineage: Bacteria > Actinomycetota > Coriobacteriia > Coriobacteriales > Eggerthellaceae > Slackia. The sequence continues at coordinate 5,103 of CAUWMI010000089.1, read as the reverse complement.
CATCATCAGCATCATCGTGGCGATTATCGTGCTGGCGGTGGCGTACTGGTGGTTCCATCCGCCCATCAACATCCACAGCACTGATACGTGGGCGTTTGTCACCGTGTTCATCCTGCTGCCCACGTTCCTCATCTTCCGCATGCGCCATCGCGCCTATAAGAACGGCACCGACAAGGTGAGCCCGAACGCTGGCAAGGCAAAGGCCTTCAAGTTCCTGTCGTTTATTCCCGTGGCGGTGTTTGCGCTTGTGCTGGTGGGCGCGCTGCTTTCGACGACGTTCTTCCCGGGCAACGCCTCGAAGTACGCCAACGTGCTGCAGACCCAGGATTCGACGTTCGCCGACGACATCCAGCAGGTTGACTACAATGAGATTCCCGTCATCGACCGTGACTCTGCCGTGCTTCTGGGCAACCGCACGATGGGCACGATGTCCGACCTGGTCAGCCAGTTCGAGATTTCGCCCCTGTACAGCCAGATCAACTACCAGAACCATCCGGTGCGTGTGAGCCCCCTGGGCTACGCCGATCTGTTCAAGTGGCTGCAGAACCGCGAACAGGGCATCCCGGCCTACGTCATCGTGGACATGACCACGCAGGACGCCCAGGTGGTGCGCCTCGAAGAGGGCAAGACCATCAAGTACTCCGAGAGCGAGCCTCTGGCGCGCAACATCGACCGCTATGTGCAGCTCAAGTACCCCTTCTATATGTTCGGTGAGAAATCGTTCGAAATTGACGACGAAGGCAACGCGTGGTGGATCTGCCCTGTGCGCGACTTCACGATCGGCCTGTTCGGCGGCGAGACCATCAGTCGCGCGGTCATGGTGAACGCCGCGACCGGCGAGTGCCAGGACGTGGCCGTGTCCGAGGTTCCCAGTTGGGTTGACCACGTGTATCCGGCCGACCTGCTCATCAAACAGTACAACTGGTCGGGCGCCTACGCCAACGGCTGGATCAACAGCTGGCTCGGCCAGAACGGCGTCGTGCGCACCACGCCCGGCAACGATGGCCAGCTGGGTTACAACTACATCGCGAAGGACGACGACGTGTGGGTGTACACCGGCGTTACGTCGGCCACCGGCGACGATTCCATCGTGGGCTTCGTGCTCATGAACCAGCGCACCGGCCAGAGCAACTTCTATTCGGTTTCCGGCGCCACCGAGACTTCGGCCATGGCATCGGCCGAGGGCCAGGTGCAGCAGATGCGCTACACCTCCACGTTCCCCATCCTCATCAATGTGAACGACCGTCCCACGTACTTCATGGCGCTTAAAGACGGTGCCGGCCTGGTGAAGATGTACGCGATGGTGGACATCGAGAGCTATCAGAATGTAGCGGTGGGCGATTCGGTCGAGGAGACCCAGAAGTCCTACATCTCGATGATCGGCGCGAGCGGATCTGCGAGCTCGGGCGAGGGCTCTGCTGAGGGCGCGGCGTCTACGACGGGCGCCATCGCCACGGTGGCGCAGGCGGTTGTCGAAGGCAACTCGCACTTCTATGTGACGCTTGAGGGCGATAGCCGCATCTTCGACTTCGCGCTGCCCGGCATGGTGGAGATCGTGGCCTACGGCGTGGGCGACACCATTACCATCGAATTCTCCGAGGGCGATCCTCTCTGTGTCGTTCAATCGTTCTCGGGCGAGTCGGCAACCGATTCCGCCGAAGGCGGCGCAACCGGCGACTCCGGCGATGCAGGCACCTCGGATGCTGAAGCGGGCGATGCCTCCACTGCATCCGGCGATGCTGTGGAGGGCGAGTCGGCCGCTCAGGGCGAGCAGCCCGCTTCCGACACCCAGGAGCAGGCTGCATAATGTGGATGCTTCCTCTATGCTCTACGGGCCCCGGCGGGAATCGCTCTCGCCGGGGCCCTCTTTCGTTCTTTCATGGAGGAGGCGAGGAGAGAGGGCTCTTGAGGAAATATTGTCTCTTGACGTAAGGATTTAAGCCGCTACAATATCTCCTTGCGTCTGAATGGGCGCACTGGATACATATAGTTCCGCTGCCGAAGACAGCAGGCACCGTAGAGGTTTAATCGCGAAAGCGGCCAGCCGAGGTGGATCGCCAATATGATTGAGCGGCCCCCGTGTCTTCGACCGGGGGCCTCTTTTTCGTTCTGCGAAAAACGGCCCACCATCAACGTGGCGGAGCGTTCGAGCAGATCGAAAAGGAGGTGAATCGTTATGCCGAACAAGCAGAATGTCGAAAACGTTGCGAAGATTTCCGAGCAGCTCGAGGGCATTTCCGCCATGTGGGTGGTCGATTACCGCGGTCTTACCGTGAAGGAGACCGAGGCTCTGCGCCGCAGCCTGCGTGAGGCCGATGCCGTCATGGGCGTGTACAAGAACACCCTGATGCGTCTTGCTATGGAGAACGCCGGCCTGCCTTCGATGGGCGACGTGCTCTCTGGCCCTTCCGCGTTCATCTTCGCCGAAGGTGACCCGGTGGCTTCCGCCAAGGCCGTCAAGGATTTCGCCGCGAAGAACGACAAGCTGGTCATCAAGGGCGGTGTCATGGAGGGCACGGTCTACGATGCATCCCAGGTCGAGGCTATCGCCTCTCTGCCGTCTCGCGAGCAGCTGCTCGGTCAGCTGGCTGGCCTCATCAATGGCTTTGCCCGCCGTATTGCTGTCTCGATCAACGAGATCCCCGCTGGCTTGGCCCGCGCTCTCAACGAGGTCGCGGAGCAGAAGCCCGCTGCGTAGTGACGCACCGCACGCGCAAGCGTGCTGCCTAGGCGCGCAGAAGCGCGCCGCTTGAAAATTTGCAAACCGCCCCGTAACGTATGCGGGGAAGTGAAAGGAAAAGACCAATGGCCAAACTGACCGCTCAAGAGATTGTTGATGCTCTTCAGGAAATGACCCTTCTCGAGGCTAAGGAGCTCGTGGACCTGATCTGCGAGACCTTCGGCGTTTCCGCCGACGCTCCTGCTGCCGTGGCTGTTGCCGCTGCTCCGGCTGAGGCCGCCGAGGAGAAGACCGAGTTCGACGTCGTGCTCGAGGGCTTCGGCGACAACAAGATCGCCGTCATCAAGGTTGTCCGCGAGATCACCGGCCTGGGCCTGAAGGAGGCCAAGGAGCTGGTCGAGGGCGCTCCCAAGCCCGTCCAGGAGGGCGTTGCCAAGGACAAGGCCGAGGAGATCAAGACCAAGCTGGAAGAGGCCGGTGCTGCTGTTACCCTGAAGTAACACAAGCCCAACGTGCTTCTTACCGTTGCGTAACGCAGGAAGGGTCGAGGCGTGTGCCTCGGCCCTTCTTCGCGTATAGTGGCACAAAACGTGCCCTCTGCTGACAGGTGGTTGATATGGACCGAGGATATCTGGCGCGCACATGGCGCTGCGTAAAGGCGACGAAGAACTGGTTCGGCAAGCTATTGCTGCTGGGACTCGTCGCGATGATTCCCGTATTCGGCATCATCGTGGTGTCGGGCTACCTCTACGGGTGGGCGCGCGATGCCGCGTGGCGCATGGACAATCCGCTTCCTTCGCGCATCCTGGGCAATGAGGACGGCATGCTGTACAAGCGTGGCCTGTTCGCCGTTGTGATATCGCTCGGGTTGACGCTGGCGGTGTCGGTGGGCTCGATCGCGTTTTTCTGGGCGTTCGGGCTTGCGTCGATGGGGGTTTCCTCGGTGGTTGCGCAGGTGCTTCCCGATCAGGCGGTATCGGTACTCTCGTCGCTGGCCATTCCCTCCCTTATAGGGGTGTTCGGGCTGTTTCTCGCCTGCGTGGCCTTGATATTCGGGGTGCAGTTCTTCATCTGGGTCGGCACGATGCGCATGAGCATCTACGGCACACTTTCTTCGGGGTTCCAATTCTCCCGCTCGTGGGCGATGATCCGAAAGAACCCTTCCGGCCTGTTCAAGATTTTCCTTGGGCAGCTGCTCGCCTCGACCGTGGTCGGGTTTATCATCGCCATCGTCTGGAGCGTCGTGCTGTTTGTGGGCATTTTCGTGTCGATGCTCGTGATGGGCGCGATCGATTATTCGGGGTCGTACGGCTCTGCCTTCGGGGGCGTGACCGCGATTGGAACCATTGCGGCGGTGTTTTTGGCGCTGTGCGTGGCGTATCTGACATCGTTCTCGTCAGTGTTCATCCAGATGTTCGTGTGCAGGTCGCTGGGCTACTGGACGGCGGATTTCGACGTTGCGCAATGGGGCTCCCAGGATGACCCTCTGCCGTGCGAAAAGATGAACGGAGGGGTGCCGGATGCGGGAAGATAAGACGAACGCCATGCGTCTCCTCGATGCCCATGGGGTGGCGTATACGTGCCGGTTCTACGATGACGACCTCGCTCTTTCAGGGGTCGAAGTGGCGCGCACCCTGGGGCAAGATCCCGATAGGGTGTTCAAGACGCTCGTTACCGTGGGCAAGAGCGGGGAACACTATGTGTTTGTCATCCCTGTCGTTTTCGAGCTTGATTTGAAAAAGGCGGCTGCGGCCGTGGGCGAGAAGAGCGTTGCCATGGTGAAGTCGAAGGAATTGCTGCCGCTCACGGGGTACGTGCACGGCGGATGCAGCCCTATCGGTATGAAGAAGAAGTTCGCCACCGTGATAGACGAGACGGCGACGCTGTTTGACTCGATCATGTGCTCGGGCGGCAGGATTGGGTGCCAGCTCGAGCTTGCCGTAGACGATTTGGTGCAGGCGGCGGACGCGCGCATCGCCGATGTGACGGCGTAGAGGGTGCGGTGACTTTAAACGGGTTTGCACAGGAATTTGTTTCGTGCACCCAACGGGAATCGAACTCCGTCGCCTTCTAGCTCTTTCGCTCCACTGCCGGTTGACTCATTGGATTCGATCGAAGGCGAGAAATAATAAAAAACTTCTTGCAATGAGGGTGCAGCTTTGCCATAATATCCAGGCTGCTTTTATATGTCCCCATAGTCTAGAGGTCAGGACGCGGCCCTTTCAAGGCTGAGACACGGGTTCGATTCCCGTTGGGGGCACCATCAAAATTTTCAGACGAACCTCTTGAGGTTCGTTTTTTTATTTCTGTCCAGTATGGGGCTTATGGGTCAAAAAAGAGCGTTTCGTAAGTTGCGGCTAAAACCATGGGCTATAGGCCATAACCATGGCTTTCTGCCTTTTTTAACGAGAGCTCCAGGGCTA
>CAUWMI010000088.1:0-10242 GCA_963559755.1 uncultured Slackia sp. | reverse complement strand
CGCCGTATGGGATAGTAGTCGCGCAGGAAAAGGCAGGCAGGCAAATCTGCACCTCGCAATGCATGCGTCGCAGAGCGCCGCCGCCTGCCTCATCCCAAACCGTCGCAGCAAAGCGCCATGGCAGCGCGTTTCCACGAAACGCCGCCCGCGCAAGCGGAAAGGCACATCATGAGCAGCACCAACGCAGAAGCATACGTCATCAACGACGACGGCACCAAAACCGCCATTCCCGTAAACTTTGTCAATGACGGAGGCGCGTCCTCCACCGGCGGAAATGTTGCGGCGGAGTGCGTTGAATCTTTCAAGCGCGGATTCGCTCGCGGCAACGCCGGAAGCGTTCGCACCGATGCGGGCGAAGCCTCCCGGGCCGCTCAGTCATATACACGTTGGTACGCCAAGCGTGCCGAATGCAGATGCGCCGGCACCGGGACGAATGCCCATGGCTATGCGCCGCAGAGCCCCTTCACCACCGTTGATGCCACTACGGCAGCGCCCAAGCGCTCGCTTCATCTGGGGCGACGCATCGCGGGGCTCGGTATCGCGGCCATCGGCGTGCCGCTGCTCATCCTCCCCGGCCCCGGCTTAGCACTCATCGGCCTCGGCCTGCTCATGGTGGTCATGCCGTAGGACAACAGGTCCTGTTGCGCGCATCCCCGCCTCACCCGAGGCTTTACAAAACCTTTGCTGACGGCTGATATAGTGTGGTCGGAAACGCTCAAAAGCCAAGACCACTAAGGAGCATCCATGGATTTAGCCGTATGGATAGCTTTGGCAACCGTCATGTTCTGCGTCATCTTCGCCGCCAGAGGCAAAGGAGACTGAAGCCGCAGCAAAAGCCCGCAACGCAAAAGCGCCCGGAGCCGTGTGGACTCCGGGCGCTTTGCCTATGAAGCAGATTTGTTGCACCGCGTTCGCACTTTACAGCGTGCGCAGCGAGACCTCCTTGAGCTGGCGCGTGGTCACCTCGGACGGAGCGCCGGTCATCGGGTCGGACGCGCTGCTGGTCTTGGGGAACGCAATAACATCGCGGATGGATTGCTTGCCCGCGAGCAGCATGACCAGGCGATCCAGGCCAAGTGCGATGCCGCCATGCGGGGGCGCACCCAGCTCAAGCGCGTGGATCAGGTGGCCGAACTTCTCGTCAATCTCCTCATCAGTCAGGCCGCACACGCGCAGGATGCGACGCTGCAGCTCGGCGTTGTGGATACGAATCGTGCCGCCGCCGGCCTCGAAGCCGTCCATGACCAGGTCGTACGAGTAGCTGCCGCACTCCAACGGCGCCTCTTCGATCAGATGCTGCTGGTCGGGCGGCACCATGGTGAAGGGATGGTGCTCGGCGGCGTACTTCTTCTCCTGCTCGTCGTAGCGGAACATGGGGAAGTTCACCACCCACAGAAGCGCGTGGCCCTCGCGCGGGATATTGAGCGCCTCGGCCATGTGCATACGCAGCGCGGAGAGCACCGCGTTCGCAACGTCAGCCTGGTCGGCCGCGAACAGCACCAAGTCGCCCGGCTCCACGTTCAGGGCTTCTTTCATCTTGGCGTAGGTCTCATCGTCAAAGAATTTGATGATGGGGCTCTTCTCCTTGCCGTCAGTGGTGTAGGCAATCCACGCCATGCCCTTCGCACCGTTGTCGGAGGCGATGTGGCCCAGCTTGTCAATCTCGCCGCGGCTCCAGTCACCCGCGCCCTTGGCGTTGATGGCCTTGACCACGCCGCCGGCCTCGACAGCCTTGGCGAACACGCCAAAGCCGCAGCCGCGCACGATCTCGGTCAGGTTGACGAGCTTCATGTCGAAGCGGATGTCAGGACGGTCGCAGCCGTAGTATTCCATGGCGTCGGCGTACTGCATGCGCTGCAGCGGGAAAGGGTGCTCCACACCGGCAGCCTCCAGGACCTCGGCCATGACGCCCTCCATCATGTCGATGACGTCCTCGCCGTCGACGAAGCTCATCTCGATATCCACCTGCGTGACCTCGGGCTGGCGGTCGGCGCGCCGGTCCTCGTCGCGGAAGCAACGGGCGATCTGATAGTAACGCTCGATGCCGCCGCACATGAGCATCTGCTTGAACTGCTGCGGACTCTGCGGCAGGGCGTAGAATTTGCCCGGATTGGGGCGGCTGGGCACGATGTAGTCGCGCGCGCCCTCGGGCGTGGAGTTGGCAAGAATGGGCGTTTCCACCTCGATGAAGCCGCGCTTGTTGAGGGCTGCGCGCATGGCCTGGGCCACGGTGTGACGCAGCTTGATGGTCTGGAACATCTCGGGGCGACGCAGATCCATGTAGCGCCACTTCATGCGCGTGATCTCGTCGGTCTCAATGCCGTCCTCAATGGAGAACGGGGGCGTGACGGAGGTGTTCAGCACCACGAAAGAGCTGGCAAGAACCTCGATCTCACCGGTCTCCATGTTGGGGTTCACGGCATCCTCGCCGCGCAGACGCACGGTGCCCTCGACCTTGACCACGTACTCGCGGTGCGAGTGCTCGGCGGCGGTGAATTCGTCAGCCGTCACGCAATCGGGGTCTACCACCACCTGCGTGTAGCCCTCGCGGTCGCGCAGGTCGATGAAGATCAGGCCACCGTGGTCGCGATGGTGCCACACCCAACCGGTGAGCGTCACTTTCGTGCCGGCATCACCCGCACGCAGCTGGCCGCACGTGTGGTCGTGCATGCAATATTCGTTCAAATAATCCGTCATGATTCCTAATGCTCCTTATCTTCAAACGATACCGCTGATCAGGCGGATCGTCATTTAAACGAGAAAAGTGCGCCATGAAGCGCAGAGCGACCGCGCGGAAAACCCGCACGTCGCGCGCCTTCGCAAAGGAAGACGCAGGAGGCGGCGCCGACAGCCATGCGCGTTCAAGAAAGCCGGCCTCACCGGCCGCCCTTTCCCACGCGCCTTCGCCGACGCCTAGAGATTCTCTGACGAAAACAGCTCGTCCATGGATACGGGCGTGCTCGCCGCCCCCATGGGCTGACCGCCGAACTGCGCGAGCAGCTTGCGGGCGGCCACGATATCCACCAGGCGCTCCTCGTGCGTGCGCATATTGCGCAGACGCGCCTTGCCCTGAGAGAGCTCATCGGGACCCAACACGAACACGTGACGCGCGCCCAGCTTGTCAGCCATCTTGAACTGACTCTTCAGGCTTTTGCCCTGGTGGTCCATCTCCACGGTGAGGCCCGCGTCGCGCGCAACGCACAGCAGGTCGAACGCCGTGGCACGCACAGAATCGTCTACGCAGGCGATGTAGCCGTCAACACGCTTGGGCGTATCGGCGAGCGCTCCCGCGGCCTCAAGCGCGAGCACCATGCGCTCAAAGCCGAGCGCGAAGCCCAGGCCCGGCGTAGGACGACCGCCCACAGCCTCAGCCAGCTTGTCGTAGCGGCCGCCGCCACCGATGGCGCTCTGCGAACCCATGCCCTCAGTCACCTGAACCTCGAACACGGTGCGCGTGTAGTAATCGAGGCCGCGCACCAGCGTAGGATCCTCGATATATTTGACGCCGGCGGCATCGAGCAAGCTCTTCACAACCTCGTAGTGCTCGCGGCAATCGTCGCACAGGTGGTCGGTAATCTTGGGCGCACCCTCCATCACATGCGCGCACGTCTCGTTCTTGCAGTCGAACGCACGCAGCGGGTTGGTGTCGGCGCGGCGGCGGCACTCCTCGCACATCTCGCCCTCGTGGTCGAGAATGTACTGGCGCACGCTCTCGCGATAGGCGGGGCGGCAATGCTCATCGCCCATGGAGTTAATCAGCAGTCGCATGGATTTCGCCGGCACGCCCATGCGTTCGAAGAAGCGCATCAGCATGATGATCATCTCGGCATCGGCCGTGGGCTCAGTGGAGCCCAGGCACTCGGCACCGATCTGGTGGAACTGGCGCAGGCGGCCCTTCTGCGGGCGCTCGGCGCGGAACATCGGACCGGCATAGAACAGCTTGACGGGAGCCGCGCCCTGCTCGACCAGGTTGTGCTGCACCACGGCGCGCACCACACCGGCCGTGCCCTCGGGGCGAAGCGACAGCTTCTGCTTGGATTTCAGACCCGCATCGTCGCCGGCGGCAAGAGCGCGCTTGTAGTTTTCGCCACTGCGCACCACGAACATCTCCTTGCCCACCACATCGGTGGCTTCGCCGATGCCGCGGGTGAATACCTCGGTCAGCTCGAAGAGCGGCGTGGAAATGGGCTCGTAGCCGTAGGTTGCAAACAGCTTGGCCGCCGTGTCGGTGGTCTGTCGCCACAGACGTGCGGCGGCGGGCAGCATATCGGCGGTACCCTCGGGTGCGTTGTAAGGCATGTGCGTCCTTCGTTTCTAGCGCGCGCATCAACCGCTCCGAAAAGCCGTCCGCCAATCGAAAAGCAAACGGCACAGCAGCGGAGAGGCACGCATGACATGGCGTTATACGTAAAGCGGTATTTTAGCACCACGATTGCAGATTCCCGTAAAACAACAGATAAGGTGCAGGATGGAGGATGGTCGGCAGATGTCGTTTATGGGTGGCCGGGCTGCGGATCAACCGACCCGCCCAGAAGCGCATCACGCCTACGACCCCCAACCCAGACAGCACACCGCTACATCACCTTGGTGCTTTCCACTTTCTCCACGAAGGCGCCCACAAGCTTGATGAGCGGATTGCGCAGAACCAGGCCGAGCACAATGAACGGCAGGGTGAACAGCGCAAGCGTACCCAGCTGCACCCAGAAATCGCCCTGGTACACGCCGAATTGCGCGGCGCGCATGGCGTTCACCGCATGCGTGATGGGCAGATACGGACTCACATCCTGTACGAACTGCGGCAGCAGCTGCAGCGGATAGCTTCCGCCGCCGCCCGACACCTGGATGATCAGCAGGAACACTGAGAGTGCCTTGCCGAAATTGGCGAACGTGGTCACTAGCGTGTAGATGATGAACGAGAACACCAGGCCCGCCACCCAGAATATAAGCAGGTACAGCAACGGCTCGTTCACCTGCACGCGCAAAAAGAGCATGTTGCCTAGGCACACGCAGGTGCTCTGCATGAGGGAGAGAATTGCCACCACGCCGAAGCGCCCGATGAACAGCTGCCGCGGCGTAGGGTTATCGAGCTCGTCCAGCGTGCGCTGGGACGGGCTCACCTTGAGCGCCACCATGATGAGCAGCGCGCCGATCCACAACGCAAGCGTGGTATAGAGCGGCGCCATTGCTGAACCGAAGTTCTCCACCGGGTAGACCGCATGCCGATCGAGCTGCACCGGAGCCGAAAGCGCCGTCGCGAGCGCCGAAGGGTCGCTGCCTATCACCTTACGCAGCGCCTCGGTATCGTTGGACGCCAAGGCTTTCGAAATATCCTGCGAAAGCTCGGTGAGCCTAGCGCCCGATTCCTCCATTTGGTCAGCGGCATCATCGAGCCCCTGCTGCGCAGCATCCACCTTACCCGCCACGGAATCAGTCGCACCCGTCAGGTCACTCGCCGCAGCGTCAAGCTGCGACCCTATTGCCGCCAGCGACGCGCTTGCATCCCCCACGTCGCCGGCCAGCTGTTGCAGCGTAGGCTTGAGGTTGGAATCGTAATCGGCCTTCGCACCCGTCAAGCTTTCCTGCGCCTGCGCCGCTAGCTGCTTGACCTCGTCGCGCTTTGCCTGCGTGTCCGAACTGCCCGCCTCGATGGAATCAGCGGCCGAATTCAGCGAATCGCGCAGCTGGCCCTGAAGCTCTATGGACGAATTCAGACGCGCTATCACGGCATCGACCGCCGCCTGGCCGTCTTCAGGTAGGTTGGTCTTGATGGTTTCAAGCTGCGCTGCTAAATCTTGGTAATTCGCGATCTGGCTGTCGATCGCAGATGCCTGGGCGCGTAACTGATCAGCGGAATCCGATGCAAGCGCTCCCGCAGAATCGAACGCCGCATCAACGGAATCGGCCACAGCCCCATACCCCGCCGAGCTTTGCTCAATCGCTGACGAAAGGGCGCCGGCGGCATCGTCCAGCGCATCCGTTACCGTTCCTGCAGCATTTTTAGCCTCTCCGGCTTCTGACGCCACGTCGCCCGCCGAAGCGCGCGCTTGGGCAATCAGGTCGCCGGAATCTTCCACCAGCGCACCTGCCGTTCCCATCACCTGGGAATACGTGCGCAATACCTGCGACGCCTGCGTCATCTGCTCGCCCACTGACCCCACACGATCGCCCAGCTTCGCGATGGCGCCACTTGCGTCGGCGGAGTCCAAGTAATCCATCAGCGATGACGAGATTCCCAGCGCCGCCTCGGAAAGAGTTTCGGCAAACACGCGGTTCACCTGCGTAGATATTTGGTCGGCCCCCTGGTCGGTCACCTTGGGCGCGATGGCGTTTTTCTTCTCATTGGTGTAGTACACGATGCTTGCATGCTGCGCGTCGCCGGTGTAGAACGTCATCATGTCACGGCTGAAGCTCTCGGGAATGACCACCGCCGCGTAGTATTTGCCCGATTTGGCACCGTCGATGGCATCCTCTTCGTCGGTAAACTCCCATTTCATCTGGTCGTTCGCGCGCAGAGCCGACACCACCTGATCGCCGATGTTCACACGGATGGGCACCAGATCGCTCTGATAGCCTTCGTCGGAATTGGCCACGGCCACCGTCAGGTTACCCGTGTTGTTGAACACGTTCCAACACGCGATGATGTTGTACCACGAGAATATGGACGGCAGCGCAACCAGGCCCAGTACGATGATGACTGTGACCACGTTGCTGCCCATGCGTTTAAGATCACCCACGAAGAGGCGCCAGATATTTCTCATCGCACGCCTCCCTTCGGCGGATTCTTCTGTCCTGCAGCATGCTTGCCGCGAGGGATTATCGGGTTCACCGTAGGACGCACCATCGGCGAACCCGGTGCGTGCGCAGCGTGATGGGCAACCTTGGCCTCGCTATCATGTCGGCGTTCTACCTTGCCACGATCGACGTACAACGACAGCACCTCGTCGTCTGTCATCGAGTCGAGTGCTGCCTGCCTGATCAGGCTGTCACGCACGTATTCGACCACGATTAAGAATCCCACCAGCAGTACGAACCACACCAGCAGCACCGTGAGCATGACAACCTTCTCGGCTTGTGTGACCGCGAGCACCGTCATAGCGACAACGGGAACCGCCACGCCCAGCACGAGCGCGCCCGCCTTAAGGCGCGGGTACATCCCCATGAAGCGGGTCGCACGCGTTTTGATGGCATCGCGATATTCATCGCGGTCGGACAGCACACGGATGAGCTGCGCTAGGCGATAGCGACGCTCAGGCAGCTGCACGGCTTCGCTATTAATCAGGTCGCTTTCCTCGAGCTGTCGCGCGAACAGGCGGTTGAGATTGGCCACATACGGACGCGCAACAAGGCCGATAGCCATGAATGCGACAAAGAACGCCACTAACACGCCCATGTCATGCAGCCATGCCCCATCGTAGAACCCGCCGATGACCTCGCGCATGGCGTTGATGCCGTACGTGAACGGAAACGCCGGGTACACCGCCTGGAAGAACCCCGTAGTCATCTCGATGGGGTACAGGCCCGTGGCCGCAGGAATCTGGATAAACACCAGAATGATGCAGAGGCCCATGCCCACATGCTGCAACGTGCTGGAAAGCGCGTACTGGATGCTCAAGTAGGCAAGCGACGCGCCGATGGCGGTCAAATAGAACGTCGGAACGCTCACGGTTTGCACGCCAATCGCGAGGCAGCCCGTCACGCATACGATGGCCTGAAGCGTCGCCATGAACGCAAGTAATAGCCAACGCCCCAGATAGCGTTGCCATGCTTTAATGCCCGGCACGCCTTCGCCGTCCACCTCAATGCGCATGATCACCATGAGCATGAACGCTCCGATCCACAGCGTCAGGTTGATGAACAGCGGCGCCATAGCCGAGCCGTACGCATTCAGCGGATAAAGCTTTTCCGTCTGCACGGTGGTGGGTGACATCATGAAGTCGGCCACCTTCTGCGGATCGAGATCGCCGTCGAAAAGCTCCTGGATGGCGCTCGAAGAGCCGAGCGCCTTGATATCGGTTGAGGCGGTATCAAAATCGGATTGGATGCCCGCCAGCAGATTGTCCGTCTGAGTAAGCGCATCGGCGGATAGCTGAAGGGTAGATTTGAGTTCGTCGAGCGCCGAGGACGTCTGGTCGATGAGTACGACCTGGCCTGACACCGCGGACGAAAGCCCATTAGCGGCGGTGCCTATCTGGCCTAAGCCAGCACTCAACGACGGCACCGTATCATTGGTCAGGGATGCGCGGAATCCATCCACGCTCTCAATGGTGCCCTGTACGGCGGAATCGACCGACCCCGACGCACCCGAAACAGACGTTGCCGTACCGGCAATGTCGGAAGACAGCGCAGAAAGCCCGTCGAGGGTCTGCTGGGCCTGATCGTTCGCCCCCTGTAGGGAAGCTACCGCCTGAGCAAGCGCATCCTTTCCCTCTCCTTCGGGCAAGCCCGCTACTATGGCATCAAGCGCCTCCGCCATCTGGGCGTTTTCCTGGACCACCGCATTCGCCCGCGAAATTGCAGCATCCACGTCGCCCTGCGCCGCCACGATGCCCGACGCCGTTTGGCCGATGGCGGCGTTCGTTTGCGCCGACGATTGGGACAGCAGAAGCGAGCCCTGATCGAGCACGCTGCCCATTGAGGTTGAAAAGCTGACGATTCCCGACGTAGCCTCGCCCGTAAGCGTCGAAACGTCTCCCAATGCAGAAGAAAGCAGCACGGCCTGCGCTTTTGCATCGGCAAGTGTCTGCTTGGCGTCATCCGCCTTGCCTTGCGCCCCTTCGGCGGATGCCGCCAGTTCATCAAGGGCATCGCGCGCGTCGGCAACGTCGCCACTCGCCGCATCAAGGCGGTCGGTTGCGCCGCCCTGCGCGGTTTGCAAGTCAGCCTTGGAATCGCCCAGCCATTCATCGATGCCCTTTGCCACCGCCTCGCTCGCGGTGGATACAAAAGTATCGTTCACCGTGGTGTCAAGCGTGGTTGCGCCCGTATCGGTGATCTTGGGCGCCACGGGGCCGGTTTTCTCATTGACGTAGTATTCAAGCTTCGGCGCAGTGAAATCGCCCGTCAGAATCGTAGCCATGTCGGAGCTGAAATTCTGCGGTATCACGAATGCCGCGTACGCATCACCCGATTCCACCGCTTGCATCGCTTGGTCGCGATCGACGAAATCCCATCCGAGTTGATCGTTGTCTTTGAGCTGGTCGACAATCTGAGAGCCCAGGTCAAGGTCGCCCAGCACCTCGTCATGCGTGCCCGCATCCTCGTTCACCACGCAGATGCGCAAATTGCCCGTATTCTCATAAGGGTTCCAGAACCCTATCACGTTGAACCATGCATATAACGAAGGCAGCACGATGAGGAACAGCGCCACGAGCCACGCTGCCGGCACCTTCGCCACACGCTTCACATCGCGCGCGAACACGCGAAACACGTTACCCATGAGCACCTCCTTTCTTGTCGCATTGTCGCACTAAAAGCCACGCGCCACCATGACAGAAACGCTTCTTTCAGGTTCGCTCTTTTAAGTCTCGTAGTCAAATTGTTACTCTAATGAATTATTTGGCGTCGCGTAAAGCCATGTTCCTCAAGCTATGACAAAATGACATCCGCCCCACATTGCTAAGCCGCGAAAGCTTGAGGCGACACTTTGCAGCAAACAGAAATGGGGGATTCAGTTGTCGGGCGTATTTCCTTTGGCTATTTGCCAGGACACTAGGGGGGGGTAATTTTGCAGAAGCCGGCTTAAGATTATTGACCTTTCGGCAAGGCTCCTCCAAAACGAAAACGGCGGGGAGAAAGTCCCCGCCGTTGGGTGAACCAGGGCCTTACGGCCAGCCCAGAAAGCATCCGATATGAACCACCTGGCAAACGTATTCAAACTCTATCGCCAATACGCTCAGATATCGACAATCAAATTAGCAACAAGAGGGATAGCTACTCCCTCGTAATCTTGTTCAAATCAAACGCGCTAGCCAAATCACTTGGGGCAAGCACAAGACCACCCGAATTACGAACTCCTTCATAAGCAAGGTTCATAGCACGAAGTTTCATTGCGTCCGGACTTTGAGAATAAACGTCTGCCGCCTCGACATACATTTCGGAAATATCCTTCTCAACTTCCGCGAGAACCACACGGGCGTTGCGCTCCCGTTCTGCCTGCGCCTCGCGCGAGAGCGAATCCTGAAGCTCCTGGGGAATCGTGATGTCTCGGATCTCGACAGACAAAACCGTAATTCCCCATTCTTC
>CAUWMI010000087.1:0-10296 GCA_963559755.1 uncultured Slackia sp. | reverse complement strand
GGTCCGCTTCGGGACACATGCTGTCCGAGCGGCTCAAAAGAGTCGGAGATTTTCGTAGCTTCAACTTATCCCATCCACCGGCGAAAACTCGTCATCAAAAACTCTGCAGCTTCGCGAGCCGGCGTGCTGTTCGGACACACGATATCGAACCCGTGGAAGCACCCCTCAAACTCACGGAAATCAACCGGTACACCCGCCGCCCGTAAACGCCCCACATACGCAACCGTCTCGTCATGGAACGGCTCGATATCGCCTACATAGGTGCAGCATGGCGGCAGACCCGACAGATTCTTCGCCCGTGCCGGTGCCGCGTATATGGGCACATCCTCCACCCCATACAACTCGCCCAGGTACATGCGCCACGCGCTCTCGTTCGCCTCGCTGTTCCATACGGGCGCATTGTTGTCACGCGACGAGGACGTTGGCCGATCATCAAGCATGGGATACAACGGCATCTGGAAACGCACAGACACGCTCCTCTCGTCGCGCGCCTTTAAACACACGGCGGCGCACAGGTTGCCTCCCGCGCTATCGCCGCCCACGGCAATCGGGCGTGACGATCCGTCCGCATTCGTACAATTGTCTTGCATCCATAAAAGCGTGTTGTAGCAATCGTCAAACGCCGCCGGGTACGGTTCATCAACCGACACGCGATACATCGGCGACACCACCACGCATCCTTCGGCCACAAACCGATCGATGAACATGAAATCTTGAAGCGGCGCGCCTAAGGCGAATCCCCCGCCGTGAATCCACAACACCGCAGGCGCCCCATCTGCTGCGCCGCCTACAGGTTCGAAGACCGACACGGAGAAGCTGCTGCCATCCGCACGTCGAATAGACACACGCTTCGGCCTGGGACTTTTCCCTGGCCATATGCGCATTGCATCCGCCACTTTCATCGCTGCCGCGGCAAGACGCAACATCACCGGCCCGTACGAAACCGGAAATCTGCGAGCCATGCGTCCGAATGCGCGCAGCTCCGGATGAATTCTTTCGTCAGGAATGTGCATCTAGCCCTTTTGCCCTCGCTTTCATTTCCGCCGAGCGTCAGCCCAACCCACACTCCGCATCAGTAGCGATAAGTGCGTCAACCTCTTCACCCGTCAGCACTTCGACGCTAAACCCGTCGGACTCGAATTTTGCCTTGTGGAACGCCACCTGTCCCTTTGGACAGCACGCAATCCCCACCCGCTCGTCCGTCTCCTTGTCGTACGCCAGCACCCATAGATTGCCGCTGGAAGTCTTTACCGGTTTGTCCGCAATGGCAAATCCCCCCTCTCATTTTTCATCTTGCGTCATACCATACCCCTGTCCACAACTGTATGTCGCAGTTGCAGGCTCACGCTCGGCCAACGGCAGCAGCATCGCTATGCATACGCCAACGACGCCGCATCTTGGCTAGTAAGAGCGGCTCTGAGCTCTGCCAGCCCGGCAAACCCGCTTCCAATGCTTACAGAAAGCGCTTTTCGCTCGCCCGGCTTGCGGACAACATGTTCAAGTGTCTTTTTCTGCTGAACGTATTCACCCGTCAGCACGCTTGCCAAAAGCGTTCTTATTGAGCAGAATATCGTTCCTGATACTTTCGAGTGTCCCTTTATAGGTACAGAAAAAGGTTGGCGGGGCTTGCGCCCGGCTGTCATCTTCTAGGTTTGATCGCACGCGATTAAACGCAATCGTTTCCGACGAAAAACTTTTTCGTTGTAAAATCGACGCGTCGATTCGACGAAAGCCCATCCATAGCACCCGACGAAGCGAGTGTCTTGGATATCTTGCACAAAGACTTCGTCATGACCCGCGCAGAAATATCATACGCATCTGCTAAGCTCCAAGCCCACTCCATCTTATTGAGCACCACCAACCAAGGAGCACCATGGACATTATCTCTGCGCTCGCACGCGAGCTTAATCTGCCTGCCGCACGCATCCAAACCGTCATCGACCTGATCGACGGCGGGGCAACCATCCCGTTCATCGCTCGCTACCGCAAAGAGGCCACCGGCGGCATGGACGATGCCACGCTGCGCACGCTCGACGAACGTCTGACCTACCTGCGCAATCTCGAAGCGCGCAAGCAGGAGGTCATCCGCGCCATCGACGAGCAGGGCAAACTCACGCCCGACCTGCGCGCCTCCATCGAGGACGCCACGATCATGCAACGCGTGGAGGACCTCTACAAGCCCTTCAAGAAGAAGCGCGCCACCCGCGCGTCCAAGGCGCGCGACGCGGGCCTCGAGCCCCTGGCCAACCTCATCCTGCTGCAATCCACCGCGAAGGGCGACCCACTCGCAATGGCCGCCCGTTACGTGAACGCCGACGCAGGCTTCGCCACGCCCGAGGCTGCCCTCCAGGGCGCCCGGGACATCGTGGCCGAGACCATCGCCGAAGATCCCGAGAACACCGCCGACCTGCGCGCATTCACCCACAAGACAGCCGATCTCGCCGTAGAGGCCACCGACGCTTCCGAGAAAACCGTCTACGAACCCTACTACGACTTCTCCGAGCCCACGCGACGCATCCCCAACCACCGCGTGCTCGCTATCAACCGCGGCGAGAAGGAGGGCAAGCTGCGCGTGCATGTGCGGGTTGACCAGGACGCCGCCATCGCCCGCCTCTCCCGCCACATGCCGCGCCGGCACGGCATCTTCGTCCAAGCGCTGGATGCCGCCGTGGCCGATGGCTACAAGCGCCTGATGGCCCCCTCGCTCGAGCGAGAGCTGCGCGCCGAACTCACTCGCCGGGCACAGGAAGACGCCATCGCCGTATTCGCCAAGAACACCAAGAGCCTTCTGCTGCAGCGCCCCGTGCGCGGCGCCCGCGTGATCGCGCTGGACCCCGGCTATCGCACGGGTTGCAAGGTGGCCGTGTTGGACGAAACCGGCAAGCTGCTGGACTACACCACCGTCTACCCCACCCCGCCGCGCTCCGATGCCGCGGGCACCAAGCGCACGCTGGCCGCCCTGGTGCAAAAGCACCGCATCAACACCATCGTCATCGGCAACGGCACCGCAAGCCGCGAGACCGAGGAGGTGGTGTCTGACTTCATCGCTGAGAGCGCGCCCGACGTGCGCTACACCATCGTGAACGAGGCCGGCGCCTCGGTGTATTCGGCCTCCAAGCTGGCGAGCGAGGAATACCCCGACCTGGACGTGACCACGCGCGGAGCCATGAGCCTGGGCCGCCGTCTACAGGACCCGCTCTCTGAGCTGGTGAAAATCCCGCCCGCCTCCATCGGCGTGGGCCAGTACCAGCACGACCTCGACCAGGCCGAACTGGGCCGGGCGCTTGCCGTGGTGGTGGAAGACGCCGTGAACAGCGTGGGCGTGGATCTCAACACCGCGAGCGCGAGCCTGTTGAGCTACGTATCGGGCATCACGCCCACCGTAGCGCGCAACATCGTGGCCTATCGCGAAGAACACGGACCCTTCGCCAGCCGCGCCCAACTTAAGAAGGTGCCCAAGCTTGGCCCCAAGGCGTTCACCAACTGCGCGGGCTTCCTGCGCATCGCCGGCGGAACCAACCCGCTCGACGCCACCAGCGTGCACCCCGAAAGCTACGATGTGGCGAAACGCCTGCTAGAACGCTTGGGGCTCAAGCCTTCCGTGCTCGCGCAGGGCGGCATCCCCGATATAGCGAAGCGCGTGGGCAACGTGGAGACGATGGCCGCACAGCTGGGATGCGGCGCTCCCACCCTGCGCGACATCATTGCCGAGCTGGAAAAGCCCGGACGCGACCCGCGCGACGACGCACCCGAGGTGGTGTTCAGCCGCTCGGTCAAAAGCCTCGACGACCTGCGCGAAGGCATGGAGCTCACCGGCACCGTGCGCAACGTGGTGGATTTCGGCGCGTTCGTGGACATCGGCGTGAAGCAGGACGGCCTGGTACACGTGTCCAAGATGGCCGACCGCTTTGTCAAACACCCCAGCGAGGTGGTGAGCGTGGGCGACACCGTAACCGTGTGGATCATCGGTATCGACCGCGACCGCGGCAAGATCTCGCTCTCCATGGTAAAAGGGAGATAGTTGAGAGAAAGGTGGCAAGCATGGCATCCGAGGGAAAAGCGTGCGCGTGGAGGACATCGAGAATCCGCTCATGCGCGACATCCGCATCCTGGACAAACTCGTGGACGAACTTGCCAAAGGCCGCCCGATGGAAAAGGTGCTCCGAAGCGCTGATGCGAAGTAGCCCCCTCGACGGCGAAGGCGGCGCGCTACCGTTCCCTATCCTCATCGGCGGCCAAGAGTTCGCGCAGGTCGGCGCGGGGTACCTTGGCTGCCAGCGGCTTACGCAGATAGCACAGCTTGTCCTCGCACTGGGCGCACGTAAGACGCGCATTGGTGCGCTCGTCGAAACGCTCGGGGTGGCGAATGGCGGCAAGCTCCCACCGCACGAGGATGACCAGCGCCATCGCAATCAGCAGCCATCCGAACCAACCGCCTACGAACACGAGCGGCGTGGCCACCATGATGGCGTCCCAATTGAAAATCTGGCAGGTAGTGCAGCAGCGGTTGCGCATGAGGAACAGCTGCAGCGGGCACCAGAACACCACGCAAATCATGTCGAACACGAAGTAAATCAGCGACCACAGAATCGCCGTGCGCTCGTTAAGCACGCCAAAGTGATGCAGCGTGACCGCCCCAATCACATTGAGGGCAATCCAGAACACGATAACCGGCACGATTTCACGCGTGCGGTCACGATAAAGCACGGCGCGTAGCGATTTATCCACTGCCAGGTCTTTTCCGTCGAACGAAAACACGTTCAGAAAGTCCACGTTGTTGAGCAGCCTGCGTGCGAACGAGACGATAGACCCGCCGCGTTCGGCAAGTGCCGCGAGCGTCTCGGACAATGCGGTCCTGCCCTCTTCCGCTAAGCGTTTACCCAGGTCAGCGATGTATTGAAACTGAGCTTGCAGGCCTTCGCGCCCACCTTTGAACGTAATCGCCGTGGGAATGTGGTACATGCGATACTGCTTGAGGCTTCCCGAGGAAATGGGCGCACGCACGAAAAACTTGGTCAGGAAGTCCGCCGCCAACGCGATGGACACGAGATCGATGAAGTTGAACCCGCCCGGCAGCCCGAACGTGCGCGACGGGCTGAGCGCTTCGCGATCCGTGATGAACAGATACACAGCGGCGCAAAGAAGCGCGAATCGGACCACCAGTTGTACGGCGTAGCTCACGAACAGCGGCGTTGGCTTGGAGCGCGAAGGCTCAGGTGCGTGCTCCGCTGCTTCGTATTTCGCGATGTTCTCCTTGGATTCCATGAATAGCGATACTAGCGCTGCGCCGCCGCGATGAGGCAGCCATGCTTGGCGAAATCGGTGAAATCACACGCCCGGGAGTAATGCCGCGCATCAAGAATCGTTTTGCGCGGAACGCACCAAGCGAGCAAAGGACCTAAGCGCTCACCATACCGCAATGCGCGCCGCCCTCGCAGGACCATTTCGCTCTTGCCGAAAACCCGAGGTCGTGACCTACGCTTATTCAATTACAGGGCGCGCCTAGATGTATTTCCGAAAAGTAAGCGGCCGCCCGGAATCGAGGCATCATGAACCGCATTTCCTTGGACGCCAAACGTCACTGCGCCAACAGGCCCAACAGCATGCCAGGCATCTTTCTGGCGATTATGGCGATGACGTTCGCGTTGCTGCCATTGTCGCCGCTCGCCGCTCTTCCGGCGTTTGCGGCACCCGAACCAGACGCCGCAAACTCATCATCCGAAAGCGCCATCGACTCATCCAACGAGAGCGAAACCCCTCCGGCGACCGATGCGTCGTCCTCAGCCGCCGCGCCCCATCTGTCCAAAATCGCCGACCCCGACACTTCAGCGACCTGGAAGAACATGTTCAGCGACCCCGCAAGCGAAGACGGATTCCGCGTGTCCACGCAGGACGTCGGACGCATCTGGGTAGACAAATCGGTCTACGCCACATCCGCCGATGCCCAGGCAGCGGGCATCGTAGACCCAACGCTCGCCGACCCCGATCTTGACTTCCTCGTGGGGCTCTCCGCCATCTCATCCGCCGCCGCCATACGCACCGAACAAACGGCGCCGCACGACGTGGTGTTCGTGATAAGCCTCAATTCGACGCTCGGCTCCTACACCTACAACGGCAAGCCCTATGGCGAATACCTTGCTACCGCCCTCAACGAAGCAATCGGCCGACTCATGGACGAGAATTCCGACGACATGGGGCCCGCTGAGCCCACGCGCATCGCCGTGATCGGCTATTCCATCGACGCCACCGTGCTCATGCCGCTGGACACCTACACACCGAACGATGCGGGCGACTACATCACGTTCTCGAAATCGGTGGGAGGAAAGCCCGGGTTCCACATCGTCGCAACGCCCGACACGTCAGATACGGCAACAGCAGACGGCAAGTTCGGCGGCTACGCATACCTCCAGCGTGCCATCGCACTCGCAGGCGACACACTTTCTGACGCTGGCAGCCAGGCCACGGCCGACAACCCGCGCGCGCCCGAACTCGTGGTGATGGGCACCGAGGTCGCCACGGCAGCCAACGTGAACATCGCAGAGCCGCCCGTCTACAAGGGCGAGGCGCAGGGTGACGGCGGTTTTCTGGGGTCGCTTCCCACCGGGCACAACATCGGATACGGCACCGACGTGGCGCTTGCCACGCTGCTCACGATGCAGTACGAAATCAACCGAGTGAACCAGGCGTACGCGGCATCCGATGCCTCTCTGAGCCTCTACACAGTGGGCCTTGACGCCCAGGCGATGGGACAATACGTGCTCCAAACAGCCCAGGAGCAGGCGAACGACGAAATCGAAGGTACGGGAGAGGCGCTAGGAACCAACCTGTGCGACAACATCAGCGAGGCGCGCGCCGCCTACACCCAGGCGGCTGAAGCGGGCGAAGCCTCCGTCACGCTCTCGCTATATTCCGCCGGCAAAGGCGACCTGCAGACGCGTGACATCACGTTCCCTAACCCGATGAAAGGCCTGCTCAGCCCTGACAACGATTACGCGTTCCACGGCGCCACCGAATACTTCGCCGCGACGGACGCGGGAGCCCTCCCTGACTCGTTCAACGCCGCGGTCGATCGCATGCTGGACATCGAATACAACTCGCCGGTGAATTTCTCGCCTTCCGCCAGCATCGACCCAGCCGAGCGATTCCACATCCAGGACAACCTGAGCCAGTATATGGACGTGAAGCGCGTAAGCGGCATCGAATTCCAGGGACGCCTCCTGGACGGGTCCCTTGCTGCCGCCGCCGTGGCGACAAGCTTCGCAGACCCGTGGGACATCGAGGCATACCACGAGGTCCAATACCTCATGTATTCGCTCAACTCCCGTTACAACCTGGGATGGGGCGCATACAACCTGCTCTACGACGCGTTCACCGACGGACAGATCGCCTATTCGAACAAAACCGATTTTTCGAACTTCGCCGCTTGGTACGTGGACGACGACCACGCCATGGTGCCCAGCGATTCTCAAGGGTACACATTCGCTTCGAAGGCTGAGCTTTCCGCCGTCGAATCGGGCCATTGGCGCGAGAAGGCCGACGACGACGCCCGCACGAAAATCGAGGCAGCGCAATCCGCAGGAGCGACCGCCGTATGCCAGACGTACTTCTACATCGGCAACCTGCAGAACCAATACACCGGCGCCGATGTGCCGCTTTATGACTTCGTGGTCATGGTCGAAACGAATCTGGAAACAGGAAACCAGGAGCTTTTGCTTTCCATTCCTGCACAGAGCATCCCGGCGCTGAAATGTTATATCACGCAGCGCACCGACGGCAGTGTGGCCATGGAGCTGAGCGATGACGCGGCACAGCTTTCCCCCATAAAGCTCGTGTTCGAAGTAGGCCCGCGCGAAGACGCCGCCCAGATTGCGCAACGCGTCATGGCGGGCGAGGAGGTTGCGCCCGATGAAATCAAGGCCGCATTAGGAGACGAAGCGGTCGATGAATCGGGCGAACTGCGTCTCTACGAAGCTGCGTTCAAGGACGGCGGAGCGGAGGGGATAACGCCCGAATCCGTCATGTCGACCATCACGGCAAGCACGAATGGCTACTATTCGTTCCTGCGTGACACGCCGTTATTCCAGCTCAAACCAGGACAGATGGTTGCGGAAGGCGCGCAACCCACGGCCGATCAGCTCGAACCGCTCACATCGACGCCCCAGGCGAATTCCACCTACTATTACGAGGATACGTATTTCGAAACCTCGGGGCTCACGCCCGATTCTTCGGCGCCCGCGCACGAGTCAACAGCCTACGTCCCCTATACGATAGGCGCCAACGCGGATGAGATTTCGCAGTATTTCGCACCTGACGATTCCGGGCAATACTGCGCGCTCGCCCATACGCCGAAGTTCGGTTTGTCGGCGCTCGTGGAGGACTATACCAAGAACCCCAACGCAACCGAATCCGCCCCGTTCACCAAGCAGCTTTCTTTGAGCGATTACACCGCTTTGGGCAAGCCGCTCCTCCGCGCGCGCCTGGGCAACAACGGCGTCCTGGAACTCGCCTACGCGCCGAAGGATGAGCCCGATGTTCCAGACGACCCCGGCGAGCCTGATAACCCGGACAACCCCGAAGACCCCGGGGACGACAACAGCCCCGACGTGCCCGATAATCCAGGAGAACCAGATAATCCGGACACGCCGGACAATCCCAACCAGCCAAGCGACCCTGATCAACCTGATGATCCCGACACGCCCGACAACCCCGAACGGCCCGAAGACCCTGGCAACCCCTCCCATGAATCGAACGGCACGGATAACGCCGCATCGAACGACAAAACCATTGCCGCGACGAACGACCTTGCAGCGCCTCTCGTCACATTCTCCGCTATCGTCACACTTGTCGCCGGAATAGTCATTGCAATCGCCGCATTCAAACGCACATCTTCCCGAAAGTAGCCTTCTCTGGACCCGTGAAGCACAAAGGGCCGAGCATCATGCTCGGCCCTCAACATCATGTCGATTTCGAACGCGCCCAACCCTAACGTCCGACATCTCACTGAGCGTGTTCCTCGAGGCGCGCCTCGATTAAATCCAACAACTCCTGTTTGGAATGCACATTGGTCTTGG
The DNA here is from genome assembly GCA_963559755.1 of uncultured Slackia sp. GTDB lineage: Bacteria > Actinomycetota > Coriobacteriia > Coriobacteriales > Eggerthellaceae > Slackia. Next base: position 1,225 of record CAUWMI010000087.1, on the reverse strand, counting down.
CATAAATGTGCTTGATATGGGTCTCGATAGTGCTCTTGGAAATCATCATGGCTTCTCGCATATAGGGAACCGACCTGCCCCTACCCAAATACTGCAACACCTCAGCCTCGCGTGCCGAAAGCTTGAATTCCTTGGCTATTTCGTCCATGGCGTCCTGACGTCCGTACGCCGATGTCTCCTCCTGGTCGCCGATGGCAGCTCCGTCGACGGCGAATTCACCTCCGCCCTTAAATTCGTCGAACCTCCCCTGCAAATGCAGGAACAGCGGAAGCATAACCACACAGGCACAAATCAGAAAGAGACAGACAGCAACCACGTCCGCACCAGACCGCGTCGCCCAGGCATTCAGCAAACCTCCCAGCAGAAAGCCCAGCTGGACCACCGCCCTAAAGATGCCGAATGTCTCACTTGGCAAGCAGAGCCTGTGCGCAGTGATGCGGGCGAAAATCGCATAGAACAGCACTTCGACGCATAGCGCCGCCGAACAGGCAAGAACCGCCGCGCACATGTTGGAGAGCGGAGTCCTCAACGCGCAAAACGATAAGGAAAACACGATAAGCGGAATCGCCCACTCATAGAGAAACGAGAAATTCATCCTCCTGGTATGGGCAATAGCGAATATGGCGATAGCTCCCGTCAAAATTCCTCCGGCGATATAGAACACGATGAAATCCTGCACTTCCACCGTGAATTGCATCATAGGAAACCCCGTGACCACAAAACCCGTCGCGATGCTGCACGCCATAGAGCAGAGCGCAAGTCGGGAAAGAGGAAGGACAACACGCGAGAATGGCTCCTTTGGCGTGGGGAACACATATTCCTCTTGTTGAGCGTTTTCACCAAGCAAGAGCATCATGCATGAAACAAGCGGCAGCAGAGCCGACACCACTCCCGATACGGGCGAAGGCAAGAGGTACACCACCAATGCCGCGAGCACGAAGACCGCGAGTGACGAAGGAATGCATGACTCTGCCGTCTCCTGATCGATGCGACAAAATAGCTCACCCCAAGCGACCCATAGCAATGCCGAAGCCAATCCGCCCATCGCGCTGACCGCTAAAAGCAGCGGCCCCGACGGAACGATGAAGAACAGAAGAGTCGCCGCCGAAACAACCACGGCAGACGCAAAGACAGATTGAGGCTTCAGCGGAATCTCTTTATGTGGACGAAACACAATCGCCAGCAAACCCACCGCCGAAAACAAAAGCGAAGTACGCAGCGTAGT
>CAUWMI010000086.1:0-10352 GCA_963559755.1 uncultured Slackia sp. | reverse complement strand
CTCTTCGCATAAGTCTGCACGCTGTTGAGAGACAGCCCCAAATCTACCGCAACTCGCTTCTGGGTATTGCCCTGAGCAAGAAGGGTCATGACTTCTCGCTCTCTCCTTGTTAGGCCGAAGGACTCGGCTAATTCATGTATGTGCTCGACGCCCTGGGACTCTGGAGATTCATTTTGGGTCGCAGGCAAGCCCTCGCCCTTCTTCATGTTCCCCGCAATCCAAACGATAACGCACGCAGTCATAGCAAAGGCCGTTGCCAGCGCCACCAAATTGACGATGAGCGCCAATTCACCTTTTATCAAAGGATCCACCGCCAGCACATCCGCAAAGGCGTTGATAAGCATGATTGCTGAAAGAACGGAAGATACGATGATTGCATTCGAGCGTCCGTCAAGCCCCGAGCCCCACAAAAAAGCAAGGAGCATGAGCAAGGTCATCGCAAGAGGGCGACTAGGGAGGATTAGTTCTGCGCACAAGTCTGAGTGATCAGGGTTCAAAAGAGCGACGCAGTACAAAAACACGGTAAGCAGAAGGGCGAAAGCGACCCAAAACCAAAGCCCGGTCCAATTCTTAAAATTCAGCCGGAAACGCTCGCTCCCCCTATACTCAGCAACTGCATATAGCGCGCATAACACGTACAGGAGCAATCCCACGATAAAATGCAGAGGATTATCCGTAAACCAAACCCCGCTTGTTGCAGCAACATGAGTTCCCATGAACGCTGCGCTTGCAAACAGATAGAGGAGCAGCATGACGACGAGCGGCATGTACTTCGCCGTAGCCCCCTCTCGCCGCGAAGCAAAATCCGCCTCCTGACGATTACTGAGCCCAAAAGGCAAAAGAGAGATGACACCGGCAACGATTAGCATCGGATAGCAGGAGCTTGTTGCCGTAAGCCCAGCAAGCGGAAAGACAGATGGAACAGCTACTCCAACGAATAAGCCAAGCGGCATCGAACCGAGCACCGCGATGACAATCTTGTCGCCGTCCATGCTTCGCATCACCTTGGCAATGCGAAGGGTGACGAAGAATCCGCAAAATCCCACAGCGACTGGAAACGCAATAAACAGAACGTTCGGGGGCTCGACGCCCACTAAAGACAGGATAATGAGCGCCACGGCCAACATGCATAGCACGACAAGCGATACAACCGTCGCCACACGGCTTATCCGCTCAACCTTTTGGGCACGCTTCAAAAGGCAAATCAGACAGATAAAGATGACAACGCAGCAAATGCATGACTGCACGCAGGTAGATAACGCAGAAGATGAAGAAGGAAATAGCTCCTCAGGAAGAACTGGAGAGGCAAGGAAGGACCAATAAAACATCAGTACGCAGATTGCTGCCAGGAACATTGATGCCCTCCCCTCCGTGCATCATCAGGACCAAGACTATCGCTCACTGTGAAATTCTACAATTGACTTGCCTGCCGCAGGGCAAAAAATGAGTCGAAATGCGAACAAATGATACGCAGGCAGCGACTGGACGAGCGTCGTCATTCCAAAAAACGCACACCCATAAGCTGGACAACACAGCTAAGGCGCATCTCACGGCGACCTTCATGGGCGCGGGAAGAGCGAGTTCCGCCCCCTGAGGCAGCGGACGCCCGAACGGGGGCAAGAGCGGCCACGGCGGCATGAAGCGCGGACGATAGCCCGAATCGCATCGGGCCATAGCACGACGAAGGGTGTCGGGATATCCCGACGCCCTTCGGCTTGTATCCGTATATGGCCTCCGCCCCCCGCCCTGCAATTCCACGCAAAGCAGCGGTCGAACGCTATATCGCCATGATAGCCATACGGCTGTCAACGATCAGGCCGCCGGTGACCGCGCCACCCCTCTCCCCATCGTTCGACGGGTTGATGATTACGTCGTAGCCCACGGCAAGCACGTTTTGCAACACATCATGCACCGCCATCTTCACGACCTCGAAGCCTCTGCCTTCTCCAATATCGGCAAAAGACTGTCCGAAGAACGTCTTGAGCGAGTCGACATCGGTGAACGCCATGAACAGGTCGTTTCCGCCGTGCCGCTCAAGAATGGCAAATGCACCGCTGGTCAAAAGCGGCACGAGCAGCGTCTTCTTCGTCGTCGGACATGCGTCCCAGCGATTCGGCAAGCGCCATATACATCGCCGGAACGCCACCGGAAAGGTTCCATTGCTCAATCTGCTCGCGCAAACTCAGATCGAAGAAATCCCTGCTCTGCGTCATTAGTTGCCCGAAGCACGCTTCTCCTGATATTCCTTCACCAGCTTCTGCTGCACATCGTAGGGTGCCTGCTCGTAGCCGCTGTCTTCAAGCGTATAGCTGCCGGAACCGCGCGAGATGGAGCGCAGGTCCTTGGTGTAGGTGATGACCTCGGCATAAGGAGCGCGCACCATAATGACGGTATTGCCCTCGTCGTCGGAATCGGTACCCACAATGCGGCCTCGACGCGTGGAGATGTCGCCCATCACGGCGCCAGCGTATTCCTCACCCACCGTGATATCCATGTTCACCATGGGCTCAAGCAGCACCGGGTCGGCCTTCTCGCACGCTGCGCGGAAGCCAATGCGCGCAGCGGTCTTGAACGCCATTTCGTTGGAGTCGACCGAGTGGTACGAGCCGTCGAATACGGTGCATTTGATATCCACCATGGGATACCCCGCCAGGAAGCCCTCGGTCATGGCTTCCTGCACGCCCTTGTCGACCGCAGGAATCAGGCCGCCGGGAATCACACCGCCCTTGATGGCGTCCACGAACTCGTAGCCCTCACCCGGATTCGGCTCAAGGCGCAGCCAGCAATCGCCGAACTGGCCCGCGCCGCCCGTCTGCTTCTTGTGGCGGCCCTGGGCCTCGGCAGGCTTGCGGATGGTCTCGCGATACGGAATGCGCACGGGCACCAGACGCGCCTCGACGCCCGTCTGATCCTTCAGGCGGTTAAGGATGGTTTCCACCGCGGCGTCGCCCATGGTGGTAAGCACGGTCTGATGGGTCTCATCGCTACGGTTGATGCGCACCGTAGGATCGTTCTCGGCCACACGAGCGAGGAACGCGCCCAGCTTGTCCTCTTCGGTCTTGTTGACGGCCTCGATGGCAACCGGGTACTGCGGCACCGGGAACGGCAGCGGCGCCACTTCGATGTCGCCGGTATGGGACAGCGTATCGCCCGTGCGAGTCTCGGAAAGCTTGGGGATTACGATGATGTCGCCCGCCATGGCGCTCTTTACATCGGTGGTCTCCTTGCCCTTCATGATGCACACGTGGCCCAGGCGCTCCTTCTTGCGGGTGCGAGCGTTCACCAGCTCAAGACCGGGCTCGAACACGCCGGAGATGACCTTCACGAAGCTCAGGCGGCCCACATAGGGGTCAGCCAGCGTCTTGAACACGAAGCCGGCAGCCTGCTGGTCTTCCTTCGTCACCATGATCTCGCCACCGTCGGCCAGCGGGATGGGGCCGTGAGCGGTGGGGTGCGGGAAGTAGGTGCAGATGTCTTCCATCAGGCCCTGAATGCCCTGCTTAATGATGGTGGAGCCCACGAACACGGGGATGAACAGCTCCTGAGCGATGGCCTTGTCAAACAGGCCCTCCAGTTCTTCCTGGGTCAGCTGCTCTTCGCCATCCAGGTACTTCATCATCAGGTCGTCGTCGGCCTCGGCAACCAGGTCGCACAGCTTGTCGCGGGCGGCCTGCGCGGCGTCAGCGTACTCTTCGGGGATGTCCTCGACGCGCTCGCTGTCGCCCTCGAAGTAGCGGGCCTTCATGCGCAGCACGTCGATGACGCCCTTGAAGTCCTTGTCCACACCTATGGGGATAGTGACCGCGCCCAGGCGGCTGCCGAAGCGCGCGTGCAGCGTGGCCATGATCACGTCGAAGTTGGCGTTCTCGCGGTCGATGTGGTTGATGAACACCGAACGAGACAGGCGCATGTTCTCAGCCTCGTGCCACAGCTTGGTGGTCATGACCTGGGGGCCCGCCACGGCGTCGATGACGAACATGGCCATTTCGGCGGCCTGCATGGTGACCAGCGTGTCGCCGATGAAGTCGGGGTGGCCCGAGGTGTCAAGCAGGTTGATCTTGTAATCCTTGTAAGGGATGGGGGCGATGGAGGTGCCCAGCGTGAACTTGCGCTTGATTTCCTCCGCGTCGTAATCCATGTAAGACTTGCCGTCGTGCGTGGTTCCCATGCGCGGAGTCTGGCCGGAAATATGAAGCATCGCTTCAGCCAGAGAGGTCTTGCCCGCACCATCCTGTCCGACCAACACGATGTTGCGGACATGCAAGGTCTCAGGTGCTGCCATTGTTACCACCGTCCCTTTCTAGGGCGCTTGGCCCTCGTCGCGGCGCAATGCCGCATAGAACTCACGCGCCCCACGCAGCGAATCCCAAGGACGGTTTGCAGTCGGCTTCGTCCGCTCGAATCGCGCAGAGCGCACGCCCGAACTGCAAGCCGCCCCCTTGCGGATTGCTCGACCTCCTGCGGACATCGCACGCGACATGCTCAAGAGTGCCAAGCCTCCCCTTGCTTAGGGCGGCGTATTTTCGAATGTATAGAGTTTACCGTAAAAAACCATCCGGTAAACGGCATAGAACCTATGGATTGGGGGAAGTTGAACCCACTTTCGAAACCGCAAAGCCTTTTCTCGTCGTAATTCCGTCGAAAAGTAGCGAGTGCGGCGCAATTACGACGAAAGCACACCCGCCATCGCAAGCCGTTTATCTGAATACGAAAACGCGCACGGCATCCTCTCGCACACGAGGGATATACTTGCCCGCAAACAATACGGAGCATCCCCACCGTGTTCCGCGCCAAAACGAGGAACAGCAACTCGAAAGGATTCTTATGACCCAGGCATACTCCACCCAGATGGAAGCCGCGAAGCACGGCATCATCACGCCGCAGATGGCAACCGTGGCCGCCGACGAAGGCATCGACCCCGAGGTTATTCGCGAACGCGTGGCAGCAGGCAGTATTGCCATCCCCGCCAACCATGCGCACACGGCGCTGCACGCGGCCGGCGTGGGCGAAGGGCTGCGCACCAAAGTGAACGTCAACCTGGGCATTTCCGGCGATGTGCACGATTACTCCTGCGAGATGGAGAAGGTGCACACCGCACTCAAATTCGGCGCCGAGGCCATCATGGACCTGTCCAACTACGGCAAGACGCACGACTTCCGCATGGAGCTCATTGGCATGTCGCCCGCGATGATCGGCACCGTGCCTATGTATGACGCCGTGGGCTATCTGGAGAAAGACCTCGCGCAAATCACCGCGCAGGACTTCCTGGACGTAGTGCGCGCGCACGCCGAGGAAGGCGTGGATTTTGTAACCATCCATGCAGGCATGAACCGCAAGGCCATCGACAGCTTCAAGCGCAGCGGCCGCATGATGAACATCGTAAGCCGCGGCGGTAGCCTGATTTACGCCTGGATGGAGATGACCGGCAACGAGAACCCGTTCTTCGAGCATTACGACGAGTTGCTGGACATCCTCTACGAGCACGACGTAACCATCTCGCTGGGCGATGCGATGCGTCCGGGCTGTGTGGGCGACGCCACCGATGCCAGCCAGGTGAGCGAGCTCATTGAGCTGGGCCTGCTCACGCAGCGTGCGTGGGAGCGCAATGTGCAGGTGATGATCGAGGGACCGGGCCACATGACGCTCGACCAGATTGCTGCCAACATGCAGATTGAGAAGCGCCTGTGCCACAACGCGCCGTTCTACGTGCTGGGGCCGCTCGTGACCGACGTCGCGCCCGGCTACGATCACATCACCTCCGCCATTGGCGGCGCTATTGCCGCGGCGAACGGAGCCGACTTCCTGTGCTACGTGACGCCTGCCGAGCACCTGCGCCTGCCCAGCGTATCGGACGTCAAAGAGGGCGTTATCGCAGTGAAGATCGCCGCCCATGCCGCCGACCTGGCAAAGGGCATTCCCGGGGCGCGCGATTGGGATGACCGTATGAGCCGCGCCCGTCAGAAAATAGATTGGGACGCCATGTTTGAAGAGGCCATCGACCGCGAGAAAGCCGAGGAATACGTAGCAAGCGCCCAGCCTTCCGACCCGCACACGTGCACGATGTGCGGCAAGATGTGCGCCGTGCGCAATATGAATAAAACCATGGCCGGCGAAGGGGTGAACATCCTCTAGAAAGCTGCGGCCAGGCATCGGAAGCATGGTGCCTGACCGCAATCGACGCGCGCTCACGCGCATATGCCAAGCAGAACGACCCGGTATTGTCGGGTCGTTTTTCGTTTGCCGCCCAAACTTTTGAGCACGTGCCAACCCCTTGTAAAGGTTGAGATGCCAAGAAGCGCATTGCGGCGACGCCGCCCCTAGTTGGCCTTCACGCCGATGAGCGCGCAGGCCTCCTCCTTGGAATGCACGCCCAGCTTGCCGTAAAGATGGCGAATGTGCGTCTTCACGGTGTTTTGCGACAGGAACAGCTCCTGCTCAATCTGCGAACGCGTCTTGCCCTGGCCGATAAGCAAGAGCACCTCGGTTTCGCGCTCGGTAAGACCATATTCATCGGCAATCCGCTCGCAGCTCATAATCAATCGCTCACGCGGGCCCAACACGCGCTCACCGCTCTCCAGGCTGATACCGGCCGCACCCCAATCGGCGTTAACCGTGCTCTCGCTTCGCCAGACGAGCACGCACACGCCTACAACAAGAAGCCCCACCACGGACGCCACCGCAAGCGTAGACATATCAAGCTCGATTGCCGAACGCCCTACCACCTCGCGCATCATCACGCCTACAAAAATACCGCCTTCGCCGCAAGCACGTGCAATAGCGAACAAGCGCAGACTGGGGAGGTCGAATCTGAACGCCAAACTTGCCAAAAGCGCAATCACGAATACGGTGAACCACACATAGGCGAGCTTCATCAAAAACGACACCACCGGCGTAAGCCCTACCGTTGTAAGCGGGAGGATAACAAATGCCACCACCGTAACCGCCAAACACACGCGCGTCATCCCGCGCATGTCGAAACGCCCGGGATGCCGCAGCGCCATATACAGCATCAAAGCCCCCGCAAACGCCGTGGCCCAAATACGATGGACAGCTCCTAGGTACGCCGTGTCGCCCAGCAGAACTCCGGTAAAACCCGAGATAGTACCCGCAATCGCCATGATGAGGATAATCTTCCAGGGAATGGGATAGTTCACCTCCGCTACGCGCGGCGGCTCATGCGGAACCACCTTAAAGCTCGCCCATGCGCAGGCAAGCGACAACAAGGGCATAACGGCAGTGGCAATCACCGCATACGGCTGCATCATGGTGGAAATCAGGCAATACATCGCCCATGCCACGATGCATGAACCGCCGCCGTAAATCACCATGGAGGTAACGCCCATCTGACAGAATATCTCCGCCCACAGGCAAAACAACACTGCTCCGCCGAACGCCGTGACAACGGACAGTGCGAACACGGCAACGGAATGCGATTCCGCCGTGGCAAGCGGCAGTCCAATCGCACCCGTGCCCACGGCAGTGAGGATCACAAGAAGCGATGGCACCATATGGTGACGGCTCAACACGCCAATGCGACGAGAGAAGACCGCGAGCACCAGAAACGCCCCAATGTCACCTATGCGCATACCGGTTTCCACCACCAGGCGAATCTGGTCGGACTCACCCAAATAAATCGTGTCGATATGGGTGCAGCAGAGCCAGGTTATCAGAAGCCCCATGCCTAAAAAACGCAGCGGCTGCAACGTAGTCGGGCCCGCATCGGAGCCATCAGAAAACACGCCGCGTGCTTTTGCCTCGTCACCGGCGCTCAATGCCGTATCGGCCATAATTCCTCCCCCAATTAGATGGGAGCCATTATAAACGTAAAGGCCGGTCGGATTAACCGACCGGCCACCATATATGCGCTCGACCCGGGGAGGGGAGTCGGATCGGTTGCGCCGTGTGCCTATTCAGCAGCAGCCTCGGCGTCGGCGGAAGCATCAGCCTCGCCGATGATGCCCTTCATCTCCTGGCCGCCATTGTCATGGCACTCGGAGCAAAGGTCGACCTGCTGGGAGTGACCCTTGTGGCACTCGTTGCAGTTCTCGATGGTGCCGTGCAGCGTGTCGTGGGGATTGTAGTCGCCCAGGTCCTCGGTAAGCTTGGCGAGCTCCTCCCACGTGCCGCCATGGCAATCCAGGCACACCTGGCTGTCCATGTAGTAAGAAGAGGTCAGCTCAGGCTCGGAGCCGTCCTCATGACCGGCGAGCGTGGCCACCTCGGCCTTCAGGTCGCCGGTGTGGCAGCTTTCGCAGTCCTGGCCCAGCGCGGCATGGTAGCCGGCTTCGCCCTCGCCCGCCTCAACGCTTGCCGTGTGATTGGGGAACGCGGCCTCAAGGTCAGAGCCCGAGTTGGAGCTGGAGCTGCTGGAACCGCTCGGAGAGCAGCCCGCGATGACGAACGCAAGCACAGCGATGCTCGCGACCACGGCGAAGAGCGCCTTCAAACGCTTGGTATTCTTCATGTTCTACACCTCCTGCGCAGCGTTCTGGCCCGACACGTAACCAAACGTGATGCAGCGGCCGATAGAGGGACCAAAAATGTGACGCGGGTAGCAATCCGAGAAGAAGCCGCCCGAAGCATTGCCCGCGGCGTACAGACCGGGAATGACCTCGTTCTCGTAGTCCATCAACGACCAGGCCGGAGCAGGTGGCCAGGATGGAAGACTGGTACTTGGTGGCGTAGTAGGTATCGCCCTCGATCTTCGTGGCGCCCTCCATGGGACGGTTGAAATCCTCGTCCTTGCCGGCATCCACGAAACCGTTCCAGCGCTCGATGCTCGCCTTCAGGTTCTCGGCGTCAACGCCCATCTGCTCGGCAAGGCCCTCGATGGAGTCAGACTCAAACGCCCAACCCTTGGCCTTGACTTCCTCGAACTTAGCGAAGGACTTCTCGCGATCCGCGCCCTCGAGGTCAGCCAGCTGGGTGGTGCTCACCACGCGCCAGCAGCCCTCGCCGAAATTCTTCTGCGCGGAGATGGAGTTGGAGCGACCCTGGAACGGCAGGCTTTCGGAAGCGAAGCGCACGCCCTTCTCGTTGATGAAGATACCGCCGATGAAGGGGCGCATGCCCGTGCTGCTGGAGTAGAACGCGTCCTCGTTGCCCATGTCGAAGTTCATGACGCAGGCGGGCAGCGGGTCCATCTGGGCGCCCACGGCCAGACCCATGAGCTGACCGTCGCCCGTGGTGCCATACGCGGGGCACCAGGAGCCGAAGTTGGTGATGTCCTCGGGACGGCACCAGGCCTTGAGGATCTGCGGGTTGGCGTCGAAGCCGCCGGTTGCCACAACAACGCCCTTCTTGGCGTTCACGCGGTAGTAGCCCTCAGAATCCTTGCAGATAGCGCCGGTCACACGACCGTCGTCACCGCGCTCGAGCTTCACGCCGGCGTTGCGATAGCGCAGCGTGGCGTTGGAGCGCTTGGAGAACGTGTTGGCAAGGTCCTTCACGATGAAGATGCCCGCGCCGCCCGCGTTGTTGGTGGTCTCCTCGGACCACTGGGGGCTGCGGAACGCGATCTCGGTCTGCACCGTGGGGAGAAGATGCGAATTCGGCTTGACTTCCTTGTAGTAAGTCTCGATCTCGCCTTCGCCCTCATCGAACTTGTCCTGCAGCCAGTCGGCAGCCTCGCCGGAGCGGTCGCCCCACAGCTTGATGGGATCAACCGGCACGCGGTAGTAGGCAGCGTAGCGCATGGCGTCCATGGCCAGAGCCTTATCCACGTTGTTGCCGCTCTCGGCCATCTTCTTGCCGCCGACGACGCCCATGCCCTCGAAGATGCCGCGGCCTTCGCTCATCTTCTCGATGCACAGCACCTGGGTGGTGCCGTCGTCGGATGCGGACACAGCGGCGCAGATGCCGGTGATGCCGGCGCCAATGACCAGCACGTCGGTGTCCTCGGTACGGTTGATTTCGGACTCGTCGAAATCGCGCATCTCGAAGGCCACATTGCCCTGGCGATCGAGGTCGGTCTCAACGTCGCGCACCGGAATGGAACGCATCTTCACCGGGAACACGTCGGTGTACATGCTCATGGTGTCGCTGAAATCAGTGACCCCGTGCTTGGTGGTGGGCAGAGCGTCGCTTGCATAGGCGGTGTTGCCCATGCTGAACGCACCCGTCGAAGCAGCGGCGGCAAGCATGCCGAAGCCAGCGGCCTTCAGAAAGTTGCGGCGCGTCGTGCCATGGGTGTTCTGCTCTTCCATATCCCCCTCCTTCTCCTTCTTTTCGCTTCTCGCGCGACCCTTATCGCACGGTTCGAAAAGATACGCCAGCTGACGTAGGTGTGGCAGGGTGAACCCGTGCGAATCCTGGGTGAATCATCGTTCACCCCTCGACTCACCCCTAACCTG
>CAUWMI010000085.1:0-10377 GCA_963559755.1 uncultured Slackia sp. | reverse complement strand
AACTGGTATGGCCCATGAGATACAAAGAGGCAACCGAATGGTGTTCGGTTGCCTCTTTTGGCTAGGCTGTAGAAATACCTTGCGAAATTGAGATTGTCTACTACGGAGCTGTCGCGAAAGCGTCCCCTACTTCTCCCACTCCTTGAAATCGACGGGCTTGCCCTGCTTTCGCCAGGTGCGGTACTCGGCGGAAGCGGTGAACAGCACGTCGGTGGAGGAGTTGATGGCGGTCTCGCAGGAGTCCTGGATCACGCCGATGATAAAGCCCACGCCCACGATCTGCATGGCGATGTCGTTGCCGATGCCGAAGAGCGAGCACGCGAGCGGGATCAGCAGCAGAGAGCCGCCCGCAACGCCCGAGGCGCCGCACGCGCCGGCAGCCGCCAGGACGGACAGCACGATGGCGGTGGGGATGTCCACCGTAATGCCCAGCGTGTTGCAGGCCGCCATGGTCATCACGGTGATGGTGACAGCCGCGCCGCCCATGTTGATGGTCGCGCCCAGCGGGATGGACACGGAATACGTATCCTTATTGAGCTTGAGCTTGCGGCACAGTTCCATGTTAACCGGGATGTTGGCGGCAGAGCTGCGGGTGAAAAACGCCGTCAGGCCCGATTCGCGCAGCGTGCGGAAGATAAGCGGGTAGGGGTTCTTGCGGATGCAGACGTACGAGATGATGGCGTTGGTGCCAAGGGCTACGATGGCCATGCAACCCACGAGCAGGGCCAGCAGCGCGCCGTACTCGGTGAAGATCTCGATGCCGTTCTCGGACACGGCGGTATATACCAGGCCGAACACGCCGAAGGGCGCTAGGCCGATGATCCAGCGCACCACGGTGTTCACGGCGTCGGAGATGCTCGCGAACACGCCCTTGGTGGTGTCGGTGGCCATACGCAGCGCGATGCCCAGCAGCACGGCCCAAGCGAGGATGCCCAGATAGTTAGCGTTCATGAGCGCGTCGACCGGGTTGGCAACGATGCTCAGGATGAGCGAGCTTAGCACCTCGGCGATGCCTTCGGGCGAGCTCTGCTCGGTGACGGCGTCGGCCAGGGTGATCTCGATGGGGAACAGGAAGCTGCCGATAACGGCTACCACGGCAGCCAGGAACGTGGCGATCACGTACAGAATGACGATGGTCTTCATGGAGCCGTCGCCCTTCGCGTTGGCAAGCGAGCTCAGCACCAGGAAGAACACCAGCACCGGTGCCACAGAGCGCAGGGCGCTCACAAACAGGTCGCCCAGGGTTCCGATCCAACCGATGGGGGAGGATCCGTCCATATTGGGGAAGATGATGCCGAGCACGGCACCGAACACCAGGAAGACCAGGATGCGTTTGATCAGGCTGATGCTATCCCATTTTCTCCAAAGCTCTTTCATGGGATGCGTCCTTTCTGTAAGGGATGGTTCATTGGGTTCGCGTTGCTCGGCGACCGACCTTTGGGTCTGGGCAGCGAGCAACGCGAATGCAGTCCGCTTATAGTATCGCTTGTGCGTCTGCGCGTTCTCCTGCATGCCTCGTGAAATTGACAGGCGGCAAGGATGGGAGCGTAAGCGATAAGCATGGGGCCTCCATGGAGGGAGGCCCCGGTGCAAACAAAACGATGCCTGCGATGTCGCGTGCGATGGACGCCCTTACGCGGCGTCGGTCATCTTCTCCGATTCCTTGCCGGCATCGGGGTCGTTGAACACGTCGAGGTTCAGGCGCTTCTCCTGGCGCGCCACCACGGTGGTGCACACGGCGTCGCCGGTGATGTTGACGGCGGTGCGCGTCATGTCCAGGATGCGGTCGATGCCCATGATGAGCGCGATGCCCTCAAGCGGCAGCCCGACGGAGTTGAACACCATCGACAGCGTGATGAGGCCGACGGAAGGCACGCCTGCGGTGCCGATGGAGGCAAGCGTGGCCGTGGCGATGACGGTGGCGTACTCCACGGGGCCCAGCGGCACGCCGAACAGCTGCGCGGTGAACACGACGGCCACGCCCTGCATGATGGCGGTGCCGTCCATGTTGATGGTGGCGCCCAGCGGGATAGTGAACGAGGCGATGCGACGGTCGACGCCGATCTTGTTCACGATGGTCTCGATGTTCAGCGGGATGGTGGCGTTAGAGCTGGAGGTGGAGAATGCGAACACCATGACGCCCACGAACTTTTTCAGGAACATGATGGGGTTCACGCGCGCGAACACGGTGAGCAGAATCATGTACACCACGAGGCAGTGCAGGGCGAGCGCGATGAGCACGCCGGCCATGTACTTGAGCATGGGGATGAACGCCTCGAAACCCACACCCGCGAACGTGCGGGAGAGCAGGCAGAACACGCCGAACGGGGCCACATACATAACAGCGGTGGTCATGTTCATCATGATGTCGTTGAACTGCTCGAAGAAGCCGTGCACGGTTTCGGCCTTGCGGCCCATGATGGCGATGATGATGCCCACGAACAGCGCGAAGAAGATGACGGCGAGCATGTCGCCCTCGGCGAGCGCGCCCAGCGGGTTGGACGGGATGATGCCGAGCAGGGTGTCCACGATGGACACGTCGGTGGACGAGCCGCCGGAATCGAGCGCCGAAACGTCGCCGGCGACGATGGCCGACATATCAACGCCCATGCCGGGGTTGATCAGGTTGCCCACAGTAAGCGCTACGGCAACGGCCACGGCGGTGGTGAAGATGTAGAACACGAGCGTTTTCACACCCACGGTGCCAAGCGTCTTGGTGTCGCCGATGGCGGCGGCGCCGCAGACGATGGAGCAGAACACGAGCGGGACGACGAGCATCTGCATCAAGCGGATGAAGCCCTGGCCCACGACGTAGAAGATGCCGTTGACGAACACGTCGTCTCGCACGAATCCCTCAGGAATGAAGTAATGGAAGATAACGCCGCAGACGATGCCGAGTCCGAGGGCGATAAAGATGGCGCTGGTCAGGCCAAGCTTCTTACGAGGCTTTTTGGCCTTGGTATCGGTGCTTCCCATATGGTTCCCTTTCTATGCATCCGCCGCAACGTACTCGTGTGGCGGAGGTGAAATGCCGGCTTTAGGCCGCGCGGTAGGCGAAGCGGGCCTACGCGAGCAGGTCGTGGTCGGCCATGTAATCCTTGAGGTCGTCCTCCCAGGTGCGCAGCTCGTAGATGCCCGTTAGGCGAATCATCAGGTTATCCAGATCCACGCGGTAGGCCTCATCGGGGTTCTGCCTGCTCACGAGCGTGTCCATGGGGGCGCCGGCGAGCTTTAAGGCGCGCGCGATGAACTCGAAGCGGCTGCACAGTCCCTCATTGGTCACGTGGAACGTGCCGAACTCCTCGGACTCCATGATGGCGATGATGAACTCGGCCACCGTCTTGCACGAGGTGGGGCAGGCGAACTGGTTGGCGGGCACCTCAACGGGCTCGCCCGCGCGGGCCTTGGTGATAGCGCTCAAGATCATGTCGTCGGGCAGTGCGGTGTACACCCACGAGGAGCGGATGATGATGTGGCGCGGGTTCATGTCGCGCACGAGTTTTTCGCCGGCGAGCTTCGACTTACCGAAGACGTGGCGGGGCAGCGCCGGGTCGAACTCGTTGACCGCGTGCGGCATATTGGCCGGGAACAGGTCGTCGGTGGAAAGGTGGATGATCTTCGCGCCCACGCTCTCGCTTGCGATGGCGAGGTTGCGTGCGCCCAGTGCGTTGATTTTGTAAGCGTCATCGGGGCGCTCCTGCGCGGCGTCGTGGCGAGCCAGGCCGGCGCAGTTGATCACGTAATCGGGGCGGTTGGCGGCGGCGAAGTGGACGACGGTATCCAGATCGGTCGCGTCAACCTCGGCGTCGGTGGTAAGGATGCGGTACTTCTCGTGGTCGAGTCGGTGCTCGATGGCGCGGCCCATACGACCCGCAGCGCCGGCGATCCAAACGACCTCCTGCGGTCCCATTCTCATATATGTACCTCTTTCGCGTTGGAAGCCGCCAAACGGGTGCAGCCCAGAAAGGGCGATTTAGCACACTAGTGCGGCAAACGACAAAAATAATTGGAATATTATACGGGAAATGGGTAACGTCGCGTCGCGCGATTATGTTTCGCTTTGGTAAACGGCGGGTTTAACCTCCGGTTGAAATGGGGAGATAAACCTTTGGGTAAATTGCTAAGCCAGAGGGAAGGTGAGCGTTGCCGAGAAGCCTTCGTTCGGGCCGCCGGCGAATCCGACCGAGCCCCCATGGGCGGCGGCGATGCGCGCCACGAGCGAAAGCCCCAGGCCGTGCTCGTTGAACCCGCCCAGCTCGGTGCGCGAGAGCGTGGGCGTATGGGGTGCCTCGGGCTGCATGGCGGCCTTCTCCTGCGGTGGCATTTCAGACGGGGCGGAAACGCGCTCGACCGCGGGAACAAAAGAGGGCTCATGCGTCGGTATAGGTAGAGGATTGCTCCTCCCGAGTGCGGGCGACGGCACCGGGGCATCGCCCAGCACTGCCAGGCGACCCGCGAGTGCGTCGGGGCCATACTGGGCGAAGCCAGGCGGCGGCGTGGGGCCGTTCACCTGCGCGTCCAGGTCGAGCGGGATGGTTGTCATGTCTTCGGCCTCCGCGTTGAGGCGCGCCACCACATCGTGAGAAAGGCCTTGCCCGTTGTCGGACACGGTGAGCTTGAGCGCATCCGATTGCGTCTTCAGGGTGAACGAAATGCGACAGCCTGCTTCGTTATGGCGTACCGCGTTGTCCACGAGGTTGCGCAGCGCACGCTTGACCAGGCGCTCGTCGATGGGGGCGGCAACGCCTTCCGCATCGGGGGCCACCTCCACGTCGAGCTCGTACTTCTCGTCAAGCCCGTCGTTTATGTAGTCCGCCGCTACGGAGCGCAGTATTTTCGACAGCGCGCAGGGCTGCACGTCGAGCGGCTGCATGTCATATTCAAGCTTGGAGGCGATATTGAGGTCGGCCACCAGGTCGCGGATGCGTGCGCTCTGGCGCAGGATGGTCTCGGCCGATTTGCGCGCGTCATCGGGCACGTTCGCTCCCGTGGCGATGCGTTCGGCGTGGCCCATCGAAATGGCCAGCGGCGTGCGTATATCGTGGCTCACGCCCGAGACCCACCGCTTGCGCGCCTCGTCCTTGCGGCGCATCACCGCGCTCGCGGCGTTGATGCTTTCTCCCACTTCGCGCATGTCACCCCGCGCCTCCACGTGCACGCTCTGGCCCTTTGCCAGCTTGTCGAGCGATTCCACCACAGGGCCCACGCTCTTGAGCACGCGACGCTTGGAAATCACGTACGCCGCGAAGAACACAGCCGCATCCATGACCAGCATGAGCAGGAAGTAGAGCGGGATGCGCGAGACCAGCTGGTCAGGGATGTAGAGCGTGGCGAAGGGGTAGTACGAGCCCTTGGGATAGCACGTGACCAAAAGCCCGTCGTCGCGCTGCCATATGAAGCTGGGGTAGTCGTCCAGGTAGCCGTAGCGAGTGAACACGGCCGTGTCGCCCAGGTTGTAGGTGCGCAGTGCGCTGGCGGGGGCGTTGGGCGTGTGCCAGGCCACTTCACCGTCGTAGCTGATGAGGATGCACCAGCAACCTTGTTCGTCGAGCGCCGACTGAACCTCGGCGGGCATCTCCCAGCCGTCGTCGGTTTTCTCGAGCGATTGCCCGGCCTCGCGCGCCAAGTGGTTGGGCGCGCCCCCGGTGAGCGAGGCATCATTTTCGAGCAGCGCCACGCCTATATAAAAGAAGAGGTCGAGTATGATCACCGCCGCCACGAGCGCGCCAAAGAGGAGCATCTGCTTGCCAAAGAAGAGCGGGGCCGCTGCCTTGCGTCGGGCGCGTTTGCTGCGCCGCTCGGCCGCCGTCTGCAGGCGTGATGCCTTGGTCTTGCTGGGCGCAGAGCTGCTGGTGGACGTGCGTTTATGAGCGCCCTCGCCGGCTGCGCTTTTCAAGCGGGAGAGGACCCCTGCGCGTTTGGATGTGTCGCGTTTGGCGCCCGGTGTCATGCCTAGCGGCCTTCCTTGGGAACGACGAGCTTGTAGCCCAGGCCCTTCGCCGTAACCAGCGACTGCGGATGCGAAGGGTCAGCCTCGATTTTCTCGCGCACGCGGCGCACGTGCGTCATGAGCGATTGCGCGTAGCCGAACGTCTCGCCCCATACGGCCTCGCACAGGGCGTCGGTGGTCACGATGCGGTTCGCGTTGCGCGCCAGCGCCTCAAGCAGATCGTGCTCCTTCACGGTGAGCTGGATATGTTCGCCCGTGTCATGGCGCAGCACGTCGGCGTTGGCGAGGTCGAGCGTGCAGGCGGCGAGTTCGATGGCGTCGGGCTCGCCGGGATAGCAGCGCCGCAGCACCGCCATGATGCGAAGCACCAGCTCCTGCGGGCTGAACGGTTTGGTCACGTAATCGTCAGCTCCGCTGCGCAGGCCGGCCAGGCGGTCATCGGTCTCGTCTTTGGCGGTGAGGAAGATCACGGGTAGCGGGCGCGCCTCTTCGAAGGCGCGCAGGTAGGTGCACAGCGTGAAGCCGTCGCCATCAGGGAGCATGACGTCCAAAAGCGCCAGGTCGGGCTTGACCGCGCGGTATGCGGCGAGCGCCTCCTGCACGTTGCCCGCGGCGGTCACGTTGGTGAACCCTTCCGCGCGCAGCACGGTTTCGACCATGCGCCGCAGCTCTGGCTCATCGTCCACCAGCAGGATCTTCTTCGCTTTGAGCTTAGCATCCGACATTGCTGTGCCTCTTTCGTGTCCCACCGTGTTCGACGGCGGCGGATGGGGAACGAAATCGCCCGCGAAGCAAGCGGTAGGAATGCGGGCGATCCCGTTCTCGCCCCCGCCCACCCGAACGGACAGGTTCGTTTGCCTCATTAAACCACGCGCGGGGCGCTGTCACCAGGGCGCAATCGCGATGTCAGGCAAATGTCAGGTTCGCGCAAGGAGGCCGCAAGGTGCCCTCGCGATACTTGAAAGCGTAAGCGAGCGCGTGCGGCGTGGCATGCGCGATCACGACGTGAGGAGGAACCATGCCTGGACATGTGCTTGAGGTAGAGAGCGTATCGAAGCGGTACGGCGGCGCACGCGGCGAGAATTCGACGCTGGCGCTCGACGGAGTGAGCTTCTTTGTGGATGAAGGCGAGTTCTGCGGCATCATGG
Organism: uncultured Slackia sp.; assembly: GCA_963559755.1. Lineage (GTDB taxonomy): Bacteria > Actinomycetota > Coriobacteriia > Coriobacteriales > Eggerthellaceae > Slackia. Next base: position 3,279 of record CAUWMI010000085.1, on the reverse strand, counting down.
GGCCGAGCGGTTCAGGCAAGTCGACGCTTCTGAACTGCATCTCCACCATCGATACCATCACGAGCGGCGCCATCCGCATCGCTGGGCGCGACATCACGCTGCTCAAATCCAAGGAGCTGGCGAAGTTCCGCCGCGACGAGCTGGGCTTTGTGTTCCAGGATTCCAACCTGTTGGACACGCTCACTGTGCGCGAGAATATCGCGCTCGCGCTCACTATTCAACGCGCGCCCTCGCGTGAGATTCCCGGCCGTGTGGAGGATATGGCGCAGCGGCTGGGCATCGCCGAGACGCTGGACAAGTATCCCTATCAGATTTCCGGCGGCCAGAAGCAGCGCGCGGCGGCGGCGCGTGCGGTGATCACGCGGCCGAGCCTGGTGCTGGCCGACGAGCCTACAGGCGCGCTCGATTCCAAGTCGTCCGGTCAGCTGCTCGAGACGTTCGAGCTGCTCAACCGCATGGGTTCCACCATCGTGATGGTCACGCACGACGCGTTCACCGCCAGCTGGTGCCACCGCATCATCTTTATTAAGGACGGCCATCTGTGGGGCCAGCTGCGCCGACAGGACGATACGCGCGAGCAGTTCTTCTCGCGCATCGTGGCCGCTACCACGCGTCTGGGAGGGGAGGTGCGCAATGCTGGCTAAGCTCGCTGCGGCAAACGTGCGCAAGTCGGCGCGCGATTTCGCCGTGTACTTTTTCACGCTCGTGCTGGGCATTGCCGTATTCTACGCGTTCAACTCCATCGCCGACTCGCAGGCCGTGGCGCGCATCGGCGAGGACGGCCGCAAGATGATGGAGCTCCTCGAGTTCGTGATCAACATCGTTTCGGTGTTCATCGCCGTGATTCTGGCCTTCCTGGTGATTTACGCCAATCGATTCCTTATCAGGCGGCGCAACAAGGAATTTGCGCTCTACCTCACGCTGGGCATGCAGAAGGGCGACCTGTTCAAGGTGAGCGCGCTCGAGACGCTCATCGTGGGCGCGGTGTCGCTCGCGGTGGGCCTGGTCATCGGGCTGGGCATCTCGCAGGTGCTGAGCAACATAGCGGCCTCGATGTTCGATTCTGAGGTGGAGGGCGTGGCGTTTTCGGTCTCGGCCAACGCGATGGGGCTCACGGTGGCTGCATTCGCCGTGATTTTCCTGGTCACGATCGTGCTCAACACGGGGCACCTGTTCAAGGCGCGTCTTATTGACCTGCTTAACGCTGATCGTCGCAACGAAAGCTTCAAGCTGCGCAGCCTGCCGCTTTCGTTCGTGCTGTTTATCGTGGCGTGCGTGCTTATCGGCGTGTCGTACAAGCTACTGATGGACAACGGCCTGCTCGAGCCTTCGCCCGAGTTCATGGCCGCCACCGTGCTGGTGTGCGTGGGCACGGTGCTGTTCTTCTACTCGGTGGCGGGCTTCCTGCTGCGCCTGACCCAGATGATCAAGCCGCTCTATTTGCGCGGGCTCAACATGTTCTTCCTGCGTCAGCTTTCCGCGCGCGCCAACTCGGCGTTCGTCTCCATGAGCGTGATTGCCATCACACTGTTCCTGGCCATGACGAGCGTGTGCGGCGGCATCGGTATTGTGAACGCGATGAACGCCTCGGCCGCCAACGGCACCAAGTACGACGCGAGCGTGGTGTCCACCTATGCCATGATGAATTACGACACGGGCGAGATGGAGACGCTCGACCTGGGCGAGTTCGGGGCATTCGCCGAGGCGCACGACTACGACATGGTTGAGGGTCTGGCAGCGAGCACCGAGGCCGTGGGCGCTCCTGTGTGGGACAATATGGTTGAGCGCGCCGTGCAGGTCGACTTCCGCCTGTCGGGCATCACGCTGGGAGATCTCAACAAGGCCACCGGTAAATCCATCTACGATTTCGTAGGCGCGGGCCTGCTCTCCGACGACATGAGCAATCAGCAGCTCGACTACGTGCCGGTGTCGCAGTTCAACGCCGTACGCGAGCTGGCGGGGCTCGAACCCATCCAGCTGGGTGGGGACGAGTTCGCCATCTGGAACGATGCGGCACTTACGGCCGACTACGCCGATGCGCTCGCCGCGGACCGCGCGCAGCTCGAGATTGGCGGTCGCACGCTGACCGCCCAGGCCGAGGCGCAGGACGTGACCCTTGAAACCACGGGCGTCACCCAACGTATCTGCGTGCTGGTGGTTCCCGACGACTGCGTGGATACGAGCGCGCTGCCGTGGACCTCGCTTCTGGACGTGCAATGCAAAGACGGCCAGGAGGATGAGTTCCAAAGCTTCCTGCACGGTGTACAAGATAGCGCCGATCCCAACACCTATCCCGTGAGCCTGATCCAAACCGTGAGCGAAGTGGAAACGCAGAGCTCGGGCTTCACTGCCGTGGTGAGCTATCTGGCCATCTATATCGGATTCGTGCTGGTCATCGCCTGCGCGGCTATCCTTGCCATCCAGCAGCTCACCGATGCGGCCGACAACGTGCGCCGATATGAGCTGATCGCAAAGCTGGGCGCTCCGCAGCGCATGATTGACGGCGCGCTGTTCAAGCTCATCGGCATTTACTTCCTCTTCCCGTTGCTGGTGGGCGTGGCGCATACGCTGTGTGCGATGCAGGTGGTGATTGACGTGGTGCAGGTGTTCGGATACCTAGATATCGGCACGGTGAGCGTGGTCACGATGGTGGGCTTCCTCGCGGTGTACGGAGCGTATTTCCTGGTCACGTACTTCACGGCGCGTAATATGGTGAAGTTCAAGCGCGCCTAACGTTGGGCATAAACAAAACGCGCACAAAGCAAGCCGGGCTTCATGGCAACTGGGGCCCGGTTTTGTGCGCTGACCTTTAGTTTCGCCCTTTGTGTGCTCCGCCGTTCGTCGCCTGCTAACGCGTCCGCCGTCATGCAGGCCGCGTGCATGTATAAACACGGCGTTCAAGCCGTGCACTTGCTACATCGATACGTTCAGATTGCGTGTTCAATCAAGCGAGGCGCCCAGACCACGTGCCCGCTCAAGTGGGGCACACGAGCCGCCAGCCTGCCAAAATCGTGCACCCATATGCATTCTCAGATTTTCTGCCATTTATTTTCGGTTTTCTGGAATTATTCACGCCCATTATTGCTGCAGCGCGTCCAGGAAACCAAGCAACCTGGGAAAAGGCGATTTCGTCCATTTTCTTAATAGGGGTATTCACCATGTTAGACCTGTCAAACTCCAGAAAACCGCAAATAATTGAACACTTTTCTGAAATGACAGGTATCGGATTCGCGCCACGAGCGATTTTGGGCAGCGCTACTTGTTGCATTGGTATTTGGG
>CAUWMI010000084.1:0-10397 GCA_963559755.1 uncultured Slackia sp. | reverse complement strand
CGTTATCTCCGAGGAAGCGGCGGTCGTGAGCATTTCTGAAACCATATGTCCCCCTATCTTGTGGATGATGCGCTTAGCCATAATAGAGGCCTCTCGACATTTCGCATTGTCTCAAAGCTTTCTCGATTCCCTTTTACTTGCTCTAGTGAACCTCAATCCCCTTTCCGCCATATATGCGGTTCCGTGCATAGCCCAACTGTTTGGGATAACCAGAACCCACCAGCACGCTTCTTAAGGGAGGGAGGGGAATCCGCTTAAGAAGCTCGCTGGCGGCGTAACGGGGTTACATCAAGTAATACACGTTGGGTTCGGTGCCTTCCTCTTCCAGCAGACGCATATATTCGCGTTCTCCTGACGCAAGAATTCGCGAAACTTCGCTTTCGGGATCATCTAAATCGCCAAACACGCGCGCATGGAGATTGCAGGCTTTAACGCATGCAGGATCGCCACCACGCTCACGGATGTTGGCACAGAGCGTACACTTTCCCACCTTACCTGCAGAATGCTTCGGCGCATCCCACTGTCCCAACGCCACCTCTTGATAGTATTCCGGATTATTCTGAACAAGGACGCGCACATCGTACGGGCAGGCCTCAATACATGCTCCACAACCGTCGCATTTCTCGGCATCTATCTGCACCGTTCCGTCGTCGGCCACATAGGTTGCCCCCGTAGAACACTGCGCCACGCAGAGCGGTTTTCGGCAATGTTGACACGCTTTTGGAAAAAATCTCATCGAATTGTTTGGCCATTCGCCCGATGCCGTATCACGCGTTGCCCCACCTTCCGTAACAACGGAATTCCACCACACCTCTTTTGGAAGGTTGTTGTTGATTTTGCACGCAACGGCACATGCGTTGCACCCCGCGCACAACTCGGTATCGATTACCATACCGTATCTCATCAGGGCTCCTCTCCTTGTTCACAGCAACCCGCTACCCCTAACGGGCATTTGCTACAATCAGGTTACGGCTGCGAAGACAGAAGCACCATTTGCGCAATTAAATATTGGATTGAGTTTCTTCGATATACATTACAATATATTAATGAATGTATAAGCACCCACGCACCGAACAAGTCATATCATCAAACTACGAAAACTCGAATGCTGCCGGAACAACAAGAAGCGGCCGTTCATTTCGTCGGCCGCTTCTTAGCGTTTGGGATACAATTGATGGCTAGAACTTCCTGAAGCGCGCGTATCGGCGCTCGAGCAGCAAGTCGTGCGGCACCTCTGCAAGCTCGTCCAAGCGGCGCGTCACGTAGCGCTTGACCGCGTTGGCTGCAAGCTCGGGGTTCGCACTCGCCGAGCCCTCGCCCTCCTCGAGCACGGCATCGATGATGCCCATCTCGAAGATCTCGTAGGCGTTCATGCGCATGACTGCGGCGGCCTCGGGCGCACGCGAGCGATCCTTCCACAGGATGGACGCGAAGCCCTCGGGGGAAAGCACGGAGTACACCGCGTGCTCCTGCATGGCCACGCAATCGGAAAGCGCCAGCGCCAGCGCGCCGCCGCTGCCGCCCTCGCCCACCAGCACGCTGATGATGGGCACGCGCAGGCCCGCCATGGCGAATAGGTTATCGGCGATCGCGTTGCCCTGGCCGCGCTCCTCGGCCTCCTTGCCGCAGAACGCGCCCTGCGTATCCACGATGCACACGATAGGCATCTTGAAATGCTCGGCGGAGCGCATGAGGCGCAAGCTCTTGCGGTAGCCCTCAGGCTCGGGGCAGCCGAAGTTGCGCTTGATGCGATCCTGCAGGTCGCGGCCCTTTTCCTGCGCGATGCACATAACGGCTCGCTCGCCGATCCAGCCCACGCCGGCGAGAATCGCCCCGTCGTCGCCGAAGGCGCGGTCGCCGTGCAGCTCGAAGAAGCCCTCCACCATCGCGTCCAAGTAGTGCGATGCCGTGGGGCGATGCGTATCGCGCGCGATCTGCACACTGCGCCAGGCAGGATTGTCCTCGCCATCGCCTTCCTGGGATGCCTCGCGAGCGGGCAGCGTGAGCAGGGCCGCCACACGCTTGCCGCTCTCCTCGATGCGCTGGCGCTCCCACGCGTTGGGACGACGCAGCGGACGCGTCACGGCGCGGCCCACGGCGCGTACGGCCGCAGACACGAGCCCGCCCGTCGCGGCGGGCATCTCGTCGCCATCGGGCGATACGGCGCCCTCCTCCACCTCTTTGGCGGTGGGATGCGCCACAAGGGCGGCCTTCACGGCGGAGTAGCCGCGCGGCGCCTGTGCGTGCAGGGGCGCGTGAAGCGGCTGCAGATCGGCATCGCGCGCCTCGTAGAGCGCAAGCAGGTTCGCCAGCGTGGCGCGCAGGCGCGAGCGCTCGACGATCGCGTCGATCAGGCCGTGCTCCAGCGCGAACTCGGCCGTCTGGAACTCCTTGGGAAGCTCCTGGCGGATGGTGTCCTGGATCACGCGGCGCCCGGCGAAGCCGATGAGCGCGCGGGGCTCGGAGATAATCACGTCGCCCTGCATGGCGAACGATGCGGTAACGCCGCCCGTGGTGGGGTCGGTGATCACCGCGAAATACGGCAGACGGGCCTCGGAATGGCGCTTGATGGCGGCGGAGATCTTCGCCATCTGCATGAGCGACACCAGGCCCTCCTGCATGCGGGCACCGCCCGAGCAGGTGAAAATCACCAACGGCAGACGTTCGCGCGTGGCGCGCTCCACCGTGCGGGTGATGCGCTCGCCCACGACCGACCCCATCGATCCCATGAAAAACGTGGAATCCATGATGGCGAGCGCGAGCGGCATGCCGGCGATCTTGGCGCCGCCGCAACGCACGCCCTCGGAAAGCCCGGTGCGGGCGCGCATCTTCTCGATCTTCTCCAGGTAGCCAGGGAAGTCGAGCGGGTCAGTCTCGGGAACGTCCTCGATGTCGGTCCACTCCTCGAAGCTCTCGGCATCCACCAGGTCGTAGATGCGCTCGGTCGAGGTCATGCGGAAATGATGCCCGCAGTCGGGGCACACCTTGTGGTTCTCGCGCACGTGAGCGGCGTCAGACACCTTGCGGCACTTGGGGCATACCGTCCACGATTCGGCCGTGGTCTGCGGCAGCTCGCACTTCAGGCAGTCGCATACGGCCCACGCCTTGGACGTACCGCCAAACGTCGCCGCCGAGGCATCGGCCTCAAGACGGTAGACGCTGCGCCCGGCCTCGACCGCCATGCCCACGAAGCGCTCGTCGGTGGCGAGGCGGCTTCCCACCAGCAGGATGGCGCGCGCGTTGGCCACCTCGGCGGCCGAGAGGATGCGGTAGTTGTCCTCGAACGCGCCCTTGCCGCGCACCGGGCCGATGCACACGCTGCTGTCGGCCAGCTGCAGCTGGGGCTCCTTGGCCATGTCCTCGGTGTATACCATGCACGTGGCAAGGCCCACCGCACGGCACGCCGCCATGACGCCCTCGGCCGTGCGACCGGGATCGACCACCAGCACGCGGTCGCAGCCGCTCATGCGGATGTCGACCAGGCTCTGCAGCTCTTCGCCATCGACGCCCACGCCATCGCCCGCCATGCCGTCAGCGATGGTGTGCGTGGATTTGTACTCGTTCTTCGCGGATTCCACAAGCTCGCCGATGCGCTCAAGGCTGCTCGCATCGCCGGGAATCTCACGCGGGATTGTGATATAGCCCGCCTTGTTAGAGCGACGCGCCACGGTATCCCCTTTCTTCCATATTGCCCTGAACCTCACGGCACAAGGCTGCGGGACTGCCCCGCAAACGGGCCCGGCGAAACGAACGCCCGCCAGGCCCGTCGGTTAAGCCAATACGTATTTCTGCGTGGCGGAGGCGGCCACATTGCCGCCCACGAACGCGCACACCTCGGCCACGCACATGCGCTTGGAGGATTTGACGATCTTCGCCTCGAGGCGCAGCGTGTCGCCGGGCGCCACCTGATGGCGGAACTTCGCGCCGTCGATGCCGGTCAGAAAGCCGATGGCCCCTTCGCGCTGCTGCGCCACCAGGATGCAGAAGCTTGCCGCCTGGGCGAGCGCCTCCATGATGATGACACCCGGAAGCACCGGATGGCCGGGGAAATGCCCCTTGAACAGGGGCAGATCGGGGTTAACGTCCAGCTCGGCCACGATGCTTTCACCAGGCACGCACGCCGTCACGCGGCTCACCCACACAAACGGGTCGCGATGAGGCAGCACCGCCTCCACAATGTCTTTCCCGCAAGGATACGTGATGTCCATAGTTACGCCTCCGTCCAAGGAGCGAGCGCCAAAGAGGCGTTGTGGCCACCAAAGCCGAGCGAGTTGCTCAGCGCCACCTTCTGAGGGTAGTCAGTCACAGGCTCCAGCGGAACGTTCACGCCGCACTCAGGGTCGATGTTCTGGGTGCCAGTGGTGGGAGGCACGCAGTCGCGCGCCACGGAAAGCGCGCACACGATGGCCTCGAGCGCGCCCGCCGCGCCCAGCGTGTGGCCGGTGCAGCCCTTGATGGAGGTCACGGGCACCTGGGAGCCGCGCTCCTCACCGCACAGACCCTTGAGGGCGGCCGACTCCATGGCGTCGTTGGCATGGGTGGACGTGCCGTGGGCGTTCAGATGACCCAGGTCGTCCGGCGTGAATCCGCCTTCGGCGAGCGCCTGGCGCATCGCGCGCACCGCGCCCTCGCCCGAAGGCTCGGGGGCGGTCATGTGGTAGGCGTCGCCCGTGGAGCCAAAGCCCGCCACCTCGGCAATGATGTGCGCGCCGCGCGCCATGGCATGCTCGAGCGACTCGAGCACCACGGCGCCCGCGCCCTCGCCCGGCACGAAGCCCGAACGGTCGACGTCGAACGGACGCGAGGCGGTGTCGGGATCGTTGTTCTTGGTGATGGCGCCCAGGTTGCCGAAGCCCGCCAGGCAGATAGGCACAATGGACTCCTCGCTGCCGCCGGCAAGCGCCGCGTCGGCATAGCCGTGGCGAATCAGGCGGTACGCCTCGCCGATGCAGTGGTTGCCCGTGGCGCACGCGGTCACGATGGACAGACAGTCGCCCTTCATGCCGTAGCGGATAGACAGGTTACCCGCGCCCATGTTCTCGATCATGATGGGGATGAACAGCGGGTTCACGCGCTTGGGGCCCTTCTCGTGCAGCGTGATGCAGCCCTCCTCGAAGGTGCCGATGCCGCCGATGCCGCTGCCCCAGACGCACGCCACGCGCGTGGGGTCCTCGGCCTCCATGTCGAGCCCCGCCTGCGCCATAGCCTCGTCGGAGGCAATCATGGCGTACTGCACGAACGGCGCCAGACGACGCGCGTCCTTCTTGGAGAACCCGAAGTTCAGCGGGTCGTAATCGGGAATCTCGCCCGCAATCTTGGATGCGAAATCAGTGGTGTCGAAGCGCGTGATGGGCGCGATGCAATGCTTCTTGCTCATGAGCGCATCCCACAGCGCCTCCACGCCCGCGCCGGCAGGCGAGATGGCGCCCATGCCGGTGATCACCACGCGATGCGTGCCGTCGGGTTTACGCATATCCGTCATAGTGCCAATCCTCCGTCCACTTCGATGACCTGGCCCGTGATGTAGCCCGCCGCGTCGCTGGCGAGAAACGCCACCACGGCCGCGATGTCCTCGGGCTGCCCCATGCGCTTCATGGGGATAGCGCCCAGCACGGCCTCCTTGGCCTTCTCGGGCATGGCGTCGGTCATGTCGGTCTGAATGAATCCGGGCGCCACCGCGTTCACGGTCACGCCGCGCGGAGCCACCTCGCGAGCGAGCGACTTGGTGAGGCCCACCACGCCCGCCTTGGACGCCGCATAGTTCGTCTGCCCCGCATTGCCGTGGATGCCGGAGATGCTGGACATGTTGATGATGCGTCCGCGGCGCGCCTTGGTCATAGCGAAGGCGGCGGCGCGGCAGCAGTTGAAGGTGCCCTTGAGGTTGACAGCAATCACGCGGTCGAAATCCTCTTCCTTCATGCGCACGAGCAGGCCGTCGCGCGTGATGCCGGCGTTGTTCACCAGCACGCTCACGGCGCCCAGCTGCTCGGTGGCGGTCTTGATCAGGGCCTGGGCCTCGTCAAAGACCGACACGTCGGCCTGGATGGCAAGCGCATTCACGCCGTACGCCTCGCGCAGGCGGGCAGCCACCTCTTCGGCCGCCTCCTTGCTGCCGGCGTGCGAGTGATTCACCGCCACGTCGAAGCCGGCCGCGGCGAGCGCCTCACACACCGCACGACCGATGCCGCGCGCGCCGCCGGTGACAACCGCGCAGCCCTTGGAAGAGTCGCCGGATGCCGCAGAAGCATCGGCCGCAGGAGCGGCACCGGATACCGCAGTGGCGGCGACGTTCGTTTCTTTGTCCATCAAAGGACCTTTCTCTCTACTTGATTCACGGAACGAATCCGCATGCAAGCCAGCAACGCAGCGTTTCGTGGACGTTTTTGCGACTTTCCCGGCGATTTGCTTCAACATTTGGCTGTTTTGAGGGACAAATCCGCCCAAATCAGAGAAAAAGTTGCACTCGATGCCCGAAAAGAGGGCAAATCCGGAGTTCTGAGCCTCTGCTTCTCCGAAAAAATCGAAAAAACGTCCACGAAATCGCAATAATCTGGCTAAGCGTTGGCGGCAGCCGTCTCCAGGTGCTCCTTCACGGCGGCGATGTCCTCCGCCGACTCGGCCTTGAAGCGCGCGGCGGACTTATCGGTGCGGCGCACCAAGCCCACGAGCACGCCGCCGAAGCCGCACTCTACGAAGGTGTCCACGCCCTGCTCGGCAAGCCAAAGCACGCTCTGCTCGAAGCGCACGGGACTCACGACCTGACGCACCAGGTGGTCGGCCGCATCCGCAGCCGCAAGCGGGCGGGCGTCCACGTTGCACACCAGCGGCACGCTCGCCTCGCGGAACTCAATGCCCGCGAGGAACCCTGCGAGCTCGTCGGCAGCGCTCTGCATGAGCGGGCTGTGGAACGCGCCGGACGTGGCCAGCATGGCAGCGCGGTGCTTGGGCCGTGCGACCCAGGCCTCCTGAGCGCGCACGACAGCGGCGCGGTCGCCCGAAACAACAATCTGACCAGGCGAGTTGAAGTTGGCGGGCACCAGGATGTCGCCCTGGGCGTACTCCGCGCACGCCTCCTCCACCTCGGCGGAATCGCCGCCCATGAGCGCGCACATGGCTCCGTCGCGCTCGGCGGCCGCCTTGGCCATCACCTCGGCACGAAACGCCGCGATGCGGAAGGCGTCCTCGACGCTTACCATGCCCGACACGGCGAGCGCACCGATCTGGCCCAGCGAGAACCCGGCCACGAACTGCGGCTCCACGCCGGCAGCCCGAAGCGCGGCGGCGCTCGCCACCGAGCAGGCACACATCGCGGGCTGGGCGATGGCCGTATCGTTCAAGCGCTCGGGGTCGGCGTTGAGGCAGGCATCCGCCACGTCGAAGCCGAACGCCTCGGCGGCTGCATCAAACACCTCACGCGCCTCGGGGATATCCATGAGCCCCGCGCCCATGCCGGGCTTCTGCGCGCCCTGGCCGGAAAGCAGGAATGCGACCTTGCCCATGGGTTTACGCCTCCTTGAACGCGCGGACGGCGTTCGCGTCGGCCAGCGCCTGCAAATCCAGCGCACCGCGAGCGGTGCCTTCCTCCATGAGCTCGCGCAGCACCTCGGCCGCGGTCTTGCGCTCATGCACCAAGCATGCCACCTGGCCCGCCATCATGGAGCCGTTATCCACGTCGCCTTCGACGGCGCGGCGCAGCGAACCCACGTAGTACTGCTCGAGCTCGTCGGAACCCATGTTGGAATCCTCGAGCTTGCGCACGGCACGCGCCCACTTGTTCTTCAGGCCGCGCACCGCATGCCCGCTGCCGCGGCCGGTGACCACGGTGTCGGAGTCCTTCGCCTTGAGCACGCGCTCCTTGTAGGCATCGGCCACACTGCACTCCTCGACGGTGAGGAAGCGGGTGCCCACCTGCACGCCCTCAGCGCCCAGCGCAAAGGCAGCCGCCATGCCGCGACCGTCGGCGATGCCACCGGCAGCGATGACGGGAATGGACACGGTGTCGCACACCTGCGGCACGAGCGCCATCGTGGTGAGCTCGCCGATATGGCCGCCCGATTCGGTGCCCTCGGCCACAACCGCGTCAACGCCGCACTTTTCCATACGAGCCGCGAGGGCGGAGGAGGCCACCACGGGAATGACCTTGGCGCCCACCTCTTTCCAGCGCCCGATAAACGTGGAGGGGCTGCCGGCGCCCGTGGTGATCACATCGACGCGCAGCTGAGCCAGAAGCTCGGCGAGCTCGGCCGCGTTGGGATCCATCAGCATGACATTCGCGCCGATGGGGGCGTCGCCTGCGATGCCGCGGGCGATTTTCACCTGCTCCTCCACCCAATCGAGCGGAGCACCGCCACAGGCGATGATGCCGAGGCCGCCGCCCGCCGAAACAGAGCCCGCGAGCTTGCCGTCAGCAATGCGCGCCATGGCGCCCTGCATGATGGGGTACTTCGTGCCCAGAAGTTCGGTCACACGAGTTTTCATACTGCGCTCCGAACTACTTCAAAGAATCGATGTAGGTGCACAGCTGCTCGATGGTCTCGAGGCCCTCGGGCTCGCCGAACTCGACCTCGCAGCGGTCCTCGATCTCGGAGATGAGCTCGACCATGTCCAGGGAGTCGATGCCCAGGCCCTCGAAGGTGGCCTCGGGGGTCACGTTCTCGGCGTCGATGTCGAGGTTCTCGGACAGGATCTCTTTAACGATGTCGATGGTTGCCATGATGGTTTCCTTTCTCTGAGGACGCCTTTGCGTCCATGCATGCAAATCGAATGCCGCGAACGTTCGGCCCGCAGCCGCCCGGATCGCCCGGGCTATCAAGCGCGCCCACAGGCGCGGATGAATCGTGGAATCGGAGGCTACTCCGCGGCGCGCGCGGAGCCCTCCATCTGTTTTTCCTGGTCTTCGAAGAACTCCTTGACCTTGAGCAGCGCGCGCACAAACACCACTTCTTCCTCGGGGTTGAGCACGGAGAGCGCCGCATCCACCATCTGCTTGTGGAACAGCTCATGCGTGCGATAGGCGCTTCTCCCGGCCGCCGTGAGCGAAACCAAAACCTGCCGGCGATCGGACTCGCTGCGCGAACGCGTCACGAAGCCCTTGGCCACAAGCTTGCTCACCGACGCAGTGAGCGTGGCGAGCGTCACGCCCAGGCGCGAAGCCACCACGTTCATAGGGCTGGAATCGTGCAGCCCCACCGCGTGGATGGTATGGATCTCGGCGATGGTCAGCCCGTCGGTCAGGCGGTTATTGAGCACGTCTTCCTCAACGCGCAGGATGCTGTTGAACGTTTCCACCAGAAGGTCGTTCACCTCTTGGCGGCGCAGAGCAGTATCGGTCATGGCCGTCCTTCCGCAGCCTTCCTACAGATCGCGCGGGGCCATGGCGATGCCAAGGGTGCCCATACCCAGGTGGGTTGCGATAATGGCGCCGCAGTTGTCCGTGGAAACGGTCTCGTAATCCACGCCGGCCTCGGCCAGGGCATCGACCAGCTTGTCGATGCCCTTCTGATTGCGGGCCTGCAGAAGGCGCACGCGCGCGGGGCCGTGCTCCTCGACATAGGACTTGAGGTAATCGACCATGGCGGCGATCTGGCCCTTCTGGCCCTTCACCTTGTCAAGCACGTTCACCAGGCCGTTTTCCTCGGTCAGCGTGATGATGAGGCGGATATTGAGCATGCCGGCCTGGCTGGCGGCCTCGGCGGGCATACGACCGCCCTTCACGAGGTTCTCCAGCGTCTCAGGCGCCAGCACGATACGGCAGGCATCGCGGTAGGCGTTCAGCTTGTCGCACATCTCGTCGAGCGTGATGTCGGCTTCGCGCAGCTCGCACGCCTTGTCAACGAGCAGGCCCAGAAGCGAAGCGGCGCCACGAGAATCAAACGTGCGCACCGGAATGGGCGAGGTCTGGGCAGCGATCTCGGCGGCCTGAATGGTGCCCGAAAGCGTAGGGGCGATATGCATGCTGACGATGCCCTCGTACCCTTCGCTCGCCAGGCGCTCGAACGCCTGAGCGAAATCATGGGGAGACGGCTGCGAGCTGGTGGGCAGCGTCTCGGAGGCGATCATCTTGTCGTAGAACTCATCGCAGGAAATCTCGTACTGGTCGGTGTAGGATTCCTCGCCGCCGAAGTTGACCTTCAGCGGAACCATGGTCACGCCGCGGGCGGCGTAATCCTCGAAATGCCAGTCGCACGTCGAGTCGGTGACAATAGCGATTTTCACGCGGTACTCTCCTTCTCTCGCTTGCGACGGAAGCTGCGGGCCGCACGCGAGCGGCGGGCGCCTCAAACCGCAAGGCGCATCGCGGGCCTCCGTCAAAACCAAGATGGGAGTATACCTTATTGTTTTGATAATCAAACTATTTTATAGGCTAATCATATTTCTTCCGGAAATCGCCCAGAAGG
>CAUWMI010000083.1:0-10505 GCA_963559755.1 uncultured Slackia sp. | reverse complement strand
TGCGCGACGTGCCCTCGCTTGTCGGGAGACTTCGAGAACTGGGGCCATCCGTTACGCCTCTCAAAGCGGCATCGCCCTGCGCGTGCCCCAAGGCGGCACCCGTACGCTCGATGGGTCGCACGCCCTCGCCAGCTGCTAGAGCGATTGATGACCCGCCTTCGTCCGCGCGACCCGCAGCCCATCGTTCCTTTCTGCCTTTTCGAGGCATTTTCCGCACACTGCGCAGAAGCGATCCGAGCGGACTCTTGTGCACGCCGCGCGCAAGAGCCGACACGATAACAAACACGGCAATGCTGTCGAGGATCTTACCGATCAAAAGCGCCCAGAAAACCGCATAGCCCTGCGGAAGGCCGACCGCCGAAAGCACGGCATAGTAGAAGCGATCCTCGCTCGCGGTTATCTGGCTCGCCGAAACCAGCCATGCGAGCCCGATGGCAAAAAGCCCGCCGCCTATGCCCACCACAGCCAGCGTGATGAGCGCTAGCCGAGGCTCCCTCTTGCGGCCAGGACCCAACAAGATGCCGTACGTAAGCGCGACGAGCGCCGAGAGCGAGTAATAGAGCAAGTCGCCGGCGCTGCCGAGCTGAATCGCAATTACCAGATTGTTCGCGAATCCCACGATGAGGGCGGCCGCCGGCTCAAGCAGCACGGCGGCGAGCGCGGTTCCCGTCGTATCGAGCCACAGCGGTAAGCCAAGGGCGGCGGCGATCTCGTAGCATGCGATGTTCAGCCCGAAGCACGCGAGCATAACAAGCCCGTACACCTCGATGCGCGGATGGGATCTCAGGCCTTCGTGGAGCCAGACGCGCACCGATCGGCGCGGTGCTTTCTCTCTTCCTTGCGCATCCGAGGCCCCAGCCGCCTCGGCATGGCCCGCTCCACCGGCGCGGCGCAGCAACGAAACCAGGCGCTCCTTTGCGGCATTCACCACGCGCACGCTCGTCCATGAGAACACGGCGTCATCGGCCGTGCGTCCGCCGTGCGTCCTACGAGCCTGACCCTTGCTGCCTTCCCCCTGCATGACGATGGCGCCGCGCGTTGGAGCAGGCGCGTTTTCGGCCTTGCTCCCCTGTTCAAGGCGCATCTGCTCCAAAAATCCACCGGTCACGATGCCTGCCGGAAGCGCAATCACGGCCACGCCGAACAGCGATGACACCATCGACACGGCCTTGCCGGCATCGGTAGTGGGCGTGATATCGCCGTACCCCACCGTGGTAAGCGCCGTGGTCGCCCAGTACAGGGCATCGAAAAAGCTGCCGAATATCTGCGGCTCGTTCACGAACATCATGAGCGCGCTCACGAAAATGTACACGAGCGCGATGGCCAGCACCGAAAGCAGTGTGCGGCTCTCGGCGGCGAACACACGCGCGATGATGGAAAGCCCCCGCCAATAGCGGAATATCCTGACCACACGCAGCGCGCGGAGGAACATGAAATTCGCCGGCAGAACGCCGAGCGAAGGGAGGATGGAGAGTAGGTCGACGATCGCCATGGGCGTGAAGGGATACCTGATAAAGGCGCCCACGCCACGCTCGCCCCGCCTGATGTCGTGCGTCATCCACCGCATGAGATAGTCGAACGCCAGCACATAAGCGCAAGCCACATCGAGCGTGGTGACGAATGCAGCGCGTTCAGGGCTCATGGTTTGCGGGGTGAACATGAGCGGAACGATGCTTATGATGGCGACGGCCACGATGAACACGTCATACGCGCGGCTTACCCCGTCACCGGGCCTTGCGCGTTCCACGATCTCAAACATGCGCTCGCGCAAGGGCGTCGGCGCAAAAGTGCGCACGCCGCGAGCACCCTTCGAGGCGCGATGCTTCGTCTGCTTTTGGCCGTCGCCCATTCCCGTTAGCCCTCTCACCGTCCGTCTGTTTTCATGACCTCGCTATTGTGCCGCAAAACGACGAAAGGCGCGAACCCCCAACGGGCCCGCGCCTTGCCACTATTCGCTTGCTCGGCGGATTTACGCCTGCTTGCCCTCTTTCTCGATCTTGAACGCCAGGAACACCAGCACGGCAACGAACACGAGCGAGAGCACGCCGCTGATGCCGTAAGAGGCAATCTGACCGGTGAACAGGAACATCGCCGCCTGGAGGATGCACAGCACCAGGCCGATGATGGCGATAATCTTGTAGGGGCCGATCTTGGTGGGATCGTTCGCGCCACGCACGCCCAGGATGCCCACGATCAGGGAAACGACGCTCGACACCAGAGCCATGATGCCCACGCCCATAAGCGCGACCCCGACGTCAACCGTCGTGCCGTCGAGCTCCGCCTCCTGCATGCCCACCATGAACGACGAGCCGAACACGATCAACCCAGCGGTGATGATTTGAATGATTGCCATGACGATGGTCAGAATCGACATGATTTTAAGCGCCTTGCGTGCACCAGACATGTAGCACTCACTTTCTTTAAGGGTGATAAAAACTGGCATAGCATCACAGAAACACTTCAGGCGGTCAATAATTCAACCAAATATTGAAGGCGAGGGCGCTCTCACCTCTAACAATTGGGGGTGCTACATGATGGACATGAGTACGGCCGGGTTTGAGGCCATGCGCACGAGCGCCTTGTACTGCGGCACGTTTTTGCCCTTGAGCGTGCAGATGCAGATGGGCACGGGCTCCACATGCTCCTGGTCGATGGGCACCATGGCCAGGTCATCCATGCCTTTGAACAGGGGCGGAATGTTGGCGCAGAACACGTAGCCGCCGCCTTTCATGAAACGATCGAGCTCGAACTCTGCATCCTTCGTGCTCACCTTCACGCATTCCGACTTAAGGCCGCATTCACGGTAGATAGACATGATCGACTGCGCGAAATCATCGAACTCGCTTGCCAGGAGCACGGTATACGGATTCAGATCTTCGATGCTCACCGCCGCTTTTTTCGTCAGGGGATGCGATTCAAGCACCGCGATGCCGGTTTGCATAGTACCCACCGGCACGCACTCGATGCCTCGGTGCTCGCATTTGCCAATGGTGATGATGGCATCCACCTGCTCAGACAAGAGCGCCGCCACGCCGTCTTGAGAATTGGACAGGCCCATCGTCACCTCGATGCCCACCGCCTTGCCCAAAAGCGCTGCGATATTGGGAACCACCACTTCGCTATTGGGAAACGGCGGCGCGCACAGCAACATGCGCATGGGGTGCGGGTCTTCATCTTCGCCGTAGGTTTCAGCGAACGTTTCCAGGTTCTCAAACGCGGCAAGCACCGGCAGCGCCTTAACGTGGAACGCCAGGCCGAATTCGGTGGGGCGCACGCAACGGTTCTCGCGAATGAACAGGGGCTGGCCCAATTCGCGTTCCAGATCGGCGATGGCCTTGGATACCGCTTGAACGGTCACGAACTGCGCGCGGGCGGCGGCAGAAAAGCTCCCCTCCTCGAGAGCGGCCTCGAAATATCTCACCTGGTTAATGTTCATGTGTGCGCTTCCTAGACGAACGTTCTGTCAGTCGTGCGCGCAGTGTTATTGAGCTGCGGGCATAGGTATTGACTATGGTAAGGCCGGCAAACGATTCACCAGGGAGAGAATGGGAGCTTCAATTATTCTTTGAAGGGGTGGCTTCCTATATTCCCGCGGTCATATACATGGCGTAGAACGCGAAGCGTACGATGAAGCAGGCCGCAAGCAGGAGAATCGTGGCCGCGATGGGCAGGGCCAGCGCTCGCAGCGAGGACCTTGCCCCTACGTTGACGCTCGCGGTTGCAGTGCCCCTTCCCACGCGGCTGCTGCGCGCCCCCGCGGACGCTTCCGCGTTGATCTTGCGCGCCGATTCGGCCTCTCCTTCGACGCGGCCTTCGCCCGATGCGCCGGAGCGCCTCTCATTCACGCATGCACACACTATTCCCGCCGCCGCCAAAACCACGAACACACCGATCTGCATCGTGAGAAGGGGCGCCATGTCGGCCGCGTTCGTCGTGACCGTGCGCATGTCGGACACAATCTGCAGCTCGGCCGCCAAGAGGCATGCGCATACCACGGCAGCCAGAGCCGATGCGGCAATCAACGCCACCGCAAGCCTACGGCCCACCGGAAAGTGGGCAGCGCGCAACCCCGCGAGCGCCACCATTGCTCCCGCCGCGATGGCGCAGGCCCACTGTGTGAACGGCGCGATAGGATTATCCCAGGTCACGATGCTTTCCACGGCATAGGCGCGCGAAACGAAATGCACGAATGCCGCCGCGGCAGTCACGCTCGCCACAAGCAATGCAGTCTTGGGAGCCGTGCGCTGACGGTAGGGGAAGGCCAGGATCCAATATGCACCGCCGAGCGCCAGAAACGCCGCCGCAGATGCGACCTCGTTGGAAAGCGGCGAGCGACCGAGGCCCGTAATCACGTAGAGCGCGTTCGCCGGCGTGCCCAGATGAGTGGCCGAGGCGATAAGCCCCACGAGCGCCAGCAAGAGAGGGATGACCAGAAACCGGTCGGCGCGCTCCCCCGCCTTCGCGTCGCGCGCAAAACGGGCCACGAGCGCCATGAGGACATACCCCACCGCACCGGCCGGAGCAATCGCCGTGAACACCACCAATGATATTTCGCTGAACGCCATTTCCATGTGTGTCATCCTACCATGCCAAGCGCAAACGACTGACAAGCACCATTGTTATAGCGTCGTATCGACGGTTTACATGCGCGATTTCGCGATAGAAGCCGTCGATACGACGCTATTTCCACAGAAAGCAGAAAGGCCCGGCCGAATGAACGACCGGGCCATATGCGCAGCAGCTAGAGCGCCACCGACATATACAAACCGTAGAAGCCGATGCGGGCGAAGAAGATACCCACGGCAACCACCACGACCGCCACGGCAAGAGCCGCAGGCACGGGCTTCTTGCGCGAGGCGCCCGCCACGGCTGCGCCCACGACACCGCACACAGCGAGCGCGGCGACCATTCCCCAGATGGCGGGAACCTGGTCAGCGGCAACGCCCCAGATGTTGGAGATCGACTGGGAGGCAACCACCTGCCACGCAAATCCCGCCACGCCAATCACCAGGCCGGCGATGCTCAAGGCAGCGCCTGCAGCAGCGTTTTTGCGAGCTACCTCGGCATCGGCCAGCGCGAGCGTGAGCAGGCCCAGCACGCCGCCGCCCAAAAGACCGTAGCCCAGCATCTGTACGACGGAAGCGGGCGTGTTCCACGTGGGGATGGTGTACATGGTGTAGGCCAGGCCGCAGAACACGGCAAACACAATCGCAACCACGCTCACTGCCATGAGCAGGCCCTTGCGTGCGCCGGCGGAAAGCTTGCCGGCCACAGCCAGGATGCAGTACACGGCGGCCAGAACGAAGAACACCACGCCCACCGTGACCTCGTTGGACAGAGGGGAGCTTCCCACACCCATGAACACGAAGAACGCATTCAGCGGGCTGGCGAGGTGGAAGAACGCGCCGATGAACCCGACGGCTACCACGACGAGGGGCAAGAACGCCGCCTTGTCAAGCGCGCGCCCCGCGGCGCCCTCGAAAGCACCCTTGAAGCATGCCGCGCACAGGACGATGAACGCGCAGGCGCCCATCGGGGCCAGAGTGGTGAACACCGCCAGAGCGGCTTCGGAGAATCCGTTGCCCATACTACTTCACCTCCGCTTCGTTAGCGACGCGGCACGACGTATCGCCCACGGCATGCGCCGCCGCGCAGTTCTTGATATACAGGTTGGGCTTGGTGAGCTCAGGATCGGGCAGCGGCGCCACAGCGGCACGCTCGCCCTCGGGCAGCTGGTCGACCGGCGCAAACTGCAGAGCGCGCATCGAGCACGCCTCCACGCACATGGGCTGCTTGCCCTCGGCGATGCGGTCCTTGCAGCCGTCGCACTTCACCGAATGGCCCTTGGCGCGGTCGACGAACGGCGCATCGTAGGGACATGCCATATGGCAGTATCCGCAACCGATGCAGCGTCCCGTATCCACGCTTACGATGCCGTTGTCATCCTTGTGCATGGCACCCGTCGGACACACGTGCATGCAGGCGGGATCGTCGCAGTGCTGGCACGCGAACGACGTGTAATACGTGAACGAATCGGTGGTCCAGGTGCCGTCGTCGGCCTGCGTCCAGCCGCCGCCTTCGAGCTCATACACGTGGCGGAACGTGGTTCCCAGGTCAAGGTTATGGTAGTCGCGACACGCAGCCTCGCACGTCTTGCAGCCCGTGCAGCGCGTGGCGTCGAAGTAGAAACCGTATTGCGTCATGGCTTACTCCTCCACTTTCTCGATAGCGCAGATCAGGCTGTGCTGGCCAGTGCCCTTGGAAATCGGGTTGCGCTGGCGGCTGGTGAGGGTGTTCGTGCAGCGGCCGGTATCGGTGCGGTCGCCCTCGGCGGGCGCGCTGTGCCACGAGCCCTGCGCGTGCATGATGACGCCCGGCATGATGCGGTTGGTCACCTTGGCCTGCGTGATCATGCTGCCCTGCGCGCTGGTCAGTCGTACCGTGTCCAGATCGCTGATACCCATGCGCTCGGCGTCGATGGGGTTGATCCACGCCTGGAACGGGGCCATCTCCTGCACCACGGGGTTGTGAGCATAGGTGGAGTGCGTCGTGCACTTGTGATGGAAGTCCACGAACTGGAACGGGAACTCGTCGGTCACGTCGTCGGCGCTGTCGGGGCCGGGCACGTAGGTCGGGATGGCCGTGATGGCGTTCTTCTCGGACTCGTCGAGCGTCCAGGTCTTGGCCATCTCAGCGATCTCGGGCGAGTAGATCTGCGCCTTGCCGGTCACGGTGGTCAGAGGATTGGCCTCGGGGTCGTCGATGAACGGATCGTTGTCCATCGAGGGAGCGATGTCGTAGGAGAACGCGCCCATGGCCACGCCCTCGTCGTAGGTGGGCATGTCGTAGGCGTCGCCCACGGTTTCCACCAGCTCGTCGTACTGGCGACGGCACCAATCTTCGCGGGTCAGGCCGCCCTCGGTGAACTCGTCGCCCACGCCCAGGCGCTCGGCCAGATCAGCGCACACCTCGTAGATCTCGCGGCGCTCGAACTTGGGCTCGTAGAGCGGCTGGCCGAAGCGGATGCCGGCGATGTCGTTGCACTCGCCCGCGGCAGAGAGGCTGTAGGTTTCCTGCGGGCTCAGGTCGGGCAGTACGATGTCGGCCCAGTTGCACGAATCGGTCCACGCCACGTCGTACTGCAGGATGAACTCGCACTTGCTCTCGTCGCGCAGGATGTCGGTGGTGGTGTTGATGTCGCCGTTCTGGTTGGCCATCATGTTGTTGCCGTAGTTGATCAGCATCTTGATGCCCACGTTGAGCTTGTCGGCGCCCTTGATGCCGTCGTGCGTGGCGGTCAGCTTCTCGCCGTCGCGAATGGCCTCGGGCCACAGGTACTGCGGAATCTGCACGGTGATGGGGTTGTCGCCCGTGGGCAGGCTGGACAGGCCGATGCTGCCATTGCCGATGGTGCCGCCGGACGTGGTGCCGGGCTTGCCCACCTGGCCCACCATGAGCGCGAGCGCCATGACGGAGCGCGAGGCGTTGTCGCCGTTAGCGTGGCGCTGCATGCCCAGGCCCTGGCAGATGAAGCAGGGTTTGGCGGTGCCGATCTCCTGCGCCAGCTGCGTGATGCGCTCGGCGGGGATGCGCGTGATGGCGCTTGCCCACTCGGGAGTCTTTTCCACCTTATCGTAGCCGGTGCCCATCACGTAGTCGTAGTAGGAAAGGTTTTGTCCCTTGGTGTCCTCGGGCATGGTGTCCTCATTGAAGCCCACCACGTACTTGGTGACGAAGTCCATGTCCACCAGGTTGTTCGCGATCAGCTCGTGCGCAAGGGCAGCCACCAGCGCGGCATCGGTGCCGGGCACGATGGGAATCCACTCGGCGCCCAGATTGGCGCACGTCTCGGTGCGACGCGGGTCAATGCTGATTACGCGCACGTTCTTCTGCTCGATGGCAACCGCGAGGTCGTATCCCGGGCCGTCGCCCGCCATGCGCATGTCGTTGGGCGCAAAGCCGAACATGACCACCAGCTCGCCATCCTGCAGCGTCTTGAACGAGCGGTTGCCCCACGAGCCGCCGTACACGTACGGATACGCGCCGAAGCTGATGGAGGCGCTAGAGTAGCTGCCGTAACGCGTCACCTCGCCGCCCAGCAGGTTGGACAGGCGGAAGAACGGGTTGTTCATCATGATGTTCTGCTCGACGCCGGAGCACTCCTGGATGAAGATGGATTCGCTGCCATAGGTCTCGCGGATGCGTTTCATCTCGCTGGCGATGGTGTCCAGGGCCTCGTCCCACGAAATCTGCTCGTACTTGCCGTCGCCGCGCTTGGTGCCCTCGACGCGCTTCATGGGATAGTTCAGGCGCTCGTCGCTGCCCAGCCAACGGCGGATGGAACGGCCGCGCAGACATGCGCGCGCCTGGACACCGCCAAACTCGGAGCTACCGGCGGTATCGGATTCCACATAGGCGAGCTCGCCGTCTTTCACGTGGCACTGCAACACGCACGCGCCGCCGCAGTTGACATGGCAGTGCGTGTACACGATCTGGTCGCCCTGCGCCTCTTCGTCGGCGAACGCCTTGGGTGCCTCGCCGAACAGCCCGCTCGACGCGCCCGCGCCCGCAGCGGCCAGCCCGGCAAGCCCGGCTGCCTTGGCGAACGTGCGACGGGTCATCGTTGTCGCTTCTCGCATTGTTCCCCCTTCTTCTGTTTGAGTCAGCCGCCCCGCCTCCCGCAAGGCGGCCGAAATCTTCTACAGCGCTGCAAAGCATACGCGCATCCGCGACAAAACGTTGTCACCAGAATGCGGTGATTTTTATGTTTTAGCTGATGAAATGCTACTATTATTTTCAAGAGAAATTGCCAGGGACTCATTTGAGTTGTCGCAGCACAACGCCGTCTTCATTCCGCATCCCACTCGGAACACGCATCATTATCGTCTTTTTTCGCCCGTCCTTTCAAGGAAGCGCCATCCGAAATAATGCGCTATGCTCTTGCCCAATGCAGACTGCGATGAAAGCGAGATGCGCAAATGAGCGGACTCATGCCCCGAGAAAAACTTGAGCACTTCGGCGCAGGGAATCTCACCGATGTGGAGCTGCTGCGTATCCTGATCGGTAGTGGCAATAAACAATCGTCGGCGGAGCAAATCGCTAAACGTCTGCTCAAACTGCTGGAAGAAAAAGGCAGCTCCGTTTCCTATCAAGAGGTTCTGGCCATTCCGGGGATGGGGCCAGCAAAAACATCAGAAATCGTTGCCCTTTTTGAGCTCGGCCGTCGTTATCTCATGCCCGCCGACCGACCAACAATCAAGAGCCCTCAAGCCGCATTCGAACAACTTGGGTGTCTAAGGAACAAGAGGCAGGAATGCGTTGCCGTTGTTACACTCGACGGCGCAAACAGACTTATCGACAGCTCTATAGTTTTTGTAGGGACACTCGATCAGAGCATTGTTCACCCGCGCGAGATATTTGCCAAGGCCATCGAGGACCGAGCCGCTTCGATTATCTTAGCCCACAATCATCCAAGCGGCAGCCTTGAGCCGTCAGCGGAGGATGAAAGCGTAACTAGAAAGCTCAGAGAAATTGGCACGTTGATGGGTATAGAAGTGCTTGATCATCTCGTGGTGACAAAGCATGGCTATCGTAGCATTATCGGTTAGCCGCCCATCGTGCATCGCATAGCCTTTTCCAATCGCAAGCCCCTTGCCAGCACCGACTTCGTCAATAACAGAGCTACGTGAGACTCGACAGAGACCTCATCACCAAATCAATATCCTTGTTCTCAAGCTCCTGGATGATGTGGAGATATATTTTCTGCGTCGTATTCATGCTCGAATGCCCCAAGCGCTTCGCCACGCTCGCAATTGACACCCCGGCAAAGAGAAGAAGCGAAGCATGAGTGTGCCTCAATCCATGGATAGAAATCGCGGGCACTCCAGCCTGGGCGCAACGACGAGCCAATATGCTATTGACTGTCGAGTTGTAAACCTTGCCCCCAACAAAAATCGGACTATCCTCAGGCAGCCCTTTCACCAACTCCGAGAATTGAACTATAAGCTGCCAATCAATTGCCACTTTCCTCACAGAGGATCTATTCTTTGTGGGAAGGAAGCCTGTTCCCTCTTTATAATCCCACGTTTTGTCAATAGAGAGCGTTTGACGCGAAAAGTCAAAATCTTTAGGAGTTACCGCCAAAGCCTCCGAAAATCTTAGACCGGTCTTCGCGATAAGGAGAATGAGCCAATCCCAGGAGATACAGGGACCCAGCTCAAGACACTCCAACAGCTTATGAAGCTCAAACTGATTAAGGTAGCGGCTCTTCTTCTCACGGGGAGACTTGCCTTTTACGATTGCTTTTCTGGTGGGGTCTCGATCCAGCAGTCCCTCGTCTACCGCATCGAGAATTGCCCCTTTAAGTTGGTGATGAAAGTCCATAACCGTCTGGCGCTCATGCTGTTCGGCATATGCGTTTAGGAGGCGCTGGTATGCCAGCCTGTCCAGATCCTCTATCGCAAGGTCCGGTATGAGTTTTTCAAGCCAGTCCTGGGTAAGATGGT
>CAUWMI010000082.1:0-10514 GCA_963559755.1 uncultured Slackia sp. | reverse complement strand
ACCCTCGAGAAGAACAAGGCGCTCTCCCCTCATTAGAAAGGTTTCGCCCCAGCGCATGGGTGCCGGGGATAGGTCCCACGCGCAGTTCCGCACGAGCCAATCGCCCCAGTGGGGCGATTGTGCGAGCCAGGACTGTTTGAGCATGGGGCCTATCCCCGGCACCCATGCCCGGCAGTTCTTCCTACACTATGACCCCACTCTGCATATTGAACTCGCGGTCGCAGAGGCCTTCCATGAACTCGAGGTCGTGGAAGATGCCCAGCATGGTGGTGCCCTCGCCCTTCAACTGTTCGATGAGCTCGCGCACCTTCACCTTGGACGCATTGTCCAGCGACGCGGTGGGCTCGTCAAGCAGCAGAAAGCGCGGGCGCTTGATCATGGCGGCGGCGATGTTTAGGCGCAGCTTTTCGCCGCCCGAGAACGTGCGCGGGAACAGCTCCCACAGGTTCTCGGCGATGTCGAAGTGGCGCAGCATGCGCTCGGTGTGCTGGCGCGCCTCGCCCATGCGCTCGACCCCGTAGGTCTCAAGCGCGCCCTTGAGCACGATGTCGTAAGCGGTCTGGCGCGGAAGGACGTTGAGGAACTGCGACACATAGCCCATCTCGTTGGCACGCAAATAGAGCATCTGCCGCTCAGGCGCCGTGCACAGATCGATGATGCCGTACGCCGCCGAGTCGTAGAGGATCGAGCCCGACTCAGGAAGGTTCGTGCGCCAGATGCAGCGCAGGATGGTGGATTTGCCCGAACCGGAGCGACCCGTGATGCCCACGAACTCGCCCGGCATCACATCGAAGCTGATGTGCTGGCAGCCCATCACGCGACGGTTCACGTTGTGCATGACGAACGACTTGGAAAGGTCCTTGATGGAGAGCAGAGGCGTAGCCATTTATGCCACCGTCCCTTCGACACCTGCCGCAGGACGACCGTAGCCGAATGGCTGGCTGGGATAATGCGTGCGGTACACCGAGTGTCCGCCCACAAAAGCGCGTGTGATAACGGGCACGGTGTCGCCGTTGTTGCCGGTGCCGATCTCGCGAACCACCAGCAGGTCGGCGCGCTTGCCCGGCGCCACCTCGCCCACCTGGGCGTCGATGCCCACCGCGCGCGCCGGATTGATCGTGACCAGCGAGAATGCCTTTGACAAATCCACGCCGCACGTCTTATGCAGGATAAATACCGCATCAAGCAGAGCCGCCGGATAATAATCGGAACACAGGATGTCGACCACGCCCGCCATAACCGCCTCGCGCGCAGAGAGATTGCCCGAATGGCTGTGCCCCATCACGGCGTTTGGCGCGCCGGCGATGGCGTGCATGCCCGATTCGATGGCGTAGCGCGCGGTGTCCTCGTTAATCGGGAACTCGCTGATGACAGCGCCCAGGCCTCGCATCACATCCACCTTGTCGTGCGAATCGTCGTCGTGGCTCGCGATGGAAATGCCATGCTCGCGCGCAAGCCCGGAAAGCTCGACCAGCTGCTCATAGGTCATCTTCTCGGCATTGAGGCGGTGCTTCACGATCTCGTCGAGCTCCTCCTTGGAGAGCTTGCCGTCGTGGTAGCCGTTCACCGTCTCGCGATACACGAGCATATCGCTGTACTGTCCCTGGCCGGGCGTGTGATCCATGAACGACACCAGGTCGAGCTTGCCCGCCTCCAGATAGCTGCGAATCTCGTCGTAGCGGTCAACGGCATCGAGCTCCACGCGCAGGTGCATGCGATGGCGAATGAGGTGGTCGCGCTCCTCGCCCTGCTTCATGTCGTTAATGGTGTCGAGTAGCTTGCTCACGTTCCCGAAATGACGGATGGGCTTGGGCTTGAATTCATCGTGGCCCATGACCGACAGCGAATGGTAGATGGTGGTGATGCCGTGGCCCACCAGCTCGCGATCGCACTTGTAGAGCGACGTGGGCAGATCCATCACCACGCTGGGACGCGGGCTGGCGATGTTCTCGATGTAGTCGGAATGGATGTCGATCATGCCGGGCGTCACATAGGCGCCGCGCGCATCCACCACAGGCAGACCCGTGGCCACGTCGATGTCGAAGCCAGGCGTGCCCGTGTCGTCGGCACCGGCGAAGTAGAGCGGGCGCACCGTGGCGGCGTTGTCCGACACGGGCACGATGGCCTGGATTACGCCGTCGCGCACCACCACGTCATGGTTTTCAAGAATGCGGTCGGCGCACACCACGTTGCCGCCGCGAATGATCATGGAATTGATATCGGGAGAAGGCATTCGAATGAAATCCTTTCGATAGGGATGTCTTGCAATCGATCTAAGAGCCGCCGTCCGGCATTCTTGCCCGGGGTTTTACGCGCTTTTTAGGCAAAAACTGCGTAAAACCCCGGGCACCAAAGAGGCTTACAGCGCCAAAGAGCCGCGTAGACCTTTTGCGAAAAGTCGGGCGGCGCGCTGGCCGGCAAATCGCTTGAGCTCTAAAGCAGCGAATAAACGAGCTGCTGCGTGTAGGCGTGCTGGGGGTCTTCGAGAATCTGGTCGGTCAGGCCGTGCTCGATCACCTGGCCGTCGAGCATCACGAAGGTACGGTCGGCCAGCATGCGGATGACGCCCAGGTCGTGGCTCACCACCAGCATGCTCACGTTGAAATCACGCCTGATGTGCAGAATCAGGTCGAGCACGCTCGCCTGAACCGACAGGTCGAGACCGGTGGTCACCTCGTCGAGCAGCAGGATGGGCGGGTTGTTGGAAAGCGCTTTAGCAATCTGAACGCGCTGCTGCATGCCGCCCGAGAACAGCGCCGGGGCATCCTTCGCGCGCCGCGCCGGAATGTTCACCTTGTCGAGCAGGTAGTAGCCGCGCTCGCACATGTGGCTCACGGTGCGGTCGCCCGCCGCGATCATCTGCTCGGCGATGTTGGACAATGAGGAGAAATCCATGCGAAGCCCCAGGTAGGGGTTCTGATACACCATGCCGAACACCGAGTTGCGGATGTGCCGCTTCTGTTGGGGCGACGCGGTGAGAATGTTCTCCGCACCCCCGTCGTACGGCAGGGCGCGCACATCGCCCGAGGTCGCCTGCTGATCGAAGTAGATGCACTTCATGAGCGAGCTCTTGCCCGAGCCCGATTCGCCGACGATGCCGATGATCTCGCCCGGATACACCTCAAGGCTCACATCGCGCACGGCGTGCACGGTGCCGCACACGGGGCACACGTTGCGCTCGAGCTTGGCGTTGGGGCCCAGGCACGCAGGGCATCCCTTGCCGAATTTCAGCGACAGATGCGATACGGAAAGACAGGGCGCCTCTTCCGCCGCGCCCGGGGTGCCAGTCGTCTTGGCGGCTTTGGCGGCAACAGCCATCGCGCTCATCTATTCACCGCCTTTCTCGGCGCGGCGCTTGGCGCACCAGGCCGTATCGTTGCATTGGTAGACCGTTTTGCCGGTGGCCTCGTCCACAAATTCGTCGAGGTACACGTCGGTCGCGCCGCACAGGCGGCACGCGCGGCCCTCGAACGACTCGATGCGGAACGGATAGTCCTCGAAATCGAGCGGCTCCACCCGCGTATGGGGCGGCACGGCGTAGATCTTCTTCTCGCGGCCCGCACCCAAAATGGTCAGGTTGTCGGAGTCATTGAGCTTGAGCGTATCGAAGCGCGGAATAGGGCTCGGCGCCATCACGTAGCGCCCGTTCACCAGGCAGGGATGGTCAGCGCCCGTGGTGGTAGAGCCGAATTTCACGATCTGGTCGAACAGGCCCAGCCACGCGCCCGTGTAGTCGGCCTCGGCGTGGAGCACGCGCGTCTTGGCCTCGCTCGGCTCGAAGTCGCGCAGCGGCTCAGGCGTAGGCACCTGGAGCACCAGGATTTGGTCCTCGGTGAGCGGCTGCTCAGGGATGCGGTGGCGCGACTGGATGATGGTGGCCTCGCCCGTGTCTTCGGTCACCTCCACGTCGGTGGTGGCCGCCACGAGCTTCTTGATGTTCACGGCGTTCACGCTCTCGTCGCAGCCCTGGTCAATCACCTTGAGCACGTCATCGGCGCCGATGATGGCGAGCGTCACCTGCAGACCGCCCGTGCCCCATCCGCGCCCGATGGGCATCTCGCGGCTGGCGAAAGGCACCTGGTAACCCGGAATGGCAATGCCCTTGAAAATCGCGCGTCGAATCTCGCGCTTAGATGCCTCGTCGAAGAAGGCGAAGTTATACATCTGTTCCATCGGTCCCTATCGCTCCTTTTCATCCACGAGCGCTTCAGCTGCGGCACGCTCCGCTCCCGCCTCGGCACAGGCCGCATCGTTCGCGGCGCAGCCAGCATCGCCTTCGTGCGAACGCGCGGTGCGCACGGTGTCGAGCTTGGATTGGAACGTCACGTAGTGCGGAAGCTTGAGGTGCGAGATGAAGCCTTGCGCCTCCACGCCGTCCACGTGGTACAGCACGAACTCCTCGTCCTGCGTGGGATAGCGCGCATCGCCCAGATCGAGGCAGTGATCGAGCACGCTCATCGCGATTGCCTTGGTCTCGGCACCGCCCATGACCAGACCGTATCCAATTTCGAAGGACAGCGTGGTGACGCCCGCCTCCTCGGTTTCAACCTCGAACACGCTCTCCACCTCGGTGAGCGGGATGCTTCCCAGGTAGTAGGCGTCCTCGGCATCACAGGCTTCGACGCCCGGCACGTCCACGCACACCTCGGCCATGCCGTGTCGAAGCTCGCCCACCGTGGGATGAGACGGGCCATAGCCGCGAATGGCGGCATAGCCGAAGGCCTCCACCGCCTGCGTCATGCCACGCGAGAGCGTTTGCAGGCGCGCCGAACGCGCACAAGGGAACTCGAGCGCGCCCATGGTCACATCCACCGGCTCGGTTTCGTCGTTTTCGCAGGTGGGAAGGATACCTTCCGCACGCAGGTAGTCGAGCACCTTGGGGTAAAGGCCGCCAGCTTCTGCGACCTCGGGCGATGCCTTGCCATCAAACACGCTCTCTTCTACCCCGAAATGCTGCGCCAACTCAGCCGCACGCTCGCGCTGCGCCTCAGGCGTCTCGCTCGCAAGATCGAAATCGACCAGTCGGTGGCTGTAGTCGCGCGTGGCACCTAGCACCTGGCCGCCGGGGATATCCTTGAACGCGGCGGAGATGCGACGGTCGACCCGCATCTTTGAGGTGTCAACCGTGCGCGACACATACGGACGCTCAAGGGTGGAGCGGAACGCGCGCAGCAGGAACACGGCCTCCTCGATGGAGCCGCGCGCCTGCTTGAGCGCGAGCGCCGCCAGGTCGGGCGCGTAGAGCGAACTCTCGCCCATCACCTGGTCGATCGCGTCGGGAAACGCGCGGCGAATCGTATCGGGCTCAAGCGTGACGCCGCTGCGCGCCCGCTGGTATTCGAGCAGCTTCAGGCTCTCCTCAATGGCGAGGCCTCCGCCCCGCACGGCAACGTAGCCCATTAGCGCACCTCCCCACGGCTCGCGCAGGCGCCAAGCGCCACTACCTCAGACGATCGCGGAATAGCCACGATGCGTCCCGCCTTATCGGCGAGCACGATCTCGATTCCGCACGGATATTCGTCGCCGCGCGTCTCGCGGGCACGCTGCCATACGTCGGACGCCGCGTAGAAACGCGCTTCACCCGCTACGCCAGGACCGCTCACCGCGAACCCGAACATGCCTTCCTGCGGCTCCTGCGAAAGCCCGTCGCACCCGATGAGCACGGTGGCTCCCTTGTCGGGCAAAATGAGCGTGCCAGGCGTTGCCTTCTCAACCGCATAGGCTACGGTCGGGTCGGTGGCCTCATGCGGCACCACCACAAAAGCCGCCTGCGCCGCGCCCGCCGCGCGCGAACGCGTCTCGGAGGCGATGGCACGCTCGCGTACCGCATCGCCCAGATAGGCAAAGGTCACAGCTTGGTCGACGAACATGCGCACGAGCGCATCAAGCGAGGCATCGAGCCCCGTGGGCGTGGCGTCGCCCCGCAGAGGAAGCACGCCCACCGTACCGGGGCGCGCCAGAGCGCCCATTGCCGCCCTGAACGCATGCTGGATGCGATGGATTTCAGAATTCTGAGAGATCACAGCTCCACCTCCATCGTCGAGAAGTCCACGCGCGTCTTGTTGGCGATGGCCTGCTCGCGCGCCTGCTCGGCGTCGATGCGCACGCGCTCGGCGCGCAGCTGCTCTTCCCACTGCGCCGTATCGATGGACCCGCTCTCCAGCGAGAAGGCCGCGTCGATCAGAGCAAGGTCGAAGGCGAGCTGTCGGTCGTCGCCCATGACCATTCCCAGGCCCTGAGCGTCGCCCACCTTCACGCGACACGATGTCATGAGCGCCTCGCCCAGGTAGAACTGCTGGCGCTTGGCCGATTCACGCACCTTGACCATCACCAGCCCTTCGCGTGGATCGTCAAGCACCTCGACGGGGAACGCGGATTCCACCTCGGACGCCATGCTGCGCGCGAGCGCCCGGTCGCCGTCTACGAGGATGCGCGTTCTTTCGCGTCTTCTCATACGTTTGGTTCCTTTCTTTTGTGCAACCGCTGACTGCTCCGCATTCAGCGGCGTGTCGCAAAGACAAGCTTTGCTCCCAGTTGGGGACTAAACAGGACATTTAGTCCTGTTTACCCTTTCTTTTGTCTTGCTTTTGGCCCTTAGCTATCCCACCGTGCCGCACGGGCCCCGGGGAGGGTGCCCGCCGCACCCGCATCGCTACCGCTCGCTTCGCTCGCTATGCGCGATGCTCCGGCGTTCTGCTTTGTGAATGATTTGAGCCGCCAAGTGTCGTCGGGCACCCTCCCCGGGGCCCGTGCGGCACTCCAATGACCTACTCGATTGCTGCCGCTTCAAGCGACACGTTCGAATACCACCGTCGCATCCGCTACTGCTGCACGATGAAGCGTTTGCGCAGCTGGGTGGCGATGATCTCCAGTACCACGGCAACGGCCAGGCACATGTACACAATGAGCCCCACTTCGTGCAGGTTCAGATAGAAGCTGCCGGCCAAGAACAACTGGTAGCCAATGCCGCCCGCACCGGCCACGGCACCCACGGCAACCGCGTTCACGAAGTTGATCTCAAAGCGGATGAAGGTCCAGGAAAGCAGCTCGTTGGTCTTGGCGGGGATGACCGCCTGGAACACGATCTGCCACCAACGGGCACCCGATGCGCGCAGCGCCTCAAGCGTGCCGGGGTCGATCTCCTCGAACGCCTCGGAATAGGCCTTCACCAGGTAGGCGATGCTATGGAACAGCAGGCCCGCCACCGCAGCCTCAGGCCCGAGCCCGATGGCCACCGAGAACACGAGCACCCAAAGAATCGTGGGCACCGCGCGAAAGATCGACATCAGGATCTTGATGACGTTGCTGGCGGCCTTGTTGGACAGATTCACGGCCGCGAACAGGCCGAACACGAACGCGATAACGGCTCCGATGAACGTGGTGAGCGCTGCGAGCGCAAGCGACTCGAACAGCCCCACAATCACGTCCTCGGCGGTGAAGTGCCCCGCGAGGCCCGGCGAAGACATCATCTGCCAGAAGTCGCCGAGCGCGGCGACGCACGCATCGAAGAAGTTGACCTTGCCGTAATCCATGATGGCCATGGCGAACACGGTCACCGCGGCGAGCACGCCCACTACTACCCACAGAGCGGCATCGGCCTTATGCATCACATGCACGCGAAGCTTGCCGGAGCGCGAACGGCGGACGGCCGAAAAAGTTGCCTCGCTCATTACATGATCCTCCTTCGGATGTAATTGGAAAGCGTCTCGCAGGCGATCACCACGAGCACGATGGTCACCAGCGTGAGGCCCGCCACGTCGTAGCGGAAGCTCTTGTAGTACACGTCGAACACAAAGCCGATGCCCGTGCCGGTGAGGATGCCTACCAGCGTGGCGTCGCGGATGTTTGTCTCGATCATGTAGAGCACCCAGCTGATGATCGAGGTGACGCACATGGGCATGACGCACTGCACCACAATCTGGAAATACGTTGCTCCCGCCGCGCGAAGCGCCTCGATAGGACCGGTGCTCATCTCGTCGATCGTCTCAAGGAAGCACCTGGTCAGATAGCCGAACGAGGTGAGAAAGAGCGCGAGGAAGCCGGTAAATTCGCTCTGCTTGAAGCTAAACAGCAAGACGAGCGCCCATGCGACCACGGGGATGTTGCGGAAGATCGACGCGATGGCGCGCACGATGATCGACGTGGGGCCGCCGATGCCGGTGGTGCGGCTGCCCAATACGGCGAGAACGAACGCGAACACCGCCGCGATGCAGCTCGAAGCCACCGAGGCGAGGATGGTGGACCCAAGCGCCGGAAGAATGGATTCGAGCTTGGAGAGCGAATCCACCGTGGGCATGAATTCCGCAGCCATCCAGGCGATGCCGGCAGGGATATCCACCACGGCCGACACGAAGTCGAAATCGACGAAGGCGCCCGATACGCCGTTGATGACGAAGAAGCCGATCACAAGCGCTAGAAGCACGAGCGTTTTCTTGCGGAAGAAAGCGTTAGTAGCAGCAAGGTTCGCATTGGTCCCGGTGAGGCGCGTGCTCGCCTTCGCCGATGCCGGGCCCTCTACCGCCAGCTTACGGGCGCACATCACGCCACCCCGGTGCTAGAGGTGCCCGCGGCACCGCCCGCCACATCAGCCTGCACGATGGTGGGAACCATGCGATCGCCCGGCAGACCCTCGATGTCCACATCGCCGTAGACCGTGTGGATGACCTCCTCGTTCACCTCGTCAGGCGTGCCCTCGAACACCTTGCGGCCCTTCGCCAGGCCCACAATGCGGTCCGAGAACTCCAGCGCGAAATCCACCTGATGCAGGTTGACCAGGCACGCTATGCCCAGCTCGTCGGCCACCCAGCGCAAACGCTCCATGACTGTGCGCGAGCTTTTGGGGTCGAGACTCGCAATGGGCTCGTCGCACAGCATGAGCAGGGGTTCCTGCACAAGGGCGCGCGCGATACCCACGCGCTGCTTCTGGCCACCTGAGAGCTGGTCGGTGCGCTTGTAGGCGAAATCGGCCAGGCCCACCTGATCGAGCACCTTGAACGCGAGCGCCTTCTCGTCCTCGGAATACAGGCCGAGCGCGCCCGCGAGGGTCGATTTGTAACCGAGGCGCCCGTGCAGTACGTTCTCGATCGCCGTCATGCGATACACCAGGTTGTAGTGCTGAAAGATCATGCTGATGCGCTGGCGCGCGAGGCGCAGGTCGCGCTTGCCCAGCTGGGTCATCTCGCGCCCGTCGAAGACCACCGAACCCGACGTGGGCTCGATGAGGCGGTTGATGCAGCGCAGAAGCGTAGATTTGCCGGCGCCCGAAGCGCCGATGATGGTCACGAACTCGCCGCGGCGCACGTTGAGCGACACGTCGTCGAGCGCCTTGGCATCGCCCTTGTAGCACTTGGTGAGTCCGCGGATATCCAGAAGGATATTCTCGTCAGCCATGTATATCTCCATTCGAAATGATTAATGCGGCCCAGAGCTTGCAGCCGTCGATCCGTCGCGGGCCTTCGCCTGTCGCGCTTTTCGCAATCCCCGCGCCTTTTCGCACTCCCCCGCACCGTCACCCGCTTAAGGAATCCCGTCTTTTTGACGGTAAAAAGTGCGATTCACGGTGAAATTAGCGTCAAAATGACGGGATAACCTCAGGGCTCAGCACGGCGGGAGGCAAAACGACTGCACTATGAGCCAGGCCGGGCGACTGTTGATAGCTGGGCGCGAGAAAGCCCGGCGCCCGCATGGGATGCCGGGCAAGCCACGAGTTTCTTTACACGTTGCGGATGGGGTCGTACCAGGAATCCTCCACCTTCACGAAGCCCATGGCGTCGGAATCCTTGGTGAAGATGCCCACGGCGTTCTCGTCGTCGGGATCCACGAAGATCTGCGGGTCGTCGGCCACGGCATCGGAGCAGAAGTAATCGGTGATCTTGGTGCGGGTCTCCTCGTCGATGGCCTCGTTGTTGAAGCAGAACGGCGCGTTGAGAACCGGCGTGATCTCGATGATCACGAACTCCTTGCCGGCAACGGTGTCGACGGGAGCCTCGGCATCCTCGCGAGCGCGGTAGACGGCGCCCACGGTGTTCTCCTCGCCTTCGACAAGCTCCAGATACATGTCCACGTCAACATCGTCGAACGCGGCGGCATCGCAGTCGCCGGCGAGCAGGTTTACCATAGAGCCAGCATGGGAGTTGCCGAACAGCACCTCGCTGAAGAACGCACCGCCCTCGAGCAGCTCGTCAGAGCTCTCCAGGCCGAACTCGCTCACGATGGCAGAGGAAGGAATCGCGAAGCCCGAGGTGGAAGTGGCGCTCACGAAGGAGAACGACTTGCCCTTGATGTTCTGGATGGAGTAGGAGTCGCCGTCCTTGTACTGATCGGCATCCTCCTTACGCACGCAGATGCGGCTGTAGTAGCAGGCGCCGTCCAGGCCGCCCTCCTCGTCGCTCTGGGTAAACGCGCACACGACCTGCGGGTTCTTCTCGTGAGCCTGGCAGTAGCCCTCGGCACCAAGGTAGGCCATCTGAGCGTTGCCGGAAACGATGGACTCAATGGCCACGGGGGAGTCGGTG
>CAUWMI010000081.1:0-10553 GCA_963559755.1 uncultured Slackia sp. | reverse complement strand
TCGGTGGAGTTATGGGCGAACAGTGAATTTACGGATTGGGCAAAGGCCAAAACGTAGAAAGTCGGTCGAATCGGGCGGAATTACTCGGCTTTGGCCGGTAAAGAGGTAACGGGTGCGCGGCATCTTGTTCGGCCGGATGCCGCGCACCTTGCTTTCGGTGCGATTTCTTACAAGCTGCTCGCGGCGCGGCCGTGTTCGCGTTACACTTAAACGGTACGTGCCTAGGGAGCTATCCATGCGGAAGGGGCATGCCTGAATCGTCGTGCACGGTGCGTTCGGCGGCGGCAGGTCCTCTTCGGCCTTTGGGCGCGTGCAGTTGTCGCGCAACTTGGCTCGCGATTGCCTTGGCCTTCGCGAATCCGTGCTGCGCAAAGCAAAACCGTCTCTTAGGAGGAAAGCCATGCCCAAGATCACCCGTGATCAGGTGAAGGTGCCCGTCGACGTCGCGGCCGACGCCCGCGAAACGTACATCGACAACTACATGGCCGCCACGCACGGCACCGGCCGCTTGATGCTGTTCGCCTGCGACCAGAAGATTGAGCACATGAACGGCGACTTCTATGGCGAGGGCATCGATATCGCCGACCTCGATCCCGAGCATCTGTTCCAGATTGGTTCCCAGGGCGTGTGCGGCGTGCTCGCCGGCCAGCGTGGCCTCATCGCGCGCTATGCCGCCGATTACCCCGAGATCAACTATCTGGTCAAGATGAACTCCAAGACCAACCTGGTCAAGACCGCCCAGAGCGACCCCTACAGCCCGCAGCTGCACGACCTTGAGGCCGTGCTCGCCATGCGCGAGAACGGCGTGAACGTGGTGGGCCTGGGCTACACCATCTACCTGGGCAGCGAGTACGAGGCCGCCATGATGTCCGAGGCCGGCCAGCTTATCGCCGAGGCTCATGAGAACGGTCTGCTCGTGGTACTGTGGATCTACCCCCGCGGCAAGGCTGTCACCGACGAGAAGGCTCCCGAGCTGATTGCGGGCGCCGCCGGCGTGGCTCTGTGCCTGGGCGCCGACTTCGTGAAGGTGAATCCGCCCAAGGCCTGCGAGGATTCCACGTCCGCCGAGAATCTTGCGATTGCGTCGAAGGCAGCCGGCCGCACCGGTCTGGTGTGCGCGGGCGGTTCCACCGTGGACGCTCAGACGTTCCTCACGCAGCTGCACGACCAGATTCACGTGGGCGGCGCATGCGGCAACGCCACTGGCCGCAACATCCATCAGCGCAGCCTGGATGAGGCCGTGCGCCTGACCAAGGCCATCAGCGCTATCACCCTGGCCGACTACTCCGTGGAAGACGCCCTCAAGGTGTTCAACGGCGAAGAGGATTTCGCTATTTAATTACGCTGGCTTACCAGCCAGCGTAATTACTCGATGAGTCGCTACGACGCTGTGCGGCGACCGGGCACCCCATCTAGCCCCTTGTGCAGCACTCGGCGCGTACCGCGATGCTATGCATCGCGCTCCCTCTCGGTCGCATAGAGAGGGACCAAACATGCCACAGGCATGTTTGCTGGTGCTGCGGCGGGGCTATCTGGGGCACCGGGCCGCCGCTCGCTGTTTTTGCATGCACCCAATGTTGATATCATTTTGCTCTGTGCCGATGCCGTCCTTCGGGGCGGCATCGTTGCGTTTTGGGGAGTGGAATTGCCGCGGTTCGGTCGCGCGCAGGCGGTGGGCGCGGTATCATGGTGCCAATCATCCCCAATCGATTGGAGGCGCCCATGGATTTCCCGTACCTGTCGGATTCGAAAGTGTTCTACGCGTTCAGCAAAGATCTTGAGCCGGCGCTTACCGTGCCGTCCGGCGAAACGGTGACCATCCGTACAAAGGACTGCTTCGGCAACCAGATTCAGATGCCGGATGACGAGATCGACAACATCGATTGGGACGCCATCAATCCTGCTACCGGCCCGATTTATGTGGAAGGCGCCAAGGCAGGCGGCGCGCTCAAGGTCGAGATCGAATCTCTTGCGTTCGACGGCACGGTCATATGCTGCACCGGTAAGGACGAGGGCGTGTACGGCGACCGCCTGGACGGATGGAGCAAGCGTGTGTGCTCCATCGAGAACTGCATGCTGACGTGGGATGACAAGGTGCAGCTGCCCCTGCGCCCCATGATCGGCGTCATCGGCGTTGCCCCGGCGGGCGATCCTGTGAACTGCGGCACGCCCGGCGCACACGGCGGCAACATGGACAACACCAAGGTCGCTCCCGGTGCCACGCTGTATTTCCCGGTGGCGGTCGACGGTGCCTTGTTCGGCTGCGGCGATATGCATGCTGTGATGGGCGATGGCGAGGTGAGCGTCTCCGGTGCTGAGGCTGCAGGCCATGCGACGGTGAAGCTGACGGCGCTGCCCGAGCTTTCTATCGACACGCCGCTCATCGAAAACTTCGAGGAGTTCGGCGTCATCTACTCCGCCGAATCGCTGGATGCGGCTGCCGATGGGGCCGTGCATCGCATGGTTGACCTGGTGGCCGACCGCACGGGCGAAGATCCTGCCGACCTGGTGATGCTGTTCAGCCTGTGCGGCAACGTGGAAGTGTGCCAGATGGTCGACCCCGAGAAGACTGTGCGCTTCATGGTCCCCAAGAAGGTGCTTGAGGCTTACGGGTTCGAACTGTAAGTAGGCATAAATCGTAAACTAACAACGAATTAGAGAGTTAGTATCTATTACATACTAACTCTCTAATAGTTTATCAATACTCATCACAAGGTTGTCAGGAGCACGAGTATGCAATTTGTGAGCCACAGCGTCGAAGATACTCAGGAGCTGGCACATCGCATGGCGCAAGCGGCGCAACCAGGCGATGTGATTCTGCTCGTGGGCGACCTTGGGGCGGGCAAGACCCACTTCACGCAGGGGTTCGCCTCCGGCCTTCACACTCCTGACGTTCCCACAAGCCCCACGTTCAACCTGGTGTGCGAATATCAGGGCGGGCGCTTGCCGCTCTACCATTTCGATCTCTATCGCCTGGAGGATGCGAGCCAGCTCGACGATATCGACTACTGGGGCATCACCGAGGGCGATGGCGTGAGCTTGGTGGAATGGGGCGATAAGTTCCCCGAGGCGGCCGACGAGGCGTGCCTGACGCTCGACTTCGCCGTGGCGCTCGACGGCACGCGCACGATAACCGCCAAGCCAGAAAACGCACGCGGGGAGACGCTTGCGTCGGCGGTGGACCAATAATACGTGCCTCCGCGCATGCTTTCTGCTCGAATGCCGCAACCGCATTCAATGCTGCCTGTGTCCGGTACCGCACTGCGCGCCAAGCAGGCGGTTTTCAGAGCTGTCCTTGTTGTCGAGTCTCAGCCCAAGTGACCTCTTCGCATCACGCTACAACATTGAACTTCTTCTTGAGGGCTGCCGTCCAAATGAGGCGGACCTCTTTGTTCGCGTATCGTTTTGCTGTTATGCGACAAAAGGAGGAAATGCATGTTCCAGGGCGATAAAATTTGGATGGGCGTGGGCGATGTGCCTGTCAATCTGCTGCTTAACCAGGCCAATCGTCACGGTCTTATCGCCGGAGCGTCGGGCACGGGCAAAACCGTCACGCTCAAGGTGATGGCCGAGGGTTTCTCGAAAGCCGGCGTGCCCGTGTTCATGGCCGACGTCAAAGGCGACGTGACCGGCATGGCCCAGGCGGGCGAGGATTCCGACAACATCAAGAAGCGCGTGGAGAAGTTCGGGCTTGAGGGCTTCACCCTCGAGGGCTGCCCGTGCCGCTTCTGGGACATGCTCGGCGGCCAGGGCTACGTAAACATCCTCAACGCTGCCAAGCTCATCCAGAGTCCGCAGATCTACGCCATGTTCCTGTTGTGGATGCTCTCCGAGCTCTTCGACACGCTGCCCGAGGCGGGCGATCTGGACAAGCCCAAGTTCGGGTTCTTCTTCGACGAGGCGCATCTCCTGTTCAACAACATGCCGGACGAGCTTCTGGATAAGATTGTCCAGGTGGTCAAGCTCATTCGCTCCAAGGGCGTGGGCGTGTACTTCATCACGCAGAGCCCCTCTAGCATTCCCGACGAGGTGCTGGCGCAGCTGTCGTGCCCGCTTTCTGTTGCTGATTGCCATGCTGCTTCGCGCTCTCTTTCGGCACTACCGCGAATCCCCGTTGCTGAGCTAGCGCGCAAAGAATATAAATACGCCGTCCGTTTCTTATCATACAGAAGCGGACGGCGTCTTGGTTTTGCGGGAGATGAATCCTGGCGCTGAGCAGCGGGTTCGGTGCCTGCGCCTGGTGCTATTCGCCCGCAGCGGGCAGTTCATCCAGCAGGTCTTGCAGCGTGGTTTGCGCCAGGTTTGCGCGCAGTGCTTCTTCCGCCTCGCGCAGGCGGTTATCGAGCAGCTTGTGCATGCTGCCGCCCACGGGGCAGGCGGGGTTGGGATTGGCATGGAAATCGAACAGGCCGCCATCCTCCACGGATTCCACGGCGTCGAACACATCGAGAAGCGTAATATCTGAGACCGGCTTGGCAAGGCTTGCGCCGCCTGTGCCTGCAGCCACTTCGATAAGCCCTGCGTCTTTGAGTTGCACGAGCGCGCGTCGAATGACCACGGGGTTGGCGTTCACGCTACCTGCGATGAACTTGGACGTGGTGCGCGCTTTGCCGTCGAAGTAGGCGATGCACAACAGCGTGTGTACGCCGATGGTGAAGCGGGTTGAAATCTGCATGGCAGGCTCCTTGCTCATGATCTTGTGGAGAGTCAATCGCTTTGCGCGTCTGACGCACCGAGCGACTCGCATCTCAAATCTCCTGTTCATAGTACTCGAATCATGATGTAAAAACAATTATTACAACTTTTCTCAAAAATCTTGCTGTAACTATTGACATTACATCTTGAAGGTGGTTTACTTCGTCATGTCGAAAGACGTAACAGTAATAGTTACAACAAAGAAAGGAATGCCAAGCGCTTTGCACGAAGTGCGCGAACTGCACACGGAGGGCGAGGGGTAAGGCAGGACGGAAAGGAACCATCATGAAAATCGCAGTTGTGTGCGCCAACGGCAAGGCCGGTCAGCTCATCGTCAAAGAGGCCATGGATCGCGGCATGGATGTGACCGCCGTGGTGCGCGGCGAGAACAAATCCGCCGCTCAGAATGTTATCGTCAAGGACCTGTTCGACCTGACCAAGGAAGACCTCGCGGGCTTCGACGTGGTGGTGGACGCGTTCGGCGCTTGGACCCCTGAAACCATCCCGGGCATTGCCCAGGCGGCGAAGCACCTTGCGAATCTCGTGGCTGGCACCGATGCGCGCCTGCTTGTTGTGGGCGGCGCAGGCAGCCTGTTCGTGAACCCCGAGCACACTGCTACGGTGGACATGGGTGACGATTTCCCCGAGGATTGGAAGCCGCTTTCGGCCTCTCACGGCGAGGCACTTGCCTATCTGCGCGCTTGCGACGACGTGAACTGGACCTACATCAGCCCCGCCGGCGATTTCCAGGCTGAGGGCGAGCGCACTGGCTCCTACATTCTGGGCGGCGAGGAACTCGTGCTCAACGAGCGCGGCGAGAGCATCATCAGCTACGCCGACTACGCCATCGCCATGGTGGATGAGATCGAATCCGGCAATCACATCAAGCAGCGCATTTCCGTGGTGCGCAAGTAGCACCTCAATACGGTAGTGGGAGATGCTAATCGGGCATTGCATCTGGCGGACGTACAATGAACCCGATTAGCATCTTTGTGGAGCAGGCGGAAAGGACGCGGGCATGAAGGAAGAACGAAAGCGCGAGCTGCTCACCTATCTGGTGCCGCGCCTCGGGTGTGAGCATTTCAAGCGCGGGGGATGCGCGACGGGGCGACTGGAGCAGTTGCTGCGTCGAGCCGAAGCGCCCGATGCAAGCACGGAGGATTTGTGGCTTGCGTTTCGAGGGCTGGTAAACGTGCGTGAGCCCGAACCCGCCGATGAGGCGCTGCTTGCGGCGCAGGACGAGCTTCTCCAAGGCATGATTGCCGAGGCGGGCATCACGCGCATGGCCGATACTGAGCCCGCGCCCGAATTCAGGGGCATTCCTGCAGGTCGCATCCGCCTGTGGCGCGGCGACATCACCACGCTTGCCGCCGATGCTATCGTGAATGCCGCCAACTCCGGCATGACGGGGTGCTGGGCGCCGCTCCACTATTGCATCGACAACGCCATCCATACGTTTGCCGGAGTGCAGCTGCGCATCGAGTGCGCGCGGCTCATGCGGGAACAGGGGCATCCAGAGCCTACGGGTCAGGCTAAGGTCACGCCTGCCTACAACCTGCCGTCGCGTCATGTGGTCCACACGGTGGGACCCATCGCCGAAGGGCATCCGACTCCCGAGCATTGTGCACAGCTGGCTGCGAGCTATC
The DNA here is from genome assembly GCA_963559755.1 of uncultured Slackia sp. Lineage (GTDB taxonomy): Bacteria > Actinomycetota > Coriobacteriia > Coriobacteriales > Eggerthellaceae > Slackia. The sequence goes on along the minus strand of CAUWMI010000081.1, from coordinate 4,212 downwards.
GCGCCTGTCTGGACGCTGCGCTTGCGGCAGGCGATACGTCCATCGCGCTGTGCTGCATCAGCACCGGCGTGTTCGGGTTTCCGCAGGAGCAGGCTGCGCCTATCGCCATCGGTACGGTCCGGGCGTGGTTGGGCGCGCACGCGCAGGACGACATGACCGTGATATTCAACGTATTTTCTGCCGAGGACGAGGCGATCTATCGTCGCCTTTTGGGAATGGAGAGCGAGGAGAATTGTGCGCGGTGAGTCCGGAAATCTCGAGGTAAACATCGAGCGTGCTCGGGAAATTCTCGCAGATGCCGATCGTGTGATTATCGGCGCGGGAGCGGGGTTGTCCACGGCGGCGGGGCTCTCGTATTCAGGCGAGCGGTTCCAACGCTACTTTGCACCATTTATCAGGCGATATGGCATGGCTGATATGTATTCTGCCGGGTTCTACCCGTTTCCAACATCCGAAGATAAGTGGGCTTACTGGGCGCAGCATATCTGGGTCAACCGCTTTGCTCCTGGTGCCACGCAGCTTTACCGCGATCTGTTCGCCTGGGCGCGCGAGCGCGATTACTTTGTCATCACCACCAATGTGGATGCACAGTTCGAACTGGCGGGATTCGACGCAAATCGCATTTTTGCCACGCAGGGCGATTACGGGTTTATCCAATGCGCCCGCGGCTGTCATGAACGCATTTATCCTGATGAGGAGCTGGTCAAAGCCATGCGCGGGGACATCGGTGCGGCGGCGTTCGATGCCGCGACGCCCGATGCATCGGTTTCGGTTTCGTGCGCCACGCGTCTCAAGGACCCTTTCCTTGTTCCCGCGTGCCCCGTATGCGGCGGACCGATGGAGGTCCATCTGCGTTGCGACGGCACCTTCGTGGAGGATGCCGATTGGCGCGCCGCACAGGAGCGCTACTTCGATTTTGTAGAAGGGGTGCGCGAAAAGCGTACTGTGCTGCTGGAATTGGGAGTCGGTTGGAATACGCCGGTATGGATTCGCTACCCCTTCGAGCAGATGGCCCAGATGACGGGTGCACCCCTCATCCGCATGAATTACGACGATGCCCACATAGAGCACCGACGCATACCCAACGGAGTCAGCCTGCAGGGCGACATCGCCCAGCTTTGGCCACGTATTGCCCAGTAGTCAGGGGAACGCTATGCAGCGCAAACAGCTCGAACTCACGTGAACCGTAACGGAATCTATTTCCGAATCTTCGGATCGGTCACTACGTGCCTGAAGCCCGTCTTTTCCAGCAGGCGGGTGGCCACGCGGGCGGTTTCGGCAAGCTGAGCGACCTCTTCATCGGTCAGTCCCTCGAGGCTGGCCTGTAGGTTGGCGTGGAGCTCGCGCGTGTGATCGTCGAGCAGGAGCGTGCCCTTTTCGGAAAGCCGCGCGATTACCATGCGGCGGTTCTCTTCGTCACGGTCGCTTTCCACCAGGCCGCGCTCGCGCAGGTTTTTGATGGCGCGCGTGGTTTGTTCAGGCGCAATGTTTACGTGCGAGCTCAGCGCCGACATGCTCATGGGGCCGTCGGCGTAGAGCGTGAGAAGGATGTCCATCTGGGTTTTCGTAACCACTTCGGCGGGTGGTGTGGCAAGGATGGTTTTCTTGAATAGCTCGTGGAAGTACAGCGATGCTTTGATCATGCTGTCGATATCACGTTCATCGATCATGGGATGTCCTCCTCCTGTCGAGCTTGCCAATATGAACATCCTCCGAAGAATTGACGAAAGTCCATTGACATTAATCAAGTGAATTATACAATTGACGCTCGTCAAGTGTAAATCAAGCAATCGTGATGCGCAATCGAATCGCCGCCGCAGGGCGGCTTTTCCATCTGCGGGGCCTGGTAAAAGTCTGCAACGCTCATTTGGGGTGGGATCCGCAGCGGCCGTATTCGCTTGCTCATCTCGATTCGCGACAGAAAGCGTGGAATATGGGATCTCTGGGACTTACGAAAGAAGCTAAGCGCATGGTTATCGTGCTGCTCGCGGGCGCGGTGCTGGTGGTGCTGAACCAAACGCTGCTTTCTCCGGCACTACCGTCCATCATGGTGCACATGAACGTGGACGCTACTACGGTACAGTGGTTGACCTCGGCTTACGCCCTGGTCGAGGCCGTGGTCATTCCGCTCGCGGCATGGTTCATGGGTCGTTTCAGCACGCGTCAGCTGTTCATCGGCGGCATGATTCTGTTCGGCGCCGGCAGCTTGGTAGCGGCGATTGCGCCGGTGTTCGCCGTGCTGCTGCTGGGCCGCGTTATGCAAGCCGCGTCCACCGGCGTGCTGATGGTTATGGTCATGTCGCTCATCCTGCTGTCGTTCCCGCGCGAGAGTCGCGGTCAGGCGATGGGCCTGGTGAGCCTGGTCATCGCGTTTGCTCCCGCGGTGGGCCCGTCGCTCGGCGGTTTGCTGGTTGACGTGGTGGGTTGGCGTGCGCTCTTCTGCGTGGTCGTCGCGTGCACCGCCATCGTTTTGGTGTTCGCCGCCAAGGTGCTTGTCAACCGTGAGGGCTTTCCCCGCACGTCTGCCGATGCGCTCTCCATCGTGCTCTCGTCGCTGGGCTTGGTATCGTTGCTCTACGGCATTTCGTCGTTTGCCTCGTCGTCCGCGCCTGCGGTGTGCGTGGCGCTCATGATCGTCGGCGCGGCGTTGCTCGGTCTATTCGCATGGCGCCAGTTCAAGCTGGATGAGCCCATGCTGCGCCTCGAAGTATTCAAGAGCCGTCGCTACCGCGTGGCCGCCTGCACGTGCGCCGTTTTGCAGGCCATCCTCATCGGCCTGAGCGTGCTCATGCCGCTTTACATCCAGAACGTGCTGGGCCATTCCGCTACCGTGAGCGGTCTCATCACGCTGCCAGGTGCGGTGCTGGGCGCTTTCGGCAGCCTGTTCGCGGGTCGCATGTTCGATCGCTCAGGCGTGCGCGCTATCTCGCTCATTGGCGTCGTGATGCTTATGGTGGGCTGCGTGGGCATGGCGTTCTACGGCATGGACAGCGTGGTTCCCTGTGTCATCGTAGCGAATGTGGCCACGTGCCTGGCCATTCAGCTGCTGTTCACGCCCATCAACACCTGGGGTGTGAACTCCCTGAGCAACGACCTGGTGCAGCATGCCACTTCGGTCACCAACACGATGAACCAGGTGGGTGCATCGCTCGGCACGGCGCTCATCATGTCGTTCTCTGCTTTGGGATCGGCGAGCGCCACGCAGGGATCCGAGGTTGAGCGCGTGTTTGCCGGATATCATCTGTCCTATATCGCGGTGCTGGTGATTTCGATTGTCGCGCTGGTCATGATTGCGGCGTTTGTGCGCAACAAGAAGACCGACGTCGCGCCGTCTGCGGCGCGCGTGGAACCGAAGGAGGCCGGACGTCATCGTGTCGCGGATGTCATGGACGCCAATCCTCTCACCGTACCGGAAGGTGTCTCGATGGCGTTTGCCGCCCGTGTGCTGACTGAGGCAAACGCAAGTGGCGCGATCATCGTGGATAGCCAGGGCTATGCGCGCGGATTCGTGTCCAACAGCGATATCCTGCGCACGTTCGGTGACGAGATGCAAACGGTGACGGGCGCCTCGGGTTTCATGGCGTTGCGCATGCCCGACGATGAGAACGTGAAGGACCGTGCGCTTCGCCTTGCCGACATGAATGTGGGCGAGATTGCCACCAAACAGGTGGTGGGCATCTCTCCCGATGCAACGTTCGAAGATGCATGTCGCATGATTGCCGAGAAGCGCCTCAAGGAGCTCCCGGTGCTCGACGGTGGCAAGCTGGTAGGCGTGGTTCGCCGTCGCAGCCTGATGAAGTTCATTGCCACCATGCTCACGGAGGAAGAAAAGGCTCGCGTTTCGTACTAGAGCGTGATTTCTCTTTGGGTTTGAGAGCATTGTTATTTCATTGAGAGAGCATCTTTATCTCATTTAAAGTGCATTTCCATTTCATTGAGAGAGGGCGGTGACCGAGAGGTTGCCGTCCTCTTTGTTGCTGCTCTCTATGCGGGATCCGCGACATCCCATTCCGAAAAATGCGTTAAGTGCATGAAATCGGGGGGGGTGATTTCCTAAAATCGCATTATTTGCGTGCTTCGAAGCAGCTTTCTACGCCCTTTTGGAAATCCGAGGAATGCGGAATAGTATTAAAATGCCCCCCCCCCCCCCCCCCCCAATGCCAATGAGTCTTTCGAGTGGATTTCCTCCCACGCAAATAACGCTCTTTTCAT
>CAUWMI010000080.1:0-10660 GCA_963559755.1 uncultured Slackia sp. | reverse complement strand
TCAGTTGGTAGAGCAACGCACTCGTAATGCGTAGGTCACCGGTTCGAGTCCGGTCGTCGGCTCCACGAATTGACAAGGCCCGGAAGTTCCGGGCCTTTTTCGTCTCAGCTCTTCAAGTGTGCTTCACGTTACTTCCGTTGCCATTTCCTGGCGAATGGACGCGCCGCGTTACGCCGTCTGCTCGGCGATGAAATCGTCTAGATTGTCTTCCTGGATGTCCAGCGCGGCGGAAAGCTCGCTTCTTACCTGGTGTTCCGCCTGCTCCAAAAGGCGTGTGTACATGCTGGAAGGCGTGTGGCGCTTTTCGCGCTGCTCCTCGATGCGGGCGCGCATGGTTTTCACTACCTGGGCCGCTGCGGCGCAATCGTTCGTGCGCAGGATCTTGCGGAAATGATCCTCCACGGCGCGCGAGTTGTTGTCTTTGTAATCGTCGATCGCAATCGAGGCCAGCGAATCAATCAGGCTCAATGCTTCGGTGCGACTCATGACGGGGCGCATCAGCTCCTCGTGATCGGTGGGGACGTATACCGTGCCGCCGCGCTTGCGCGTGGGCGTGAGCACATAGTACGAACGCTCCACCCCGCCGAACGTCATCGGCGCATCCACCTGCGAAATAATGCATACGCCGTAATTGGCGTACACCACCTTCTCATCGAGCTGATACATGCCAAACCCCAATCTCTTATGCTGTCGTGCCGGTCGTGCTTCTGATCTGTGCTCACATTTCGTCCGGGCCCCGTAAGCGTTTGGCCGATGCCATGTTGTCCGTTCATGATGTGGCTGGCGGCCGATGGCTGCATGTGCTCAAACAGCGCACCTCACGTGCGTTGCATGCATGAGCATATGCCGAAAGGCAGCGGAAGCCGCTTTTCTTGGTTGGTCCGTGCATGGGTGTCGCGGGCGGGATGTGAGCGGTGCGATGCGGCGGCCTGTCGTTCCGGGTGGCCAGTCGAATCGCGGTTGGTGCTGAAAACTATCATCAGCATACCACGCGTTTTGCCTATATTTTACGAAATCCCCATTTTATTCGTAATCACCTGGGAAAACGGCATCAATGCAGGCTCTAAAGGCGATACGACATTAATCATGGAATGAAATGCAAGGGCGGCTGGACGGCCGCGCAAAGCCATTGAGGCGTAGGGCGCTACGCATGAGAAAGGGGCTTTCCGAAGAAAGCCCCTTTGTGCTCTGGCGCGATCGGTGTCAAATCCGGTTTTAGATTGCGGCAGCGATCAGCGTGCCCATGTCGGAGCACGTGGCCTTCTTCTCGCCGGGTTTGGCAATGTCGCCCGTGCGGTGACCCGCCTCAAGCACGCTGTTCACGGCGTTCTCGATGGCATCGGCCTCGGCGGCCAAGTCAAAGCTGTAGCGCAGCATCATAGCCACGGAAAGAATGGTGGCGATGGGGTTGGCGATGTTCTGGCCCGCGATGTCCGGCGCGCTGCCGTGAATGGGCTCGTACATGCCGCGGCTGGTCTCGCCCAGGCTGGCGGAGGGCAGCATGCCGATGGAGCCGGTGATGCAACTTGCCTCGTCGGACAGGATGTCGCCGAACAGGTTGCCGGTCAGAATCACGTCGAACTGACCGGGGTTGGTCACCAGCTGCATGGAGGCGTTATCCACATACATGTAATCGCAGGTCACATCGGGGTACTCGGCGGCAATGCGCTCCACCGTCTCGCGCCACACGCGGCTGGTTTCCAGCACGTTGGCCTTGTCCACGCTGGTCACGTGGTTGCGGCGCTGGCGAGCCATCTGGAACGCGCGATGCGCGATGCGCTCCACCTCGGCCACCGAGTAGTTCATGTCGTCATGGCCGGTGCCGCCCTCGTCGCGATGCTTCTCGCCAAAGTACACATCACCGGTGAGCTCGCGCACAACCACCAGGTCAAGGCCGTCCTTGATGCGCTCAGGTTTGAGCGGGCAGGCATCGGCCAGCGGGGCGTAGAGCGTAGCGGGGCGCAGGTTGGCGAACAGGCCCAGCGCCTTGCGGATGCCCAGTAGCGCCTTCTCGGGGCGGTTCGCGGGAGGCTGGCTGTCCCACTTGGGACCGCCCACGGCGCCCAGGATCACGCTGTCGGAAGCCATGCACGCATCCACGGTGGCCTGCGGCAGGCACTCACCCGTCGCATCAATGGCCGCGCCGCCGATAAGCACCTCGTTATACACGAACTCGTGGCCGAACTTCTCGCCCACCTTATCAAGCACCTTAAGCGCCTCGTCCACAATCTCAGGGCCAATCCCATCGCCCTTCATAACCGCAATATTGTATTTCGTCATCCTCAATCCTCCATCAGGTCAAATAAAGCCTCGGCAAAGTCAAACTAGCGGGTCCACCAGGCGTGCGTCCCACCCATAGCCTAAACGAACGTCGGTGTCGGGTCGGATGCGGGTGCGCGCGGGGAGGGCCCCGCGGCGATCACTCTGTTGCTCCACTTGTTTTCAAAACAGGCAACAGGAGCTTTCCGCATAGCGAGCGAAGCGAGCGGTAGGAAAGCGGGTGTCGCAGCGGGGCACTCCCCGCGCGCACCCGCATCCGAATCCGTTACACCCCGCGCGCTTTCAGGCTATTCAGCAACCCATCGTTGTCGATAATCCCCTGGATGAACTCGGGGAAGGGCAACGCCTGGAACGTCTGGCCGGTGGTCTCGTCGGTGATGGTGCCGGTGGCGAAATCCACAGACACGGTGTCGCCGGCATTGATGGCCTCGGCCGCCTCGGCGCACTCGAGAATGGGCAGGCCAATGTTGATGGCGTTGCGGTAGAAGATGCGCGCGAAGCTGGCGGCGATCACGCACGCCACGCCGTTGTCCTTGATGACGCGCGGCGCATGTTCGCGCGAGCTGCCGCAGCCGAAGTTCTTGTTGGCAACCATGATGTCGCCCGGCTGCACCTTCTTCACAAACTCGGTGTCGATGTCCTCCATCGCGTGCGTCGCCAGCTCCTTGGGGTCGGCGATGTTCAGGTAGCGCGCGGGGATGATGACATCGGTATCCACATTGTCACCGTACTTAAACACGGTGCCTTTCGCGGTCATTTTCACGGACTTCTCCTTTTTCGTTGCTGTTACAGAGTTGCCGGGTCGGTGATCACGCCGGTGATGGCGCTGGCTGCCGCTACAGCGGGGCTTGACAGGTACACCTCGGAATCCACGTGGCCCATGCGGCCCACGAAGTTGCGGTTCGTGGTAGCGATGGCGCGCTCGCCCGCGGCGAGAATGCCCATGTGGCCGCCCAGGCAAGGCCCGCAGGTGGGCGTAGACATGATGGCGCCGGCCTCGATGAAAATCTCGGCCAGACCCTCGCGGATGCACTGCAGGTACACTTCCTGCGTGGCGGGAATCACGATGGTGCGCACGCCGTCGGCCACGTGCTTGCCGCGCATGATTTCAGCGGCCACACGCATGTCCTCGATGCGGCCGTTGGTGCAGCTGCCGATGACGCTCTGGTCAATCTTGATGCCGGCCAGCTCGGTCACGGGCTTGGTATTCTCGGGCAGGTGCGGCGCCGCCACCGTGGGCGGAATCGTGCTCAGATCGATGTCGATCACGCGGGCATACTCGGCGTCGTCGTCGGCCTCGAACACGCGCGGCTCGTGTAGCGCGCGGTCCTTCTGGTAGGCAACGGTCTTCTCATCAACGGGGAAGATGCCGTTCTTGGCACCCGCCTCGATGGCCATGTTGCAAATGGCGAAGCGGTCGTCCATGGAGAGGCTCGCCACGCCGGGGCCGGAGAACTCCATGCTCTGATACAGCGCGCCGTCCACGCCGATCATGCCGATGATGTGCAGAATCACGTCCTTGCCGGAAACCCAGGGGGCAAGCTCGCCGGTCAGGTTGAACTTGATGGCGGCGGGCACGCGGAACCATGCCTTGCCCGTGGCGATGCCTGCGGCGATGTCGGTCGATCCCATGCCGGTGGAGAACGCGCCCAGTGCGCCATAGGTGCAGGTGTGGCTGTCGGCGCCAATTACCACATCGCCCGAGGCCACAATGCCCTTTTCGGGCAGTAGCGCGTGCTCGACGCCCATATTGCCCACGTCGTAGAAGTGCACGATGTCGTGCTTGTGCGCAAAGTCGCGGCACTCCTTGCACTGCTCGGCGCTCTTGATGTCTTTGTTGGGGGTGAAGTGGTCCATGACCAGGGCCACCTTGGAGCGGTCGAACACCTTGTCCATATCGGCCTTCACCAGCTCACGGATAGCCACCGGCCCCGTGATGTCGTTGGCCAGGGCCAAATCGATATCGGCCTCAATCAGCTGGCCGGGCACCACGGAGTCGAGCCCGGCATGCGCGGCCAAGATCTTTTGGGTCATAGTCATGCCCATGTTGCAGGTCCTTTCTTCGCGAAAGCGGCCCCTTTTGGAGGCCGCCTTGCAGTTTACTATCGGATATTACGCCTGATGGGCGCGGTTGACGGCTGAGACCAGGCCCTTGATGGCTGCGGTCACGGTGTCGGCATCCTCGCCGGCGCCCCACACCAGCTTGCCGTCGCTGCCCTCGATGGCCACGTAGGCCATGGCGTGCGCGTCAGAGCCGGTGCTCAGCGTGTGCTCGGCGTAGTCAACGATGTGGGCGCGCAGACCCAGCTTGCCCAGGCCGTCGCACACCGAATCCAGGCGTCCGTTGCCGTTGCCGATCACGTCCTGCTCCACGCCGTCCAGCTTCACGGTGACAAACGCCTTGAACGCCTTGTTGTTGTCGGCGTGCGTGTAGTGGAAGTCCAGCAGCTCCACGCGGCCGGGGTGGTTCACGTACCTGGTGTGGAAGATCTCGTTCACCTCGGCGGGCGAGAGCTCCTTGTGCGCGTGGTCGGATACGTCCTTGGACGCGTAGCTCAGCTCCTCGCGCATCTTGGGCGGCAGCACGTAGCCGTAGTTGGTCTCCAGGATATAGCCGATGCCGCCCTTGCCCGACTGGCTGTTGATGCGGATGACGTCGGTCTCGTACTTGCGGTTGACATCCGCCGGGTCGACGGGCAGATACGGGCAGGTCCAGTGCTCGGGGTCGTGCTCCTTGCGCCACGCGAAGCCCTTGGCGATGGCATCCTGGTGGCTGCCGGAGAACGCGGCAAACACGAGCGAGCCAGCGTAGGGGCGACGCGGCTCCACCACCATGCGGGTGGTGCGCTCGTACATCTCCACCAGGCTGGGCATGTCGCTGAAATCGAGCATTGGGTCAACGCCGTGGCTGAACATGTTCATCGCCAGCGTGATGATGTCCACGTTGCCGGTGCGCTCGCCGTTGCCGAAGAGCGTGCCCTCGACACGGTCGGCGCCGGCCAGAACGCCCAGCTCGGCATCGGCCACACCGGTGCCGCGGTCGTTGTGCGGGTGCAGCGAAATCTCAACGCCCTCGCGGTACTTCAGGTTCTTGTGCATGTACTCAACCTGGCAGGCGTACACGTGCGGGCTGCTCATCTCCACGGTGGCAGGCAGGTTGATGATGGCTTTGCGCTCGGGCGTAGGCTGCCAGATGTCCAGCACGGCGTTGCATACCTCCAGGGCGTACTCGGGCTCGGTGCCGGTGAAGCTCTCGGGGCTGTACTCGAAGCGGAAGTTGTCGTTGCCCGCCTCGTCGGTCAGCTGCTTGAGCAGCTTGGCGCCCTCAACGGCGATCTGCTTGATCTGCTCGCGGTCGCGCTTGAACACCTGCTCGCGCTGCGCCACGCTGGTGGAGTTGTACACGTGCACCACCACGGGGGTCTTGCAGCCCTCCAGGGCGGCGAAGGTCTTGCGGATGATGTGCTCGCGCGCCTGGGTGAGCACCTGGATGGTCACATCCTCGGGGATCATGTTCTGCTCGATCAGCGTGCGCGCGAATTCGAATTCGGTCTCGCTGGCAGCGGGGAAGCCAATTTCGATCTCCTTGAAGCCGATGGCCACGAGCTTCTTCCAAAACTCCAGCTTCTCTTCCAGGCTCATGGGAATAATCAGGGCTTGGTTGCCGTCGCGCAAATCAACGCTGCACCATTTGGGCGCATGCTCGATGTAGTCCTTCTGCACCCAGTCGTAGCAGGGCTCGGGCGGCATGTAGAAGCCGGGCTGATATTTGGTATGGGCGGGCATTCCTGTCATGAGAGGTACCTCCTTGTCAGGCCCGGTCGTGCCGGGCGTTTGCTGGCTATGCAAGAGGCGTCCTCGTGATAATCCGGTCGTCGTTGCCGCACGAGGCGCCCCGATGGCCGCTCAAGGCGGCCAGGCGACGATGGATTTATAAGGCGCAGACCCGTTGGTTCGCGATGTTCGGGCGTTTCCGCATCGAAGCTCGTGGCGCGACCTACAGGTGCGCCTGAATAAGCTTGGGCCGGAAGCCCCCGGCGGCGAGCGCGTCCACGATCTGGTGCTTGTGCTCGGTGCCGTAGGCCTCGATGGTGAGGCGCAGCTCCACGGCTGCATTGCGGTTGGTGCTTACGAACTGGTTGTGGTCCAGCCTGATCACGTTGCCGTTGTTTTCGGCCACGATGCTTGCCACGCGCACCAGTTCGCCGGGGCGATCGGGCAAAAGCGTGGAAACCGTGAAAATGCGGTCGCGCTGAATCAGGCCGTGCTGAACCACCGAGGACATGGTGATGACGTCCATGTTGCCGCCGGAAAGGATGGCGACCACCTTCTTGCCCGTGAACGGCAGATGTTTGAGCGCGGCCACCGTGAGCAGGCCGGAGTTCTCCACGATCATCTTGTGGTTCTCCACCATGTCCAAGAACGCGACGATCAACTCGTCGTCTTCGATGGTGATGATGTCATCCAAATTTTCTTGCAGGTACGGGAACAGCTTATCGCCCGGTTCCTGCACGGCGGTGCCGTCGGCGATGGTGTTCACGGTGGGCAGCTTCACCACGTGGCCCGCCTCGAACGAGGCCTTGAGGCATGCTGCGCCCGCGGGCTCAACGCCGATGACCTTGATGTGCGGGTTCAAGAGCTTGGCCAGGGTGGATACGCCAGTGGCCAGCCCGCCGCCCCCGATGGGCACCAGGATGTAGTCCACCAGCGGCAGCTCCTGGACGATTTCCATGGTGATAGTGCCCTGGCCGGTGGCAACCGTCAGGTCGTTGAACGGGTGAATGAAGGTGTAGCCATGCTCCTCGGCGAGCTCGAGCGCCTTCTCGCACGCCTCGTCGTACACGTCGCCGTGCAGCACCACCTCGGCGCCGTAGTGCTTGGTGCGCTCCACCTTGATGAGCGGGGTGGTGGTGGGCATGACCACGATGGACCGTGCCCCGCAACGGGTGGCTGCAAACGCCACGCCCTGTGCATGGTTGCCCGCCGACGCGGTAATCAGGCCGCGCCCGCGCTCCTCTTCGGTCAGCGTGCTGATTTTGTAGTAAGCGCCGCGCACCTTGTATGCGCCGGTGCGCTGCATGTTCTCGGGCTTGAAGTACACCTTGTTGCCGGTGGCCTCGCTGAAATGGGGGCTCTCGATAAGCTCGGTCTTCTGGGTCACTTCTTTGACTCGGATAGATGCTTCTTCGAATGTGTCCAGCGTGAGCATATCGTCTCGTTCCTTCGTGGTGCACTTTTCCAATTTAGTGTAGTAAAGCAGTATACCTTTTTATCCGGCAATTGGAAGAGGCGAAGCTCGCCCGGCTGCCAGAGCCTATCCGTATGGGCGCCGTCGAACCTCGTGCAGAGAAGCGACAGCGTGGACGTGCGCTATGGACGTCGTGCGGCCGCGGCGCATAGGCCCGCCCAATCGAACAGACAAGTATCTTGTACTGTATTAAAGAGGGACCCGCCACCGGGGGCGAACGGACAATTGTTGCGTTAGTTTTAACAAAACATAGGTCGTCTTGCCGTGCGCGAGGAGTACCATAGCGTCAAACGCATAGGACGGAGCGGAGTCGAGCTCTCTGCGGATGCCCGCGTCTGGCGTTGTCGGCGCCGCTTGCCGCGCTTACGCCATGCATCGTGTGCCACGCGTCACGTGTCGTGCAGCTTTCGCCGTTTCGTCCGTGCGGCCATCGCGAGAAAGAGGTACTACCATGAAGACCGTATCCACCCCCAACGCCCCCGCCGCCATCGGCCCCTACGTTCAGGGCAACATCGTCGGAGGGCTGCTGTTCGCCTCCGGTCAGATTCCGCTCGATCCCGCGACGGGCGAGATGGTTGGCACGACCATTGAGGAGCAGACCGCCCAGGTTATGAAGAACGTTGGCGCGCTGCTCGAAGCTGCTGGCTCCGACTTCGACCATGTGGTCAAGACCACGTGCTTCCTCGACAACATGGGCGATTTCGCGGCGTTCAACGGCGTGTATGCCCAGGCTTTCGGCGAGCATCTGCCCGCCCGTTCTGCCGTCGAGGTGGGCGCGCTCCCCAAGGGCGCTCTCGTCGAGGTCGAGGTTATCGCCGAGATCATCGCCTAGCAGTGGATTCCGGGTCGGCATGAGCATGCAACATTGATAAGTGTGTTCCATATATAGGTAAAAGAATAGGCAAGGGCGACGCGTCATCTTTTCGGCGCGTCGCCTCGTTTACCGTCACGCTCATCGCTGTGGGATGGGGCGCGGCACAAGGACAGAGCAGGTGGAAGTATGACGGGGCAGCCCCTTTTCGAGATGCATGACGCTTCGGTGGTTCGCGCGGGAAAGACGATTCTCCATGTGGACGATTTCACGCTGGCGGAAGGCGAGCATATTGCCTTGCTCGGCCCTAACGGTGCCGGAAAATCCACCTTTATCCAGCTTCTTACGCGCGAGGTCATGCCGCTGCATCGCGACAATCCTCCTGTGCGGTTTCGCGGCAATCCTCGTCCCACGCTCGTCGACGTCAAGTCGTGCGTGGGCGTGGTCAGCGCCACGATGCACGATCAGGTGCGCGTGCATCTCCCCGTCATCGACATCGTAAGCGGCGGAGTGTTCGGAACGCTCGGGCTGCCGCGCCACGTCCAGGCTTCCGAGGCCGTGTTCGCTAAGGCTCGCGAATCGCTCGCGCGTCTGGGCATCGCCAATCTTGCCGATCGCGACGTGATGACGCTTTCCACCGGCCAGGTGCGCCGCGTGCTCGTGGCGCGCGAGCTGGTGCACGACCCCGAGGTACTCGTGTTCGACGAGCCCTGCACGGGCCTCGACCCCGAGGGCATGTACCACGTGCGCGACGCTATGCGTACGCTCGCCAGCGAGGGCTGCTCGGTGGTGCTCGTTACGCATTATCCTGAGGACATCATCCCCGCCATCGACCGCGTGCTGCTCATCAAGGAGGCCGCCGCAATTGCCGACGGCCCCAAACAGAAGATGTTAAGCAGCCAGGCCATGACGGAGCTCTTCGGCGTTCCGCTCGCCGTGGATGAGTCCGATGGCTGGTATAGCATGCGCGGGATGTATTAAGGGCTCACGCGGAAAAGAGGCATCGCATGACCGAGGCAAAGCGCATAGCAATCGTCGATTTTGATTTTCCCGATTCCGAGATTGAAGAGCGTATGTGCGCACAGGCGGGCATCGAGCTCACCGTGCATGCGGGGCGCTGCAACGCCGAGGAAGTGGTGCGCTATGCCCAGGGTGCCGATGCGCTCATTTCATCGTACGGCGATATCACGCGCGAAGCGCTTGCTGCACTCGCGCCGCGCCTCAAGGTTGTGAGCCGTACGGGTACGGGCGTTGACAACATCGATGTCGATGCCGCTACCGAGCTTGGGATTGCCGTGTGCAACGTGCCAGGTTACGGAACCGAAGTGGTGAGCGATCACGCCATCGCGCTCGCGCTTACATGCCTGCGCCGTATCAACGAGCAAGACGCCGACGTTCGTCGTGGCGTATGGGATTACGCGCGCACGCGTCCGTTGGGTCAAGTGCGTGGCCGGCGTTTTGGCGTTGTGGGTATGGGCGCCATCGGCACGGCAGCGGCGCGCAAAGCAGCCGGGCTGGGCTTCGAGGTTGTGTGTTACTCACGCTCGCTCGAGCCGGGGTCAACCACGGCGGAGGGCTATGCCGTGCTCTCGCTCGACGAGCTCCTGTCGACTTGCGATGTAATAAGCGTGCACACCGCGCTCACGCCTCAGACGCATCATCTGATAGACGAGCGTGCCATTTCTCTCATGAGGCCCGATGCCATTGTGGTCAACACCTCGCGCGGTGCAGTAATCGATACGATGGCGCTGGCACGTGCGCTCGAGGATGATGCCATGTGGGGAGCGGGCTTGGACGTATTCGAGGACGAGCCGCTCGATCCGAATCATCCTATAGTCAAGGCTCCGCATACGGTGCTCACGCCTCATGCCGCCTATTGGTCGGAGGAGAGCGGCATCGAGCTGCGCACGCGAACCTGCCAGGCCGCAATCGACGTGCTGCGCGGCGTGCGTCCCAAAGATTGCCTCAACCCTCAGGTGCTTCAGCAGGCATATAGGTAAGTAGATAGACATATACATATATAAGTAGATAGGGATGTGCCGCCTCTATAGATAGATATATAGGCGGGCAGAGGGCTAGTACGGCTCCATTAGTGGGATATGCTCAGGAAAGCACAAGGCTTTGTGGAGTCGTATGCAGGGGTACCAAGCGCAAAGAAACGCACCTCCCAAAAGGAAGTGTTGCAGAGTTGTGGAGACGAAAATTAGTGCTTCACATTCGAAATGACTTCCGTATAATAACAACCCCGCCGCAAGGGCGAGCCGCTTCGAAGGCGAGCAGGGCGCAAGCCACTGCAAAGCTCCGAAGCACCGGCAAGAGCA
>CAUWMI010000079.1:0-10716 GCA_963559755.1 uncultured Slackia sp. | reverse complement strand
CTCGTGGACGTTTTTTCGACTTTCCCGGCGCATGCTCCTCCTTTTCAAGCAACTGGGATCGCGTCGAGAAGTTAACCACGGCTTTTTGCCGGCACTTTAGGGGATAGAACGGCGTCGGGATCCCCGTACGTAACGGCAAGGCGAAAAATGATTCCGCTGACGCTTCATCCGACCCGGGAAACTTGAAAAAATGTCCACGAATCACCGAAATGCTGGCAGAAATGCAGTTTGGGGCAGACACGCCGGCATCAGCGACGCCTCTCACCTCCCGTGTCCAAACGCTATTGCGTCACACACTCAAACACCCCTCGCGTCACGCGCTCAAACGCCCAGCGCGTCCTGACACGCCTGCGGCATGTTTTCGGGTTGCACCTCTTCCCACGAGACCACGCCGCGGATAGGCAGCACGCGCAGCATGAGGTAAGCGCCGTCGCGTAGCTCGCGCGTGGTCTTGAACGTCACCTCTTCGGAGCGACCGCCTTCGTCGTAGGCAGTCAGCGTGTACTCGAACGGCATGTCGGAATCGCCCGAATCGTGCACGCAGGCGTTGTCCACCTGCGTGTACCGCGGCGTGCCCTCGCCCGTCACCGACGAGAGGGCGAACCAGCCCGCACCGACAATCGCCACCAGCACGATGCCTAAAATAACCAGAGCTTTCGCAGAACTCTTTTCCATGACACCCTCCGTTTCGCAATCGGAACAACGATGCCATGATGCGGCACGAACCTGACGCCACCCTTGCGCGCTCCTTACGCCAGCCTGACATTAGGAAGGCGACGCGGCAACGAGGGGCCGTGCTCAGGAGCGAAGGCGCGTGCCCAAGAGCAAGGAGCTGCACTTAGGAGCGAGAAGCCGCGCGGGAGAAGATGCAACCGAGACGCCTACGTCGAGAAACCGCCGCTTCTGCGCACCCGAGTCCTACACGCCAGGCTTCACGAGGCCGCTTTCGTAGGCGGCAACCACGAGCTGGGCGCGATCGTGGGCATCGAGCTTGGTCATGATACGGCCGGTATGGGTGCGCACCGTTGCGGGGGAAATCACCAGCTCGTCAGCTATCTCCTCGTTGCTCAGGCCCCGCCCCACAAGCGTCAGGATCTCGCGTTCGCGATCGGTGAGAGCCTCCACCGCGGTGCCGTCGAAGCGCTTACGGCGGCGCGATTCCGCATACGCCTCCACGAGCCTGCGCGTGATGGACGGGTCGATCAGCGCGTCGCCCTCATATACCACGCGCACGGCGCGGGCGAGCTCGTCGGGTTCCACGTCTTTGAGCAGAAAGCCGCTCGCCCCCGCAGCCAGCGCGTCATACACGTATTCATCGAGGTCGAACGTAGTGAGGATGAGCACCGACACGTCGGCGGTTTCGGGGTCGGATGCCAGCTCGCGCGTGGCCTGGATGCCGTCTTTGCGCGGCATGCGGATGTCCATGAGCAGCACGTCGGGGTGCATGCGCCGGGCGAGCGCCACAGCATCGATGCCGTCCACCGCCTCGCCCACCACCTGAATGCCGGGGAACGACGAGAGGATGAGCCTGAAGCCCTTGCGCACGAGTTCCTGGTCGTCGGCGATGGCCACCCGGATAGGACGGCCCGCCTCGCGAGCGACAGCGTTATCAGCCATGGTTTGCCTCCAAAGGTATCTCGGCGATCACGGTGCAGCCTTCGCCCGGGGCGCTGCGCACCGTGAACGTTCCTCCGATCGCGCCCACGCGCTCGGCCATGCCCTGCAGGCCGTGGCCTTTCGCATGCCTTGCGGCATCGGTATCCATGCCCACGCCGTCGTCGGAGAACTCGGCGTAGGCCTGCGAAGCGGTAGAGCGCAAAAGGATGCTCACGCGGTGCGCCTGGGCGTGCCGCACGGTGTTGGTGGCCGCCTCGCGCACCACCTGGAACAGCGTCATGTCCACGAACGCGGGCACCGCCGCCCGTTCGTAGCCACGGTCGGTGATCGCCACGCTCATGCCGGCGCGCTCCAGGTATTCCACCAGATCGCCCATGCGTTCCGTGCCTTCGGCGGGCGCCTTCTCGGCGGCATCGTCGCCGCGCAGCACGCCGATCATGGCACGAATCTCTTCAAGCGCGCCCTTGGACACCGCGCGGATGTCGCCGATGGCCTCCTTGGCGGCCGCGGGGTCGATATCCACCAGGCGCTCGGCCGCGGCGGCCTGGATGGCCACGGCGGAAAGCGAGTGCGCGGTGATGTCGTGCACGTCGCGCGCGATGCTCACGCGCTCCTCAGCCACGCGCCGGGCAGCGAGCTCCTCCCGCCCGCGTTCGGCCTCCTCAAGGCGGCGGCGCGTTTCCAGGAGGTAGGCCGAGTACACGCGCATAGCAAAGCCGGCAAAGCCGCCTGCGGCAACGAGCGCCACGTTCATGCCCTTCATGATGAAGGCGAGCGTGGAGCTCTGATACGGCGTGGGGGCAAACGCCACGCCCACGGCTACCACCGCCGCCGCAAGGATGGCCTCGCGCCTCGGGCGCTCGTTGGCCACGGTATACACGGCGATGACGGGCCCAACGACCGAAAGCGAGAAGCCGTACATGTAGCCGGCGGTGAACAGGAAACATGCCAGCACGATGAGCAACGTGGGCCAGGGAGCCACGCGACGCAGCACGAGCGGAAGCGTGGTGAACGCCAGCGCAACGTATGAGTAGAACCCGGGAACCAGATCGACCTGCTGCATCATCTCGCGGAACAGGTTGTCCACAAACACGACCGACGTGGATGCCAGCAGAAGCTGCGCGCACCCGAAGGCGAACGCGGCGATGGCGACGGCGGCATCGACCGCCCAGTCTTTGGCGGTGCGCTCCTCCTCGTCACCCACGGGTTCGGGGATGTCTTCGCGGAAGGGTATGTCGAGTTTCATGTTGGTCATAGGGCCACTCTATCCGATGGGGGCGATAAGCGCCATACCCCACGCGACGTACTCGATGCAAAGGACACGATACGCACGTGGAGAGGCGTCGGATGCCCTACCCCCGGGGATGCGCGCGGCGGCGGGCATCTTTCAGGTGCGCGATAGACAGATGCGTATATACCTGCGTGGTGGAAAGGCTCGCATGGCCCAAAAGCTCCTGCACGCTGCGCAGATCGGCGCCACCCTCCACGAGGTCGGTCGCGAAGGAGTGGCGCATGTCGTGCGGGGTATACGCCTCAGCGATTCCGGCCGCATCCAAGCTCTTCTTGAACACGCGGCGCATCGAATCGGGGCTCAGCTTGCCTCCGCGGGCCGACACGAAGAAATACGGGCACTCCTTGCCGTCGAGCAAAGCGGGGCGCGCCTTGGACGCATACGCCACCATGGCCTCAACCGCCGCGTCGTGCAGCGGAACGATGCGCTCCTTGCCGCCTTTGCCGAAGAGCTTCGCCTGGCGCTCCGCGAAGGACACGTCGCGCACGAGCAGCCCCGAGGCCTCAGAGATACGGGCGCCGCACGCATAGAGGAACTCGAGCAGCGCGCGGTTGCGCAGGCCGCTCGGCGTGTCATCGTCCACCCACACCGAAAGCAGCGCATCCATCTGCGCCGGGGGGATGGCATGGGGCAGGCTCTTCGCGGCCTTGGGCCCGGCAAGGGCGCTCACCGGGTCGAGCTCCACACGCCCGTGCACGATCAGCCAGCGGAAGAACGTGCGCAGGGCCGAAAGCCTGCGATTCACCGTGCGCCGCGCGTACTGGGTACGGTCGAGGTCGGCGAGGTACATGCGCACCTGTCGATGGCTCGCGGCGAGCGGCGCAACCTTGCGGCGCGCCGCCCATCGGCCGAAATCCATGAGGTCGATGCGGTAGTTGCGCGCGGTATGGACGGAGAGGTTGCGCTCCTGCGTGAGCGACGCACAAAAGGCCGCAACGAGCTCCTCGTATGCCGGATCGACGGCCACGCCGTCTCGAGACGCGCACGCATCGACCGGGGTCGCCTTCTCCGACGCATCCCCGGAGCGGGCCCACCGCTGCTCGCGCATTTCACCCGCGCCGCCCGGCGGATCTTTCCGTGCCATACCTGTATCCCGCTTTACCCGGCCATCCGACACTGCGGTCACCTACAGGATTCCCCGCGCGCGCAAATCCGCCGCGTAGCCATCCATGGCGGCCGCGCCCCGGGCGGCGTAGGCGGCATAGCGCTGCTGCTTGTTGCGCACGCGCTCAGGCAGAGGCGGCATGATGCCGAAGTTCACGTGCATGGGCTGATAGCCCTGGGTTGCGGGGTCAGTCGCGTAGTCGAGCAGCGCGCCGAACGCCGTCTCGCGCGGCAGACGCGGCAGCTCGCCTCCAGTCAGACGCGCATACACATTGAGCGCGGCCATGAGCCCCGACATGATCGCCTCGCAATATCCCTCGGTGCCCGACAGCTGACCCGCAACGTACACGTCGCGCCCGTCGCACGCTTCGGGCGCCAGGCGCATGTCGCGCCCCAGAAGATGCGGGGCGTCGATGAACGTGTTGCGATGCATCACGCCATAACGTGCGAACTCGGCGTTCTCCAAGCCCGGAATCATGCGGAACACGCGCCGCTGCTCGGGAAACGTCAGATTGGTTTGAAATCCAACCAGGTTGTACGCGGTCAGCTCGGCGTTCTCGGCGCGCAGCTGGACGGCCGCCCAGGGCCTGCGCCCCGTTGCCGGGTCGATCAGCCCCACGGGCTTGCACGTGCCGAAGCGCGGGGCATCGTGCCCCTTGCGGGCGATCTCCTCGATGGGCTGGCAGGCCTGGAACAGGTCCTTGGTCTCAAAATCCTTCGCGATCACGCGCTGGGCCGCCAAGAGTTCGTCGATGAACGCGTCGTAGGATTCCTTGGAAAACGGCGCGTTCAGATAATCGCCCGGCGCATCCTGCTCGTAGCGCGACTGGCGGAACAGCACGTCCATGTCGAGCGAATCAGCCGTCACAATGGGGGCGGCGGCATCGAAGAACGCTAGACTCTCCTCCCCCGTCGTGCGCACGAGCCACGAAGCGAGCGCGTCGGAAGTCAGAGGGCCCGAGGCAAGGATTATCGCGTCAGCCTCATAGGCGAGCGGATCGTCCACTTCCTCCACGCGGTACTCGATGAGCGCATTTCCGCGCACGAGCTCCGTCACGCGGCGGGAGAACCCGTCGCGGTCGACGGCCAGCGCGCCACCGGCATCGACCTTGCTCTCCCAGGCCGCATCGATCAGCTTCGAACCCAGAGCCGCAAGCTCGGCCTTGAGCATGCCCGCCGCGCTTTCGGGCTTGGTGCTCTTGAGCGAATTCGAGCACACGAGCTCCGCGCAATCATCCGTATGGTGCACGGGAGTCGATGTCGCGGGGCGCATCTCGAACAGGCGCACGCGCACGCCGCGTGAGGCAAGCTGCAGGGCCGCCTCGCTGCCGGCCAGGCCGGCTCCAATGATGTTCACAGTTTTTTCCATGCGCGCAAGCTTACCATACGCGTCCGCGCACGCCGCGCCGCACCCGCATGCACCTCGCATCTCGCCATGCGACCTCCAAGAATCCCCCATGGCCGGCTACCGTGCGCCCGCACGCTGCGCGCCCATCTTCACCACCCCGAAACGCCCATCGGGGAATCGCTCGATAACGCCTTCGCCCTCCAACCGCACGATGCGCGTCATCAGCCGGCTTATGGCGGCCACGCGATCCTCCTCGTCGTCGGCGAACATCTCCACGAGCTGCTCCAACCGAAGCGGATCGGCCGCCAGGGCGGAGAGCATGGGATCGTCGTGCTCCTGCGGCATGTCGAACGCGAGCTGCCCCGTGCGCGTTTCGGGAAAGAGCCTGTCCAGAAGCTCCGAGAACGACGCCTCATCCACCACGGGATATGCCCCTTGCGAAATCAGGGCATTCGCCCCGCGCGAAGTAGGCGAGAAGATGGACCCCGGCACGGCGAGCACGTCGCGATTGGCGGCGAGCGCCTCGTCGGCGGTCGAAAACGTACCGCTGGGAAGCCCGGCCTCAACGATGAGCGTCGCCCGCCCCAGGCCCGCTATCAGCCTGTTCCGCTCGCGGAACGTATAGCCTGCGGGAGGAAAATCCCACGGACGCTCAGACACCACTGCCCCGCCCGCATCCACGATGCGCTGGAACAGCCCGATATTGCGCACGGGGTACGGCTGATCGCAACCGCCGCCCAGAAACGCCACCGTCTTGCCGCCGGCCGAAAGCGCCGCCTCGTGCGCGCACGAATCGCAGCCCAACGCCCCGCCGGATATCACCGTGATGCCGCGCTTGGCCGCCATCCCGGCGAAAAGCTTCGCGGCATTCCTCCCGTACGGGGTCGCACGCCTGGCACCCACCACCGAAAGCCCCTCCGTGAGGGCATCCTGATCGCCCACTCCGTAGAGCGTCTCGGGCGGGCGCGATATCGCCTCCAAGGCGGCAGGATACCCCGCAGCCCCACGCGCGACCTCCCACCGCGTGCCCCGCACGCCCGCATGCGGCCTCTCGCCCATAACGCATCATCCCCTTCCTACGTCGCCCGGACAACGTCATCCTTGACCAGCCGACCTATCTCCTCAGACGAAGCCCCATCGCCTCAAGGACGTGTTCCTCGCATACCTCTTTGCGCTGTGCCATATCGGCCACGGTCCTCGCGAGCGACAACACGCGCGTGATGCCCCTGCCGGAGAGCAGCGCGTCACGTGCCAACGCCTCGAACAGGCGCTCCGTCGATGCGTTCATGCGGCAGCATGAAAGAAGCGCTTCGGCATCGGTGCGCTTCGCATCGCCCAACGCGTCCTGTCGCCACGAAGCGAATTCCCGCGCCGCCCGCACGCCTTCAAACAGCTCGCGCGAGGATGTCTGCGGGGCAGCATCGCGGATGATGTCAGAAGGGTCGGCGCGCCACACGTCCACATGGATGTCGATGCGGTCGAGCAAGGGCCCGCCGATGCGCGCCTGGTAGCGCTGCACCTGCGCGGCCGAGCACGTGCACTCCCGCGACGGATCGCCGAAGTAGCCGCACGGGCACGGGTTCGCGGCCGCCACCAGCATGAATCGCGCGGGGAGCTCAACCGTGCCGTCGGCGCGCGTAATCATGATTCGCCCCTGCTCCATGGGCTGGCGCAGCGCCTGCAGCGTGCTCGAGCTGAACTCGGGCAGCTCATCGAGAAACAGCACGCCGCGATGCGCGAGCGATATCTCGCCGGGGCGTACGGGATTGCCGCCGCCCACCAGGCCCGCCGTGGTGGCGCTGTGGTGCACCTTACGAAACGGCCTCACGCCGGAAAGGATTCCCTCGATGGGCTCGCCCACGGTCGAATGAACCATGGCCGCCTTGATACGCTCGTCATCGTCAAGCGGCGGCAGGATGGATGGCAGCGCGCGGGCGAGCATTGTCTTGCCCGATCCTGGCGGTCCCATGAGCAGCACGCCGTGCTCGCCCGCCGCCGCCACCTGAAGCGCACGTTTCGCCATGTCGTGGCCGCGCACCGAGGCGAAATCGATCTCGGATGCCTCCCTCTCGCCCCGCGCGATGGGCAGGGGTGCGAGGTTCATCGTGCGCAGCTGACAGAGCGCCTTCACGCACAGCTGATCGATTCCATCGAGGTGCGCCCCGTCGGTCGCATCGGCCGCGACCACCAGGTCGAGCCCCTCCTCGCGCGCGCATTCCGCATACGGGAGCGTTCCGCGCACGGCCCGCACGCGGCCCTCAAGCGAAAGCTCGCCCACCATCAGGTATTTCGCGAGCTTCTCCGCATCCGCCTGCCGCGTCGCGCCCAGCAGCGCGGCAGCAATGGGCAAATCGAATCCCGAACCCGTCTTGCGCAGCGAGCTGGGCGCGAGGTTCACCACCACCTTGTCCGCCGGCATAGTGAACCCGCAGGCCTTGATGGCGGCACGCACGCGCTCCTGCGACTCGCGCACCGCCGCATCGGGCATGCCCACGATGGACATGCCCGGAAGGCCATTGGACACCGACACCTCCACATCTACGGGAACCGCGCGCACCCCCACGAGCGCCGCCGAACGCAGGATGCAACGCCCCTGCATGTCAATCGCCCACCGCGAAGGCGTTCACCAGGTGACGCGCGAGGGCGCGCTTGCGCGGCAGGGCGAGCACCCCGATGACATCGAAGCGCACCCGCGTGCACGGGCCTGCGTATTCGCCCAGAAAGAACCCGGCGATGCGCTCGTACCGGGAGCGCTTGCGCGCGGTAACCGCCTCCTCGGGAAGCCCGCGCTCAATGCCGGCGCGGGTCTTCACCTCCACGAACACGAGGCACCCGTCGTCCAGCGCGATGATATCCGCCTCACCTGCCGGGCAGGTCCAGTTGCGCTCCAGGATCACGTAGTCTTTGCGGCGCAGCATCGCGCACGCGGCATCCTCGCCGCGGCGACCGAGCTGCTTGGGCGAAAGCGTGCGCGGATCGTCGTAATCCTCCCCATTCGGCTGCTCGGCCTCCTCGTCTTCGCAGGCGAAGGGATCGAATCCGAAGAATTCCCTCACGTCGCACAGACCTATGAGTTCGCCCTCGCAGCCGCCCAAGATGAACGGCTCGTCGGGCAGGATGCATTCCTCTTCGTCAATGTCGCACTCGTCAAGGTCGCATACATCGAGCTCTCCGCCGCACACGGGCCCTCGTTGGCGCTCGCACCGCACGGTCACCTCGACGGTTGATATGGGCGCGCTGCATCCATCGCAGGCGGGCTGGTGCATAGATCCGGTAGTGGCTTGCATGGGCATCTCCCTTCTTGGTTTCGCGACGCCATTTCTCTCGCGCCGCGCCCGCCGCCGAGTGCGCCCGACGGCGGAGTGGTGTTCCATGCTTTCAAGCCTAGATTGCAAACCTTGCCAAACCCTTTCCCGCCAGTTCGTTTTTTGCGGCACAGATTATGAGGATCCTGACCGCCGCCCGACCGAAGTCTTGCAGAGATGCACCCTGACGCTCTTCCGTTTTATCCACGCTTCCCCTTCGATCGCACGCAAAACCTTGCCGATTTTCCCCTCGATTCTTGCCCGCTTCTTGCCCGCCCCCCCTAAGACGAGAAAAAGCCGCGCATTGGCACGGCTTTTCGATAGGTTGCGTATGTTGAGGGCGCGCTAGAACAATGATGCCTGAGTCCATGCGCGACAGAACGTCTCGCGATGGATGGGGCAGGTGCCCAGCGCCTTGATGGCCTCTATGTGGTCGGCGCTCGCGTAGCCCTTGTTGTGACCGAAGCCGTACGCGGGCCACCTTTTGGCATATTCATCCATCAGGGCGTCCCTCTCCACCTTCGCCACGATCGATGCGGCGGCGATGGATGCGCACTTGCCATCGCCTTTGACCACGTTGCGCTCGCGAGGATCAAGGTGCAGCGCGTTGCCGTCCAGGAGAACCGTATCGGCATGCACGCCCTGAGCCTCCACCGCCGCAAGCGCCCGCGTGAAAGCGAGGCGCAGCGAGGCCGCCATGCCATGCTCGTCGATCTCGGACGGCTCGACATACTCGACGGCCCACGCACGCGCCGTCTGTTTAATCGTGGCAGCAAGGGCTTCGCGACGCTGCGCGGTGAGCTGCTTGGAATCGTTGAGCCCCATGATGCGCGGCTGATCGGGCAAAACGACGGCCGCAACGGCCAAGGGGCCCGCAACCGGCCCGCGCCCCACCTCATCGAGGCCCACCACCACGCCGCCATCGGCAAGCTCATGCTGGAACGTGTACATGCGCTCGGAGCGCGCTACCTCGGCCTCCTGGGCATCCAGACGCTTCTTCGCCGTGGCGAGCGCTTGAATGACGCCTTTGCGCTCATCCGCCGCAAGCGCGCGCGAAAGCGCCTCGAACTGCGCGCGATCGGCATGCTGCAGTTCAGAGCGAATCTCGGCCAACGTCTTAGCCATGAATAACCTCCGTACCCGTAATCAGCCACGCACGCCACCTAGGTCTTGGTGACGTATGAACCTGGAAAAGCTTAATCGGCCAGCAAGGAAACGCGACGCGCACCGTCCCGCGCGCATCGCTCCGCATGGGCAGGCTCGCCACACGCGCACTTCGCATGCTGTCTGCGTTGCGCGCGTCACACTCCGTTGCGCCGGTCCAGCAACAAACAGAAAAGGGGCCGCACGAAGCGACCCCTTCATCACGCAGGATTGCGACGTTAGTTGAACGCCTTCTCCTTGATCTTGGCAGCCTTGCCCACCTTGTTGCGCAGGTAGTACAGCTTGGCGCGACGAACCTTGCCCTCGCGAGCGACCTCGATCTTGTCGATCTTGGGGGAATGCACGGGGAAGGTACGCTCAACACCCACGCCGAAGCTGATCTTGCGGACGGTGAACGTCTCGCGGGCGCCATGGCCGTGACGACGGATGACATCGCCCTGGAACACCTGAATACGCTCGCGATTGCCCTCGACGATGCGATAGTGAACCTTCACGGTGTCGCCCACGTTGAACGGGGTGACGTCCTTGATCTGCTGCTGCTCGATAGCGCGAATGATGTCCATGTTCGTTTCCTTCTGTTAGTCTTCCAACGACCTGCTGCTTGAAGCGCGATTTCGGAAGCGGCCTTTGCACCTTCGCGTGAGCATCGCGAGCAATGCCCAATCGGCCGGAACCTTAAAAGCCCTGGACTGCCTGGTACCGCAACAGAGGTCGGATGGAAACACGCTTTCCCTTATGGGATGCCGCATATCCGACGTGAACCGGAACGCTCAAACAAGCCGACGCAAAAGTATAGCAAAACAATCCCAGGTAGCAAGCTATTTTTTCACCACCACGGAAAAGTTACTTTCGCCCCGCAGCACGCGCGAACCCCACCACACGCGCGA
>CAUWMI010000078.1:0-10750 GCA_963559755.1 uncultured Slackia sp. | reverse complement strand
AGCCAGGACACCGCGCTCAGGATCTTCTCGACCCTCAACGACCGAGGGCTGCCGCTCTCCGACGCCGACATTTTCAAGAGCCAGTTCTACAAGTTCTTCTCCGACATGGGGAGGAAGGATGAGTTCATCCGCCGCTGGAAGCAGATCGAGGAGATGAGCTCCAAGATCTTCTCCCCCCAGCACGGCACCCCCATGGACGAGCTCTTCACCCGCTACATGTACTACGAGCGTGCCCTCGAGGGGAACCGCAACACCACGACGCAGGGCCTCCGCGACTACTTCGGGCGCGGCGGGTACGCACTTCTGAGAAAGGAGGAGACGCTCGAGAACCTGGAGGCCCTCGCTGGCTTCTGGAGCCGCGTTGACGCGAGGGAGGGCTTCTCTGAGCAGGTCCTCAGGCAGCTCTTCATCCTACGGTACGCTCCGAACGGCATGTGGACGTACCTCGTCTCGGTGTGGTTCCTCGCGAAGCGGGACGAGGACGGTGCGCTCGACGACGAGGAGTTCTTCGCGTTCCTCCGCAGGATTACGGGCTTCATCTACGCTTACGCGGTCGAGCGCCCCGGCGTGAACGCCCTGCGCTCGCCGGTGTACCCCGAGCTCATTAACATCGTCAACGGCCGCGAGGTCACGTTCTCTGAGTACCGCTTCTGCTCGGACGACATCCGCTCGAGGCTCCTCTCCTACACCTTCACCAACCAGAGGCCCATCACGCGGTCGATGCTCGTGTGGCGCGCCTTCAGCGACCCGGATCAGCCGCTCGTGAACCCCGATACCGTGTTTGAGGTCGAGCACATCTACGCCAGGCGGCGCAACGAGGTCTTCCCCCTCAAGAGGAGGGAGAACTTGGAGGCGCTCGGCAACAAGGCGATGCTCGAGAAGTCCGTCAACATCAGCGCCTCGGACTTCCGCTTCGAGGACAAGAAGAAGTACTACCTCGGGTACCGCAACGACAAGGGCCAGCTGAGGCGGGGCACCGAGATTCGCGAGCTCGCCGAGATGGCGCGCTCGCGCGAGGACTTCGGCGAGGCGGACATCGAGGCACGTACCGCCGAAATCATCAACTCGTTCGTGGACTACCTCGGCGAGGTCGGTCTGCTCACCGATTGAAGGGGGCGGGTTGCTGGGCGCGGGCCCATCGCGAGGTTCGCGCGCGAGTTCGGGCGACACCTAGAGCACAGGGGCGTCTACGGGCTGCTGGACTACGACTGGGCTGAGCGCTTCTGGGCGCTCGGCTTCGAGATGGACTGCGGCCATTCGTTCAACGAGAGAACCGGACTCCTGCTCGGCGACGAGCGAGGACTCGGCCGTGTGCTGGAGAGCATTGACGACGTGAGGCTCCTCGGGGACGCCGCTTTCTCGCAGTGTCGTTACATCACGCACTGGGCGTACTCGCTGGAGCACGAGAGCGTCGGCTGGATCGTCAGGGTGCTCGAGAGGATGGAGGAGCTCGCGGACAGCCCATGATATACGACGGGCGTCTGTGGCTGCGCCGTGCTCTGGACGTAGAATTGAATGCAGGAGGTAATCTGGATGAGGAGTATCGCCAGCGAGCGTCCCGACCTGCTTGCAGAGTGGCACCTAACCAGAAACGGAGAACTCACGCCCAACGAAGTCTCGTTCGGAAGCACGAGAAAGGTCTGGTGGAGGTGTCGGTGGGGCCACGAGTGGCAGGCCAGCCCGAACAACAGGAGCAAGGGACAGGGCTGCCCCTACTGTGCGGGCAGGCGCGTGCTCGCAGGCTTCAACGACCTCGCCACGACCGACCCCGAGATCGCTGCCGAGTGGCATCCGACGCGAAACGGCGAGCTCACCCCGCGTGATGTGACGAGGGGCTCTCACAGGAAGGTCTGGTGGAGGTGTCGGTGGGGCCACGAGTGGGAGGCGTCCGTCACCAACAGGGCGAAGGGGTGCGGCTGCCCCGTTTGCGCAAGCGCGGAGCGAGGCTTTCGCCGCTCCCGCGCCGCCCTCAGGCAGAACGGCTCTCTTGCGGAGCGCTACCCGGAGCTGCTCGAGGACTGGGACTACGAAAGGAACGAGCTCGACCCAGCTGGCGTGTCAAGCGGCTCGACCCTGCGCACGCACTGGAGGTGCCACGTCTGCGGATACCGGTGGGTTTCGGCGATATCGAAGCGCTCGACGGGCGGTCACGGCTGTCCGGCGTGCGCCGGCAAGGCGGTCAACCCCGGGGTCAACGACCTCGCGACGATGCGTCCCGACGTCGCCGCGGAGTGGGACGCCGAGAGAAACGGTGCCCTTGCTCCGAGTGACGTTACCGTCGGGAGCAACAAGAGGGTCTGGTGGAGGTGCGGTCGCGGGCACAGCTGGCAGGCGACTGTCGCCGCGCGTACGGCCGGCTCGGGATGCCCCTACTGCTCGAACCAGCGTGTGTGGCAGGGGTTCAACGACCTCGCCACCATGAACCCGGAGCTTGCCGCCGAGTGGCACCCGACGCGAAACGGCGACCTCACTCCAAATGACGTCACCGCCGGGTCGACCAGGAGGAAGGTCTGGTGGCTCTGCCCTCTCGGGCACGAGTACCGGGCCACCCCCGCCAGCAGGAGCCACGGCTCCGGCTGTCCGACCTGCGCGATGGAGGGGAAGACGAGCTTTCCCGAGCAGGCAGTCCTCTTCTATCTGGGGCGCCTGACGCGCGCCGAGGGCCGATTCTCCTACGACGGGAGGTGGGAGATCGACGTCTGGCTCCCTGACCTCAACACGGGCATCGAGTACGACGGCGCCTTCTGGCACGCGTCGCCCTCGGTCGCGAGGAGAGAGCGGCTGAAGGAGGAGTACCTCGCTGGGCGCGGAGTGAGGCTCATCCGCGTCCGGGAGGTGCAGAAGGACGAGGAGCTGCCCCCGGATGAGGGTGACCGGATCTTCTGCAAGTACGCCCAGGACGGCTCCCACATCGCCGCGGTCGTCTCCCGCCTACTGGCGGCGCTTCGGCTTGCCGGGGACCCCGACGTAGACGTGGAGCGCGACCGCGCGGAGATATACGCTCGCTACGTCGAGGGGCGAAAGGCGGAGAGCCTGCTCGCGACGAGCCCGGAGCTCGCGGCGGAGTGGCACCCTACGAGGAACGGCGCGCTCACGCCCGACAAGGTGAGCCGCTCGAGCGGAAAGAGGGTCTGGTGGGTCTGTGAGAGCGGGCACGAGTGGCAGGCGTCGGTCGACAACAGGGCGCGCGGCAACGGCTGTCCCTACTGCTCGGGCAAGAGGGTAATCGCCGGGTTCAACGACCTTGCCACGACCGACCCCGAGATCGCCGCCGAGTGGCATCCGACGCGAAACGGCGGGCTCACCCCGCGCGACGTGACGAGGGGAAGCTCCAGGGTTAAGCCGTGGTGGGTCTGCCCCGAGGGCCACGAGTACCGTGCCACCCCAGCGAACCGCATAGCCGGGAGGGGGTGCCCCACGTGCTCAGTTGCCAAGCGCTCAAGGTCGAGGCACGAGGCGCACCTCAAGACCCACGAGAGCATTGCGGAGACGCACCCCGAGCTCTGCAGGGAGTGGGACGCTGAGGGGAACGGGAGCCTGACCCCGCATGACGTGACCAGCGGCTCTGACGCGAAGGTGTGGTGGGTGTGCGAGCGTGGCCACCGGTACGAGGCTACGGTTGCGAACCGAGTGGGCGGGAGAGGCTGCCCGTATTGCGCCGGCAAGAGGGTGCTTCCGGGGTTCAACGATCTCGCCACTGTCGCGCCGGAGGTCGCCGCCGAGTGGCACCCCACAAGAAACGGCGATCTCACCCCGAGCGACGTGGGGGCTGGCAGCCATGGCATGGCGTGGTGGCTCTGCTCCGAGGGACACGAGTGGCGGGCGCAGATCAAGAGCCGCGTCCAGCAGGGCGTGGGCTGCCCGTACTGCTCCAACAAACGAGTCCTCAGGGGGTACAACGACCTCGCCACACGCTACCCAGAGATTGCGGCGGAATGGGACTGGGAGAGGAACGGGGACCTTACTCCGAGCGACGTGGTCTTCGGCTCGGGAAAGAAAGTCTGGTGGAGGTGCCCCGAGGGTCACTCGTGGCAGATGCCCATCTATAGGAGGGTCGAGGGTCGTGGGTGCCCCGACTGTAGAAAAAGAGGGCAATGAATGATGTTGCTTGGGACTCTACTTCTCGGGCGCTGCTTCAGAGGCAGCAATTTCAGTTCGTGTCGCTTCAAAATCCGAATTAAAATAAATTTGCTCTCGTTTTAAGATCTACACCTATTCCACCAACGCCAAGGTAGCTGCGCGCTCCTCCTCGATTGCATCCACGATCTCTTGCTTGTAGGTGTCTCTGTTCTGCATCTCGTCGAATGCCAGCATGGCGGCATCCACGCCTACGCCGAGCGCCGTACCTGCGGCTATGCCAGCGATGGTGCCCAGCGGGCCGGCGAGCGTTCCTACGGCTCCACCGGCAGCTGCGCCCGCGGCGCGCGAGCCCAGGGCGGTGGTTATCTTGCTCACGAACTTGTTGAAGAACGGCTTGGTGACCGCCTTCGTCATCACGCCCGCCGCCAATCCGGCGCCCGCACTCACGCCCAGGCGCACATTGGCGTCCATCAGCTTCTGCGTGGGCTCCATGGGTTTGGAGAGGAAGTCCGTACTCAGTGTGGCCTTCGTCTCCATCAGCCACTCGGGTACGCCGGTGATCTCGGTGCCTTCGAGCGCCGCCTCCGCTTCGGCTTTGATCTGCTCCGCCTGCTCGGTGAACGCGCTCAGTTCTTCCTCAATCGCGGAATCGTCAATGCCGGCCTCAATCTTGGCCGTGAATTGTTCGCTCACGAACTCTTCCGCCGAGCCCGTGACCATTTTCACCAAGCGCTCGTAGTCGGCCGGCAGGCTGTAATACCAGTCCAGGTAGCTATCCACGTTCTCGAGGCGCTTGTCGTACGACTCGTTGATCAGCGGCACCAGCTTCTCCTGCGCTTCCTGCGAAAGCGCGGCAGACTTCTCCTCGGTCTGCGCGATCAGGTCTTCCACCTGCTGATAGTCGTAGTATTTCCCGTCCAGCACGGCCACCGCCACGCTGGCCTGGCTGCGCACGAAGCTTTCCGCCGCCGTGAATTCGCTGGTGCTGGCAATCTGGTTCATCTTGGCGTTGGCGCCCACGAACGCCACCACAAGTACGACCGGCAGTACACCCGCGATAACGGCATAGCGCTTGACCACGGAGGAATGCGCCCCCTGCGCCTCGCTTGCATCCAGGCGGGCGAACACGCGTTTCAGCTCCTCGAACTCAAGTGCGCAGGTGCCCAGCAGGTTGGCGATGCCAAAGAACGCCGACGCCACCAGCACGATGCGAATGGCCACGTACACGGGGAAGAACGCGCCCGCCGCCTCGGAGGCTCCGTATGCCGTAAGCCCGTCGACGAACGAGTTAAGGATGCCCACTTCGGACATGATGATCGAGGGCGACCCCTCAAAAGGCTGTTGCGCTGCCGCGAACGCCTCAGTGGCGTTGGCGAAGTGGGTCGCGGGCTGGGTGAGCACGATGGCGGCATAGGCCGCGCACAGCAACAGGCCTACGATCCATCCGCTCCACTTAACGGCGCTCGCCGCCTGGTACGGCGCCGCGTATTCCTTCTGCATGCGTTTGCTGATGAGCGAGAACGCCACGGCATATACGGGAATCGCCGCCACGACGAGCCCCCAGATGCTAAGGCCCCACTTGGGGGCTTCCAGGATGAGGCCCGCCGCGCACACGGCCGACAGCACGAACGCCGCGATAAGGCTGAACACGCGGCCCTCATTGAAGCGATACATGAGGCCGCCCTCGTTATACTTGGAGCGCTTGTGGGTCTTTTTGATGACAAACGCATACGCCATGCCCAGAGCTGAAACAGCACTCAGCGCCGCCCAGAACAGCGCCACGCAAATCGCGGGCATATGGGGAGCGAATTGCGATAGCAGGCAGAACAGCCCTATGAGTGCAACGGCTTTGACGGCGTAGAGCATCCAGCGCCGGATGCGCGGATTTCGCAGAGCGTTGCGAAGGCCCTCGGGGGTGCTGGTAAGGATGTCTTGTATGGTGGCGGGCATGGGTTGCCTTTCTTATGGAGTAACGAGCCGGGGTGTCCTCTTTTTTCTCTTGCGATTATCGTCCAAATCGGACCGATGCGACTACTGAAAAAAGTTCAAGCAAGAAATACTCTCTATCCGGGGGTTGCTGTTTTGGTGCAGCTGGCCCGCTTGATGCAGAAAGTTGTTTAGGCATGGAAGACATGTGTCTTCGCTGGACAAGGGCCGCGCCCGATGCTGCCTCCGCTTTTATGCGATTTGCTAGCCGCCTAGATGCGGGGCTGGATCTGGGCAAGCTTATCTATCAGTTTGCGATAGATGCGGTCGCGAATCCACGGTTCGGTGGACAGGCGAATGGCATCTTCGAGAGGTGCCCATTTCACTCCGCTGTTCTCATCAGGCTTGATGCGCGTTGCTTCTTCGGGGTCGGCTACCGCGAGATAGGTCACGTTAAGGTGCAGATGCGAACTCACGTATTGCCCATGTTTTTCATGGCCGTCCACGGTGAGTACTTCGAGAGAGAAGATGTCTCCCGGGCCGCACGGCACGATGCGCGCATGACGCACGCCGGTTTCTTCCTCGAGCTCGCACAATGCCACTGCCCTTAGATTGCGTTCGCCATCGGCATGGCCGCCAATCCAGCTCCATGAGTCGTAGATGTTGTGGTACACCAGCAGCGTTTGCGCATATGCGGGGTCAACTACCCAAATCGAGCAGGCCATATGCGCTTGGGCGCTGCGGTTGAAGCAATCCTGATCGGTTTCCAGAGCTCGCAGAATGACTTGTTTGTCGGCCGCTTCCTGTTCGTTGAAGGGCTCGAAAGCGACGATGGCATCGCGCAGCTTTGCCACTTCTTCCTCGCTTGCGTCGTGCTGCATGTCGTTATCATTGGTGCGAATCATGGCTTCTCCTCCTGCGCTGCATGTTCGGCATAATATCGCACCACGACAAGTTATGCGGGCATCGTATTTCAGAATGCGACGTAGCGTATTCCGAATGCAGCGTATAAAGCGCGCGCATTGCCGAAAGGGCTCTGTGCCGTCAAAAAGAAAGGAGCGCCGGGCTTCCAGCGCTCCTCGATGGTGCCGTTTGCGATGGGGTTACAGCTCGATGCGGCCGAACTTCGCGAGAATCTCGGTCGCGGCGGTGCAGGCGGGGCAGTCGCACCACTTGGCGCCCGCCTCCTTGCGCTCAAGCTGGGCGGCAAGACCGGCAGCGGCGGCCTCTTCGCCGAGCATCTCCTTGGCGGGGCCTTCGAGGAAGGCAATCACGCCGTCGATGGTGTTCGGGCGCCCCTCGAGGAAATCGACCAGCTTCGCGGTGGCTGCCTCCACGGCGGCGTCGCTCGAATCGGCGGCGACGGCCTCTTTCCAGGCAAGGGCGGCATCCTTGGTCGCCTGCTTGGCGCTATCGGCAGTCGCAAGGATGTCGGCGCGCTCTGCCACGAAATCGAACAGTTCTTTGTCCATGGTGGGCTCCTTTCGCTCAGTGCACTGTGGGTTCCACTATAGCGCAAGAACGGTTTGTGGGGTGGCAGGGCGAAGGGGCGGCGCCGGGAAGCTTGTCGATGCTACAGACCCATCTCCGCATTGAGCTTCGCAAGCTCGGCATCCACCGATTCGGTGTTGCCGGCTTCGGCGTACTTCTTCTCAAGGTCTAGCGGGCGAAGGTGAAATCAAGAGAGGTCTTTCTCTCCCTTTTCGTCCTTCTCGCCATCGCTTTCTTGCTCGCTCCTCTTTGGCGAGGTTATTTTGATCCACGGGGTGGTAGCAAGGCCCAGCAAAACGATGACGGCTCCGGCGACGTATGCCAAGCGCACAGAGTTGTAGCGTGCCTTTTCCTCGATGGAAACAAGCTGGGCGCGTTCGGCGTCGCTCATCTGGATGCCGGCAATCTGCTGCTCGAACACCTCGTTGCTGCCAAGGTCTATGGTGAGCGTGGAAATCTGGTCGCTGACCTGCGGCGAGATCGATGTGTCATCCGCGGCGTTTGCGCGAATGGCGTTGGTGATGCCCAGCAGAAGGATTGCTCCCAGAAGCGCCACGCCCATTGCCTGGCCCACGTTGCGCATGGTGCTTTGGATGCCGCCGGACTGGGAGGCGTCGCGCTCGGGAAGCGCCAGGGCCACCACATTGCTCGCGTGGGACGACACGGCTCCGGCGCCGACGCCTGCCATAAACGCGCCAAGGTAGACGGCTACGGCGTTCGAGCCGTCTGAGGTGACGGATGCCGCCATGATGATGAGCGCCGCCGCCATGGCAAAGTAGCCGAACTGGAGCACGTGACGCGGGTTCGCCTTGGGCAGGAGCTTGGGTATGCCGAGCGCCAGGGCGAAGGTGGGCACACCGGTCACGATGGAAATCACTCCGACCTCGATGGGCATCCAGCCGGACACAAGCTGTAGGTACGGTGCCATCAGGATGGACTGCGCGCCCATGAAGAAGAACATGAGGGCGTTCGCCACAAGGCCGGCAAGCACCTGCGGCGTTTTCAGGAACGATTGCGGAAGCAGCGCCACGCCGTTCTTCGTCTCGATGCGCTTTTCGATTGGCACGAGCGCGATGAGAACAAGCAGCCCCACAAGCGCGATGGGAAGCGCGGGGGAGATGCCGAAGATGGTGAACGGGCAGCCCGAGAGCGGCTCGATGAGGCCCCAGGACGAGATGCTCGAGATGCTCACGAGGAACAGGAACAGGCCGGATGCCGCGAGAGCCACGCCCACGCCGTCGAACCGAAGCTTCTCGTCGGTCTGGTTGATGGCGGGCAAAAGGAACGACGCCAAAAACAGGATGAGGAAGTACGCCGCCAGGACGAGGAACGTTACGTGCATGCCGGCGGCCTCAAGCACCACGCCCAGCGCCAGCGGCAGCAGCGCCGAAAGGCCGGAGGCGGCGCCGATGCAGCCGAAGGCGACCATCCTGTTGGAGCCGTGATAGAGCAGCGGGATAAGCCCCAGCACGGAGGGAATCATGAAGCTGGCGCCGAATCCCACCAGAACGCGTCCCACCCAGATGAACACGGTCATGTTGGGCGCGCACGCAAGCGCCACTTCGCCCGCGGCGCACAGCAGAATGCCGATGCGGAACGTTCTCTTCCATCCGATGGTTGTGCCCATGAGGCCGCCGGCAATCATGAACGCGCCTCCCACCAGGGGATACACCATATTGGCGAGCTGGATTTCCGAGGTGGTTGCGTGGAGCTCCTGCGTGAGCGCCGTCGCAGACAGCGAGAGCGCGCCGTTGTCGCCGGTCGCGCCCATCTGCGCGAGGATGAGGATGATTATCGGGATGACGAGGAACTTCTCTTTGCCCGCAAGGGACGCATCCCCCTGCTTCGTCTTAGCCGTCGACGCCATGGAGGGCCTTCTTTCTTTGGATTCGGTTGTGCTGTGAGAGCGGTTTCGCTTCTGTGGTCGCGGGGCGTGGCTCGTGGCCGCCTCTATGCGACGGGCGGGATGAAGACGGGCTCGGCTGCGGTGAGGTCGACGGACGACAGCGGGTACGAGTAGATATGCGGGTTGTCGTATGTCGCGTGGTAATAGGTCATTGTCGACGGCGAGAAACAGCTGGTGTAGAGGGTTTTCTCGTATGCGCCGCTGGCGGTTTTGGCGCAACCGTCGGGAACGGCGACGGAGCCGAGCGTGCGGAACATGCGCACCACATTGGATGCCTCGTCGTTTTGGACGGGGTAGTGGCTGTTCACGAATGCCGCTTTGACGAAACGGGCGGGGCCGCTGTAGTCGCCGGGGATACCCTGCATACCCATGCCCGACCCGAACGGCACGAGCTCCATGGCTCCCCACGTGGTGTCGGCGGGGTCTTCGTCGTTGAGCGTGAGGTAGTTGCGCAGGTTGGTGAGTTGCCATCCGAAGTCGGGCTCGTTCGTGAGCACGTCGGCATCGTTTTCCCAGATGTGCAGGCCGTCTGCCATGCATTCCACCACGATGCTGCCGGTTGCATCGCCGATGAGCCAGTGGAGGTTGGCTACGGGGAGGTATTCGTTGACGGGCTTGGCCACCACGGTGGTTGCCTTGAGTGCCTGGCGCACCTCGTCTAGGTCGGAGAAATTGCGCGCGATCCAGAACGGGAACTCATAGGCGGCAACGTTGATGGAGTCCGCCTTTGGCTCGGTGGCATAGTGCGCGCTCTGGGGGAAGTTGAGGCCCGCGACGGCGAGCCCGGCATCGTTGCCGCAATCGAAATACAGCGGGATGCTCGCGACGACGATGCCCATTCCCATAACCGTGTGGCCGGTTGCGAGGTCATCGGGGCGCTCGAACGCCGCCGGAACGTTGGCGGCAGAGGGCGTGGCCACAACGCGCTCGCCGTAGCCCTGGGTCCAATCGAGATTGCGTCCGAAGTACATCTTGCCGTTGGAGTCGACAAAGCGAATGCCTGTGCACATAGGTTCTCCTTCTCGCCCGGGTCTGCGTGCCCAGGCATAACTAGAATTGCGTTCGTCGCATCCGGAGAAGCCAAAAGCGCCCTCGAGCGTTGTCTGCAGCTGCGGGTGAGACCTGTCAGGCGGTGATTATAGCCCCGCCGAAGAGCGCGCCCGAGCACTTTCTTCGTAACAGTATGGTGACTATTCTTATCAGGGTGAAATGTGGGATATGCGGTCAGTGAACTGGGGATTTGCGATTGGCAGCATGACGTCGGGTCGTGCGACGGAGCGGCTGATGGGATTGCGCCTTTTGGCTCTTGTGCCGCGTTCGCGTATTGCCGCGAACTAAAAACGTATC
>CAUWMI010000077.1:0-10810 GCA_963559755.1 uncultured Slackia sp. | reverse complement strand
GGCAGGCTTTTTTGTTGCCCAAATGCGGGTCCCGCATTGATTCTGCAAGGTTTTGCGAAATTAAAACGAGCATATCGTTCAAAGTGCCACGGCATATGCGCAAGGTTCTGCGTGCAAACTGAATGAAAAACGGCAAGATTCCGGCAAGGTTTTACGGTGCTTTCAGACCATGGATTGGCAAGGTTTGGAGGCTAGCATGGATTTTGACATTCGGACACCGCACCGCCCTTTGGCGACGCGGGCATGCGATGCGCGCGCATGCAATATGAACGGAGGCATCCATGACAAGCTCGACCTTGCCCATCAACGATACAAGCATATCGCGCCGTGCCTTTATGGGAGTTGCTGGAGGAGTAGCCGCCGGAGCGCTTACCGCCCTGCCCCGCGCGGCATACGGAGCCTCCCCCGCCTCCGCCCCGCCATCGCGCACCACCGTCGAGCAATACCTGGGAGCCACCCGTTCCGCGCTCGAGGAGCTTGAGGCCCACGAATCCGACTCGTACTACCTGGGAACCCCGTACGGGACGATCGGGCCGGACGAGTTCTCTCCCCTGCTTGCCGACTGGGATTGCTGGCATCCCAACGGAAAGCCCGCATCCAACGGCGAGTCGTACATGAACTGCACCGGATTCGTCGTCGCCGTGCTCGAGGCCTGTGGCGCCGATTGCGACATCATAGGCTCCTACGTCGATGCCACCGGCTACGACTTCGGCAATAAGTCGAACCTGTCGCGCTGGCGCCATTTCTTCGACGAGCACGCCTCCATGCGCACACGCTACGAATCGAAGGAGGCGCTTCTCGCGAGCGGCAAGCTCACGAAGGGCGACCTCATCTTGGCCGAGCCCAACGATTGGAGCGTGAGCGGTGCCGATAACCACATCATGTTCTTCTGGGGTGATTCTCCCGATGAAGACCGCGCATGGCATTCGTCCTCAAAGGGCAATGGCGTAATTGCGGGCAAATCGCCCGGCAACATGATCTCGCGCATTACGCCCAAAATCGCGGATTGCTATTGGCTCCATGTTCCGTTGACCAACCTGATCGAGGTGCTGCTCCGCAAAGAATCGGCAGATCTGTCGGTTTCGGGCAAAGACGGGAGCAACCCCGCCTATTCGCTCTCGGGCGCAACGTTCAGCGTGTACCGCACGTTTGAAGACGGCAAGCTTTCTAGCCTCATCACCACGTTCACCACCGACAAGGACGGGCACGCTTCGGTGGAGCTCACCCCCGGCGACACGGTGTGGATACAGGAGGACAAGCCCCCGAAAGGGTTTACCGCCTGGGAAGCTCCCCAACGTCTGACGGTAGGCGCCTCTCAGAGCGAGACGAGCCTGGAAGACACCCCTTGCACCGCCGACGTCGTGGTGGTGAAAGAAGACTCCGAAACGGGAGTCCACGCGCAGGGTTGGGCGACGCTCGAAGGAGCCGTATACGAAATCGAAGATGCCAACGGAGTGACGCATCGTGCAGAAACCGCTTGGGTCGATTCCCTGGGCGACTGGGCGGCAATGTTCAAAGGCCTGCCACTCGGGGAGGCGCGCATCCGCGAGGTCACACAGCCTCGCGGCTACCTGCTCGATGCCTCGGGAGAGGAAGGATGGCATGAGATACGCCTTGATTCCGATTCACACGAGCTTGTGGTCACAATCCAGCTCGATACGCACCGAGAAACGGTGATACGCGGCGACATCGTGGGCGGAAAGTTCCAGGAGGAGCCCGGCGACGAGGAAGAACCGTCGAAATCGCCCCTTGCGGGCTGCATATTCGATATCTGGCTGCAGGATGACGGTGGGCTCGCATCGCGCGGCTACGAGGTCGAACCCATCACCGACACCCAAGGCAATCCGGTTGCAGGGAAGGACGGCACCGCCCTCTCAGGCGCCTACATGGGCTCGATCGAATCGCACGAGGATGGCCGCTTCGATACCCGCGATCTGCTGGCGGACTGGAACCCGGATGAGCACGGCGGCATGGCGGTGCCCGAGCATGCCCTGCCGTATGGAACCTACACCCTCATCGAAGCATCGTGCCCCGACCCCGCTTTGCGCCTCGTAGAGCCCATCTGCGACATAGAAATCCGCTCCCAGAGCCAGGAGGTGTTTCTCATGCTCGAAGACAAGCGCATCACCTCGCCCGCACGCGTGCGCAAGGTGGATAAGCGTTCCGGGCTCCCGATTCTCAAAGCCGGAACGACCGTAGAGCTCCTGCGCAAGGCGGAGGACGGATCGTTCGAACGCATGGAGTTCGACGTCCATTACCCTGATGATGCGCCTGTCACGTCGTTTGCAATAGGCGAAGACGGTTTCGTCTGGTTTCCTGCGGAGCTCGATTGGGGAACCTACGCCATTCGAGAGATAGCAGCGGTACCACCCTACCTCATCAACGAGAAGATGGTGGAGTTCGTCGTGGACGAACACCATGACTGGGGCGAAGAGAGCATCGAAGTGACCCTTGCCAACGAGGCCGCCACGGGTGCGATCGAGGGCCTCAAGACGGACAGAGAAAGCGGGCAAGGCGTAGCAGGAGCCACGTATGAGGTCCGCACCTCCTACGATGTGGTCATGCCCGATGGCGAAACCGCATTGGCTGCGGGAGAGATCGCCGGCACCGCGACGACGGACGAAAGCGGATCCTGGCGTATTGAGGGCCTGCCCCTCGGTGACGGATCGGCCGTATACGAGGTGCGCGAAACCGCAACCCCAAGCGGATACGCGCTGGACACGAAAACATACACGGTCACGCTCGATTACGCCGACGATGCCACGCCTGTGGTCGTGACGCAAGCGACATACGAGGAAGCACCGACGGAAATTATCGTGAAGAAAGTCGATGCCGAGACGGGCGAAGCGATCGAAGGCGTTGAGTTCTCCGCATTCCTCAAGGAGGAGCCCGACGAGGGCGCTGAGAGCCCGAATGCGGGCGAAGAGGCTGGAGAAGCTGGCGGAACAGAGGAGACGCCCAAAGCGCCGCTTGACAAGGGCAAGGCGGAGCCTGATGCGAAAGCTGCTGAAACCGAAGCACCTGCCGCTGAAGGCAATCCCATTGCAACGGCGATCACCGATTCCAACGGCGAAGCGCGGTTCCTTTATCTGGAGAACGATGCCACCTACCTGATTCGAGAGACCGCCGTCCGAAGCGATCTTGGCTATGTGTGCGGGAACACTGAGGTAGTGCGCTACCTCTCGCCTGAAGGCACGTGGCACGCAAGCAGAGAGGCCTACGAGTCGGGCGAGCCGGGGAACCAGCCGGATACGGCCCCGGTCATCAAGCTGACGAACGATTTCACCAAGGTGGCGGTTTACAAGGCCGATGCCGACGCATGGGAGCGGCTGGTCGGCTCGTCCTCCCCCACCCAGGAGAGCGAGCGTATTGCGGCAGAAAAGTCAGCCCTGCTCAGCGGCGGAGCCTTTCGCCTCGTGGACGAAGACGGAGAGCCCGTAGCCCTGCCGACAAGCCAGGACGGTCAGGAAGACACCTGGGCGGCCGCAGGCCAGCAGCCCCAGCTCTTCACACATCTGCCCGTTGGGGCCCACTTCACCGTGCAGGAGGTGGCCGCCCCTGAAGGATTCGCCCCAGGCGAGGACGTTGAATTCACCGTAGAAAACACGACCGAGGTCCAAGCCGTGGTGATTCTCAACCGCAAAATCGAGTCGCTTCCACGCACATTTGACGGAAGGTGGCGTTTTGCGGCGGGGTTCGGCATAGCCGCCGCAGGAGGCGCGGCGCTTGCGGCCTATTCGCATCGGCGCGTTCAGATCGAACGCCTCTCCAACCTCCGTCTTTCGAAGTGAGGGCCCGGGCTCCCCATTCCCTCAACGTCTCAACCCACGAGAAAGGAACCGACATGTTCAAGTCATTGCCCATCTATGCGCCTCCTGCGCCGCAGAGCCCTCGCACGATTCGGGGCAGAGCGATTCCGATTGTCTTTGCACTCGCCCTTGCGGTCTCCCTCGCCTTAACGACCGCTCCCCTCGTCATACGACCGGCCTGGGCGGCCCCCGCGACGGGAAGCATCGCGATTGACGGAGTGGAAGAATCCGTCGAAATCACCGCCTACAACATCATCGAGGTCAACTACGATGAAGGCACCCTCGCGCCCGATGACCCCATGTTCACCTGGGTACCGGAGATTCAATCGTGGGTGCGCCAACACTTCTCAACGTACATCGACGAGGAGGGCAACGTCACCAAGGCGTTCAACATCGACATCTCCGACTCCGGTGAGCTGGTGGACGGACGTCCCGCAAGCGATGCGAGCTCGTTTTACGGGGCGTTAGCATCCGCCCTCTCTTCGGGCGATGTGACACTCGAAGCCGCCGGGCAGCGCACGGCAAGCGGCACGATCGATGGCCTTCCGCTTGGCGGCTACCTCGTGCTCATCGACAACGGCATGAGCGTCTACCGCCCCGGCGCCATCAACCTCATTCCCTCATGGGATGAAGACGAAGGTGCATGGGCCGCGCCCGAACCCGTATCCATCACCGTTAAAGCATCCGAGGTTCCCATCGTCAAAAGCGTGAACGAGGGCGAATCAGACGGCGCACGCATCGGCGGCACCGTGACCTTCGACATCACCGCTGCGGTTCCGGTTTACCCCGACGGCTCCCACGCAACCACATACGCGATATCTGACACCTTGCCTGCGGGGCTCACATTCAAGCAAGAAACGCTCGAGGTCTTCGGCGTGAACGACGAGGGTGAAACCAGCCTCGAGGAAGGGACGCATTTCAGCCTGGACGGAGATGCCCACCCCGGTGCGACGTTCTGCATGGATTTCGACTACGAGCGCATCTCGTCCTTCGAGAGCATCCATACGACGTATGAAGCCGAGCTGAACGGGAAGGCGGTCGTGGGGCCCGACGGCAATGTGAACACGGCACACGTAGGCTATGCGAACGACCCTTACGATGATTCGTCTTTCATCGAGAACCCTGATAGCGCGAAGGTCATCACCTACGGCATCGAGGTCTTGAAGGTGGGGGATGAAAAGACCCCGGTGGGCGGCGCAGAGTTCAGCGTCTCCCAATCGGCCGATGGGTCGGATCCGCTCACCTTCGTCGAGGAATCCGCCGGCGTATACCACCTTGCGACGCAGAGCGAAGGCGGCAGCAACACCGTTGCCGCGGCCGAAGACGGCACGTTGAAGCTCGAGGGGTTGGAAACCGGAGAATACTACCTCACCGAGACGAAAGCGCCCGACGGATACCTTCGACTCGCCGCGCCGCTCAAGGTGACCATCGTCGACGAAAACGGCGACGGGGCGCTTGATGGCGCATCCAAGACGCCCGGCTATGCCTTCCTCCAGGTGCAGAACACCCACGGATTCACCCTACCCGTCACCGGCGGCATGGGCACCACCATCATCCTTGTTGCAGGAATCGTGCTCGTAGGCAGCGGAGCGGTTGCTTGGTTCGCCGCCCGTCAGCGTGGCAAGAACGAAAGCCGTTGACTGGGTTCGCCCCGCACACAGCTGGCAGCGGCAGGGGTGCACGAGCGGCATCTGTGCTGATCATGGCGATTGGGCTAGGCCTTTTGGCATACCCCTTTGTAAGCAATGCGCTCGCGCAGCATGCCCAGAACGCAGCCATCGAGTCGAGCAATCAGGCGGTTGCCGCCCTGACGGACAAGGAAACGGAGAGCCTCTGGCGTGACGCTCTCCGATATAACCAGGAACTCGCGGGCGACCCGGTGCACGACCCTTTTATCCCGGGAAGCGGCTATGCGCTGCCCGATGGCTACGAGGATACGCTCGATGCCTCGGGCAGCGGCGTCATGGCCACCCTTAGCATACCGAAGATAGGCCTGAGGATGCCGGTATACCACGGCACGTCGGAGGCGGTGCTCCGCAAGGGTGCCGGCCACCTCGAGCAGACGGCGCTGCCCATAGGAGGCGTCGGCTGCCGCCCCATCATCACGGGGCACCGCGGGCTGCCCGAAGCGGAGCTGTTCACCCGCCTCGACGAGCTCAATGAAGGCGACACGTTCACCTTGGACGTGCTGGACAAAGCGCTCGCCTACCGCGTAGTCGACATCGAAGTCATAGAGCCTAACGACATGCAGCGCATTGCCGCCGTGCCGGGCAGGGACCTCGTAACGCTCGTCACCTGCACGCCTTACGGAGTGAACACCCATCGACTCCTGGTCACCGGAGAGAGGTGCCCGATCGAGAGCGCGGAAACGCACGCGCCGCCCGATATGCGCGGCGGGCCGATTGTCATCCTCGTGATTGCAGGAGCCTTTGCGTTGATGGCGCGAACGATGAGAAGGAGGAGATCATGAGCGCTTCAGAGGGAAGAATACGGCACCGCATCGGCCTTGGAATCACCGGCATCCTTATTGCCACGTTGGCCGTGCTCGCAGTAGCATCCTTGATCCCCGCAACCACATGGGCATCGGACGACCCGCATGCTATTGCGTCCGGGCAAGAGCACAGCGTTTCGGAAAATAGCGCGCATGAGACACCGCAATCGGAATCCGAATCGAGTGATTCGAACGCAAAGGAAGCTGAGAAGAAAGGCGATGACGACTCGCCCACGCAAGACGCGGGCAAAGCACACGCGCCTTCGTCAATCACCCTAGCTCCTTCGACTGAAACGACCGCTTCCCCACTTTCGGCTTCGGGAAACGAGCAAAGCGTGTCCATCGCATGGCGGGATACGGGCGACAATATGATATCCATAGAGAGCGACGGCAGCCTGCACGTGGATATCACCGACAGCCGGATCGCCGGGGTGGACCCCTTAATCGTAGGCACGACAGTCGAGTGGGCTTCGAGCGGGTCGATCGATTTCGAGCCGGGCGAGGTGGAGGTGCGTATACCCGACCATCTGTTCATGGCGCGCGACGGAGAGCCCTATGAAACCGTATACGAACTCCTCCATGGCACCACATACGTCCCCCGCCTGAAAGTGGGATTTGAAGTCGAACTCGGCGTGCCTGAGGCTCCCCGGAAATCCGCAGACGGATGGCAATATCGCCATGACGAAGAAGCCCACGAGGTCATCATCACGAACGCCGACAGAATCGGTGCCGGCACAAAGCTCGTGTGCGAAGTGAACTACGTCTACGACGCGTCATGGCATCAGAACTACGGGTGCGAGAACGACGGGCTGCGTCACCCCGTTTTCACCGAGCTCACAAACGAGCCCGTATACCTCTACGCCGAGGCCGAAGGGGCTGGAAGGTCGCAAATCGGCCCGGCGGCGATAACCCCGCGCAACGTCCTGCAATCGATGGCGGTGGAGGCCGCAGGCATGTATGACTCCTGGCAGCCCGCCTGGGGCGATGCGCCCGAGGGCGACGAGGGCAGCCTGTACATCGTCTGGGAGGCAACCGCCGCCTTTGACCACTTCTACCAGCCCTTTTCCCTTGAGCTTGCGCCCGCCGACCTCGACCGAGGCGAAATAGTCGGCATGGTCGATGCCTGGATGCTCGGATCCCCCGATAATATCCGCGGCGATTTCGACCCCAACGCCTGCGCATTCGAAGCGCCCGCCGATGCCGATTTGAACCTGGAGCACCTCGACGTGTATGCCGCCGCGGCGAAGCAGGACATCTCCGTCCGGGGCCTCACCGCGAGTTTCGCCGCGCTCGTACGCTACGACAAAGCCTCCTTGGATTCGGCTGGAGGCGCCGTCGAGCTCGTGTTTCCCGCGCATGCCACCCTGAAATCGCTTGACTACCGCGGTGCCCAGACCGCCAAGGGATCGGGATCGTTCACCTACCAACCCTTGGGGTTCGATGCGCCTCCCGGCAACGAGTTCGACCTCAGGATGAACCGCGGCGCGCCTGATTTGGTTGACTCGTCGGCCTACTACAA
The DNA here is from genome assembly GCA_963559755.1 of uncultured Slackia sp. GTDB lineage: Bacteria > Actinomycetota > Coriobacteriia > Coriobacteriales > Eggerthellaceae > Slackia. The sequence goes on along the minus strand of CAUWMI010000077.1, from coordinate 2,991 downwards.
CCTCGAAGGCCAGATAGAACGCCTCGCATCGGGGCAGCGCACTGCGCCCACCCTCAATACGAGCTCGATGTATGCGTCTTGTTTCAAGGAGACGCTCGGGGAGGGCCTCGATCCTTCGAAGGTCGAAAGCTACGGAAAGCGCCCCTATACCGTGGAGCTCGTCGATGACTTCGCGTACATAGAGGGGCGGCTTGACGCGAGCGAGCATGAGATGACGCGCGTACTCGATATCAACGCCGCCGCCGTGACGCTCTACGAAGGCGTGCCCGATTACCAGTCGGGCAGCTATGCGGTCAAGCCCATCGAGGGCGCCATCGACCCCCTTGAGGTGACCATCTCGGTCAAAACGGGCGACGACGACTCCTGGATGCCCGCGGCGCGATGGACCCAGACGACGAGTGGGCGCCTTGACCCCACCACCATCGAGCCCCTCGCGGGCGGCGTGGAGGTTCGCGCGTTCGACCCCGCCGACACAATGGGCAGCTGGGCCAATAATGCCGCCTATGACGACCGCCTCTCGGAATACGACGGCGCGCAGCGCTACGACCTCACCCTGCCGGCGGGCACGACGGCCGTGAAGCTGGGCTTTGAGACGTGCGCCTGGGCGGCAAGCGTGGGCGACGTGGAGCCTGGCCACAGCGACCCTCGATTCGGCCTGACCGTCGCATCGGAGTATCTGCCGAGCGAGCGCTTGCAAACCCTCGCAGCCCAATCGGAGAGGCTGTGGGTCTACCGCGCGAACACACTCGCCGCACACAACATCGAGGGCGCGCTCCTCGGCTTCGAGGGTACCCCTAACGGCTTCTCGCAGAATAGTCCGCAGGCCGAAACCCTCGGAGAGCGCGACCGTGCCCTCTACGGCGCGCTCATGTACCACGACACGACCAACGGCCAGCTTGTGCGAGCCGACCCAAATGGCAGTATGCTGGGCTTTGCCCTCAAGCAGGAAAACGACACAGTGGAAAAGAAGGTCGATTTCGGCTACGTGTACGCCGAGGTGCTGTTCGAGACCCAGACCAGGGAGGACGATTCCGCGGGGCTGCCCGCCTCCGTGCAACCCCCGGAAACATCGGGGACGTTTTACCTGCTCTTGCCGCCCGGGTTCTCGGCCGACACGTCGACCCTCAGCGCCGCGGAGCGCCTCTCGGGCGGCGACCCGTACATGGACTCCTTCGATACCGCCCTTGAGGGGGGCGTGGTGAGGGACCGCCGCTCCGCTATGTACCTTGACGAAGACGGCACCTGGCACAACACCTATGAGTACTCCCCGCTTGCAGACGTGACCTCGGTCGAATCGTTTCCCAACTGGCGGGATTCGGGGCGCGAGCTTCTCAAGGTGGGCGTGAGAACATCGCCCGAAAGCAAGGGCTACAGCCCGCCGTACGCCGTCCCAGGCGGACAAGACCGGTACGCCTCGGGGTTCATTCTCTCGTTTGGCGGGCATTACAGCTGGGATGCCATTGCCGACTACGGCTCCACGCCGCGATTCCGCTTTGCCTACGAGTCGGGCAACGAAGACATGAGCGCCTGGGGCGGCAAGCCGAACACGGCCGCGACCGACATAGGGAGCAGCGAAGCGAGCACCGTCGGAAACGACTGGTCGGACGAGGAGAAAGGGCTGCTTGCCGGCCTCGACGGAGACGCATCGTCTCAGCCGCGGTGGCTCTATGCGAAGACGACGCCGACGATAAACTTCCCCACATCCGCCGAATACGGGTTGCAGCTTTCCGCAAAGGCATCCGACGACGCCGTTTGGTCATCCGCAGGCGACACCGCTGAAGAAGTGCAGGTATATGCCGGCACCTCCTATGCATACCGCATCAGAACGGCGCTTGAAGAAGGATCCGCGGCTACCGGCAACGTCATCTTCGATGCGATAGAGCGCTATGCGCCCGATGGGGAGCAACCCGGATGGAGGGGCACGCTGGAATACGTCGACACGAGCGCGCTGGTATCGAGGGGAATTGACCCCGTGGTGTACTACTCCGCGACACCTGATTTGGACCTGTCGGATGAAGGGAACAGGAATCTAGGCAACGCAGAGCTCTGGTCCACCGACCCGCCTGATGATTTAAGCCAAGTGACCGCCGTAGCCGTTGATTGTTCGCATGCTGAGGACGGAAGCCCGTTCGAGCTGCAGGGAAACGAGTCGCTCGTCGTGACCCTCGGCATGAGGGCGCCCGGAGGCGATGGCTCCTCCGCTCCGCAGGGCGTGACCTACAACCAGGCGTGGCTTGCGTCTACGATGACCTCGGCGACGGGCGTCTCATCTGAGAAAGTGCTCCACCATGAAGCCACCGTCGTGAGAATCGAAGAGATGACGCTCACGCTCCTCAAAGCCGATGCCGAGGGCATAAGTAAGGCAGCATCGTCGGGCACGGTGACGGTTGACGATGCCCGTCAACTTGAAGGCGCCCGATTCGAGCTGTATCGATACGATGGTGAAGGAAAGCCCGATGGTGCGCTCATCGAGCAGGGAAATGCAGAAGGTTGGACGTTCGTAGGTGCGGCGACTTCGAACCCTCGCGTCGAGTTCACCGGGCTCGCTCCGGGCACATACCGCCTCGTCGAAACGCAGGCACCCCTGGGGTATCGCCGCCCTACCGGGCAATGGGCCATCACGCTGGACCCGCTCCTTCCCCACCAGGCCTCCATCGAGGCCGTACCGGGGCCTCGGGGCGATCAGCCTCCCGCATTCGCCATCGCGAAGACGGGAGAATGGATTGTGCCGAACATTACGCAGCCGACGCTGCCCATCACGGGCGCTGCGGGAGCTTTGGGATTCATGGGACTGGGAATGGCGGCGCTCATTATAGGGTTCGCGATGTGGACTCTTCGAGCAAGAGGTGCAGGCTCGACAGGCTGAGATGCCGTGAATGAATTGTTGCACGCATGGGCCGTCGTCGAGGGGATCCTTTGCCGAGAGGGCCCGTTGCTGAGGCGGTCCGCTACCGAGAGGGCGCTACTCTCGAATCGGAGATCGTCGAACAT
>CAUWMI010000076.1:0-10978 GCA_963559755.1 uncultured Slackia sp. | reverse complement strand
TGGATTTCCTGTACGGCTCCAAGAAGGTCGAGGGCAAGTCTGCCGTTGTGGTGGGCGGTGCCACCACAACGGCGGAAATCGCACTTGATTTGGCGGAAAAGGGTATGGATGTGATCATTGTGAAGCGCGGCACGAAGTTCCTTAATCCCGCAGGTTGCCAGATGGATATCGAATACACCATTCGCTTGAATCAGCTCGGTGTGAAGCTTATGACGGGTTACCGTTTGGATAGTGTGACCGATACCGCTGCCGTCGCCATTGACCAGTATGGTGAAACCGTTGAGATTCCCACTGAGAACGTGGTGATTTCCGCAGGCTTCCTCAATCGTCCTGATTTCGCCGAAAGGCTCGAGGAAATCAGCGATATGGATGTGTATATGGCGGGCGACTGCAAGAAGGTTGCCGAAATCCCCGATGCGACGCATGCCGGTTATGCCGTTGCTCGCATGATTTAGGGATACGTGTCGGACTGGGGGGGGGAGCGGCTTCAAGCTTTTCCTCCCTCTTTTATTCAGCGGTAGATATGCAACCAGAGTATTGTTTTTCCAAATGAAAGGTTTCATAGGAAAACAATGAGATGGCGGAACGCTTCAAAGTGGTGATTCTCTAGCTTTAAATTGGCGGAAATTGCTTGTTTCGCTTTTCGGCACGATGGGGCATAGTCATGAATGGAAAGCGTAGCCGCGCTTTCCGGCGCATTGGCGGGCTAAAGGACGCGCGCGATGCTATGCATCGCGTGGCGTTGACGCTCCTCGTGCGTCCGCTCCCTGTGTTTAACCGTCTGTAAACATAGGCAAGCGTCTTGCGCGTGGTAGCATCCATATCTACGACTTTAACGTCTGACGTTGGACGTTCCCGCATGGTGTACGTCCGCGCATATTCTGTCCGGCGGTTGCATACGTGCTATGCGGCCATGAAATTACGGAGGAGTATATGACACTAGCAACCGAAGCGCCCAAGGAGGCAATGCGGGAGGTGCTGGGCGGGTTGTGCTTGGGCACCACGCGGCGCCTTGAGGCGAACGCCCGCGGCACCTGCCCGGTGGACATGACCCGCGCGCTTGTGGGCGTGGCCCATGCGCAGAGCTGCGGCAAATGCACGCCGTGTCGCATCGGGCTGGGGCAGATTAGCCAGATGCTGGAGCGCATCATCGACGGCCGCGCTGAGGAGGGCGCGATTGACGCCCTGGAAAACCTCGCCGAGCAGATTCGCGTGAGTTCCGACTGCGCGGTGGGCTACCATGCCGCCGAGCAGGTGCTGCGAGCGGTACGCGGCTTCCGCGACGATTTTGAGAAGCATGCCGCCACGGGCCGCTGCGTCATGTGGGCGAGCCAGGGCGTGCCCTGCGTGGTGAGCTGCCCGGCCCATGTGGACATTCCGGGCTACATCGCGCTGACCGCCGCCGGCAAATACGACGACGCTGTGGAACTCATCCGCAAGGACAACCCGTTTCCCAGCGCGTGCGCGTACGTGTGCGAGCACCCCTGCGAGAAGACCTGCCGTCGCACCATGGTTGATGACGCGGTGAACATCCGCGGCATCAAGCGCTATGCGGTAGACCACGCCGCCGAGCCCCGTCGCGTCGAGTGCGCCGAGGCCACCGGCAAGCGTGTGGCCGTGGTGGGCGCCGGTCCGTCTGGCCTGACCTGCGCGTTCTTCCTGGCGCGCATGGGCCATGCCGTGACCGTGTTCGAGCAGCGCGAGAAGGCCGGCGGCATGCTGCGCTACGGCATCCCCAACTACCGCCTGCCCAAGACCATCCTCGACGACGAGATCGCTTCCATCGAGGCGCTAGGCGTGGAGGTACGCTGCGGCGTGGCCGTGGGCGAGGGCGGCATGGGCCTTTCCGAACTGCGCCGCGACTACGACGCGGTGTATTTGGCCATCGGCGCCCACGGCGATAAGAAGGTGGGCATCGAAGGCGAGAGCGCGTGCGGAGTGGTGAGCGCCGTGCAGATGCTGCGCGAGGTGGGCGAGGGTGCACCCGCCGACTTCACCGGCCTGGACGTGTGCGTGATCGGCGGCGGCAACGTGGCCATGGACGCCGCGCGCTCGGCCGTGCGCATGGGCGCGAAGAGCGTGCGCGTGGTGTATCGCCGCCGTGTGGCCGACATGACGGCGCTTGTGGAGGAGATCGAGGGCGCCATCGCCGACGGCGTGGAGATCTGCGACCTCATGGCACCGCAGTCCATTGCCGTCGATGACGAGGGCAACGTGCGCGCGCTTGTGGCGCAGCCCCAGATCATCGGCCCGGTGAAGGCCGGCCGTCCTGCTCCCATCGCGGCCGACCGCGAGCCGGTTGAGCTTGCTTGCCAGCGTATCGTGGTGGCCATCGGCCAGGATATCCTCTCCGACGCGTTTGCCGAGGAAGGTGCCCAGCGCGACCGCAAGACGTTCCATGTGGATGACGCGCGCGCGGTGCCCGGGCTTGGCGGCGTGTTCGCGGGCGGCGATGCCATGCGCAGCCCCGCCACGGTCATCCTCGCCATCGCCGATGGCAAAGAGGCCGCCAAGCACATCGACGCATACCTCGGGTTCCACCACACGATTTCTGTGGACGTGGAGATTCCCGCCGCCCGCCTGGACGACCGCGTTCCGTGCGGTCGCGCGGTGATGGCGGAGCGTCCCGGCGCCGAGCGTCGTCACGATTTCGAACTGGTTGAATACGGGCTCTCCGACCAAGAGATGCGGCAGGAGGCGGCGCGCTGCCTGAACTGCGATCACTTCGGCTGCGGAATCCTGCATGAAGAGGGGAGGCTCGCGTGGTAAACGTCACTATCGACGGCGTGAATGTGGCGGTGCCCGAGGGAACCACCATCCTCGAGGCGTCGCGCGCGAACGGGGTGGACATCCCCACGCTGTGCTATTTGAAAGACATCAATGAGATCGGCGCATGCCGTCTGTGCCTGGTTGAGGTGGAGGGCGTCGACCATCTGGTTGCGGCGTGCGACAACCAGGTGACCGAGGGCATGGTGGTGCGCACCGACACGCCGCGCGTGCATGCCGCGTGTCGCACCAATCTGCAGCTCATCCTGTCGCGCCACGACCGCCGCTGTCCCACGTGCTTCCGCAACGGCACGTGCCGCCTGCAGGCGCTCGCTGACACCTTCGGCATCCATGAGGTGCCGTTCGAGAGCTCGTTTGATACGCGCCCGGTGGACGCGCGCTTCCCGCTCGTGCGCGAGCATGCCAAGTGCGTGAGCTGCCTGCGCTGCGTTTCGGTGTGCGCGAAGGTTCAGCATCTGAGCGTTTGGGACCTGGTGGATTCCGGCTCGCGCGCCCGCGTGGACGCCGTGGCGGAGGACATGTGCTCGTTCTGCGGACAGTGCATCACGCATTGCCCGACGGGCGCGCTGCATGAGCGCGACGACATCGACCGGGTGTCCGAGGCGCTCGCCGACCCCGACAAGATCGTGATTGCCCAGGTAGCGCCCTCCGTGCGCACCTCGTGGGCCGAGGGGCTGGCGATCGAGCCCGCCCAGGCAACCCCGCAGCGCATGGTGGCCGCCATCCGCAAGCTGGGCTTCGACTACGTGTTCGACACCGACTTCGCGGCCGACGTGACCATCATGGAGGAGGGCAGCGAGCTTCTGCACCGCCTCGACGAAGAGGGCCCCATGTTCACGTCGTGCTGCCCCGGCTGGGTGCGCTTCCTCAAGGCGAAGCACCCAGGGCTCGTGCACAAGCTTTCCAGCACCAAATCGCCTCAGCAGATCTTCGGCGCGCTGGCCAAGAGCTACTACGCCGAGCTTCTGGGCGTGGATGCCTCGCGTATCTTTGTGGTGTCGTACATGCCGTGCGTCGCCAAGAAGGAGGAGTGCACGTATCCGGGCATGGACGCTGCGGGCGCAGGGCCCGATGTCGACGTGGTGCTTACGGTGCGCGAGCTCAGCCGTCAGCTCAAGTCGCGCTTCGTTGACGTGGCACTTCTGCCTGAGGAGGAGTTCGACGCTCCCCTGGGTGTGGCGACGGGCGCGGGCCACATCTTCGGCGTGACCGGCGGCGTGATGGAGGCCGCGCTCCGCAGTGCGTACTTCCTGGTGACGGGCGAGAACCCCGATGCCGACGCGTTCAGCGAGGTGCGCAGCGCCGGCGCCGATCGCGGCTGGCGCGAGAAGACCTTCCAGCTGCCCGACCGCACGCTCCGCATCGCTGTGACCAGCGGTCTCGGTAACGCCGACGCCCTGTGTACCGCCATCGAGCGCGGTGAGGTTGATTACGACTTCGTGGAGGTCATGGCGTGCCCCGGCGGCTGCGTGGGCGGCGGCGGGCAGCCCATCCACGAGGGCGAGGAATGGGCGGCGCCGCGTGCGGGCATCCTGCACGGCATCGACCAGAAGAGCGCCCTGCGCTTCAGCCATGAGAACCCTTCGGTCAAGGCGTGCTACGAGAACTATCTGGGCGCGCCGCTCTCCGAAAAGGCCGAGGCGCTGCTGCATTCGAACCATCTGGAGGATTGGAGCATGCCATGGAGATAGAAGAGATGGCACAGCGCGCGCTGTCGTTCGGTCGCAGGGCGTTTCTCGCGCTTGCCGCGGCGGTGTTGGGCTGCGTGCTCGCGCTTTCCGGATGCTCACAGCAGGTCGTGACCGAGGACGATTCCTCGTCCGATGCCGCGACGCAGCCTGAGGCGCAGCAGACCCAGCCGACCGAGGTGCGCATCGGCGCGCTCAAGGGCCCCACGGGTATGGGGCTCGCCGGCATGATGGGCGATGCGCCCAGCGGCGTGAGCGATGCGTGCTCGTACACCTACGAGCTGGCCGGTTCCGCCGACGAACTTACGCCCATGCTCATCCAGGGCGATCTGGACATGTGCATGGTGCCCGCCAATCTGGCGGCCGTGCTCTACCAAAAGACCGAGGGCGCGGTGCAGGTGCTTGCCGTGAACACGCTCGGCGTGCTCGACATCGTGTGCACCGACGACAGCGTGCAGAGCATCGAGGATCTCGCGGGCAAGACGATCGTGTCGGCCGGCAAGGGGTCCACGCCCGAATACGCCCTGCGCTACCTGCTTGAGAACAACGGCATCGACCCCGATACCGACGTGACCATTGAATGGAAGAGCGAGCATGCGGAGTGCCTGGCCGCGCTCGAAGCCGATCCTTCCGTGGTGGCCATGCTGCCGCAGCCCTTCGCCACCAGCGCGCTTGCCAAGGTCGAGGGCGCACGCATCGCGATCGACCTCAACGACACCTGGGACGAAACTGCGCAGAAGCTGGGCACCGATGCGCAGCTGATCACCGGCGTGGCGGTCGCGCGCGCCCAGTTCGTGCAGGAGCATCCCGAGGCCGTGGCGGCGTTCATGGAGGATTACGCGAATTCCATTAATTTCGTGAACGAGAACGTGGACGAGGCGTCGCAGATCATCGGCGATCAGGGCATCATCGACGCGGCCGTGGCGCAGAAGGCCATCCCGTACTGCAACATCGTGTTCGTGTCGGGCGACCAGATGAAATCGTCGCTTTCCGGTTACCTGCAGACGCTCTACGATGCGGCACCCGAATCGGTGGGCGGCACGATGCCCGACGACGGGTTCTACTACCTGGGATAGTGTCGTAGCTTGATGGGTTTGAGCGGTCGTCGCGGGTGCGGCGGCCGCTTCTTTTGTATCATGGGTTCGAATGGGGAAGGAGGAAACGTGAGTTTTTGGCGGCGCGACAACGCTGCGTCTGACAAGGCGCGCGGCAGCGATTCCTCCCGGTTCCGCATTCGGCCCTGGGCCGTTGTTCTGTGGATCGCCGTGTGGCAGATTGCCTCGATGCTCATGGACAGCTCCCTTCTTTTGCCGGGGCCTGTCGAGGTTCTGGCGCGTTTCTTCGAACTCGCCGCTACGGCGGAATTTTGGCGACGGGTTGCCTTCACGCTGCTGCGCATCATTGCGGGTTTCGTCATTGGCGCGGCTGTGGGCGTGGCCCTTGCGGCGTGCGCGATGCGGTTTCGCCGTACGGGGGAGCTTTTCGCTCCCGCGATGGCGCTCGTCAAGAGCGTTCCCGTGGCGTGCTTTGTGGTGCTCGCCCTGATATGGGCGGGGGCGTCCGAGCTTTCAGTGGTGGTTGCCGTGCTGGTGGTTGTGCCCATCGTGTACGAGAACGTGTGCGACGGCGTGCGTGCGACCGATGCGCGCTTGCTGGAGATGGCACAGGTGTTGCGCGTGCCAGCGTTGCGCACGCTTACTGCTATCTACATTCCCCAGGTACTGCCCTACGCGCGTGCCGCCTTCGCCTCGAGCTTGGGTATGGCGTGGAAGGCGGGCGTCGCGGCCGAGATCATCGCCATCCCCGCCGGGTCGATGGGCGAGGCGCTCTACGGAGCGAAGATTTACTTCGACACGCCCGATCTGTTCGCCTGGACGCTTGCGGTGGTTATCCTGAGCGTGCTGTTCGAGAAGGCGTTCGCGTGGCTGCTAGATGCGGCTGCCGTAAAAGGAATGGGGGCCGGCGCTGCTTCCGAAGGTGGTTCCGCTCACCCTGAGCCCGTGTGCACCCCCGGCTCCTTGATGCCTCAATTTGGGGAAACTGGTCAGGGCTCGCAGGTTGATGAGCACATTCGTACGTCGAACGCCTCGGAATCTTCGATGCGAGCCAGGATGAAGTTCAAAGGCGTTGGAAAGTCATTCAATTCCACGCTGGCTTTTTCGAACGTTTCCTTCGTGGCGGGCGACGATGCCCCCGTTTGTCTGATGGCTCCCTCCGGATTCGGCAAGACAACGCTTCTGCGCATGGCGGCGCGGCTTGAGTATCCCGATGAAGGCACGATTAAAGCCCTAGATGTTGACGGTCGCGCCTTTGTTCCGCGTGTCTCGATAGCCTTTCAGGAGGATCGTCTGATCGAGCACCTGGATGCGCTCGACAACGCGCGCATTTCGCTGCGTGCCCGAGATGCGGCATGGGATGACGCTCCTCGCTTGCTTGAGGGCTTGGGAATAGGGGATTGCATCGGCAAACCTGCTCGGTCGTGCTCGGGCGGGCAGCGCCGTCGCATTGCTTTGACACGGGCACTTCTCACACCGCATGACGTGCTCCTTCTTGATGAGCCATTCGCCGGCTTGGACGACGCATCGCGCATACGGGCTGCGCGTATCGTTCGCTCGCATGAGCAGGGACGTGTCGTCATCGTGGCGACTCATGACGAACGTGATACCGAGCTCCTGGGTGCACGCGTCGTGCGCCTTGATTCCGATGGGCACGCAGCGGATGCCGCACGAGATGAGGGCGGCGACTGCGATGTGCAATAGATTTACCGTTCTGGAATACGACGAGGTTAAGGGCATCGTACGCTCGATAGTGTCCCAGACTCCGTTTCTCGTGCAGCCTGATTGGCCGGATCGCCGCGATGCGTTTCCGCAAAACATCGCACCCGTCATCGTGTCGAACGCTGCCTCGAGCATACGCTGCAATGTAGCTGAGTGGACGCAGGGGCTCTCTGTTGATAATTTGACCTGGGGATTCGAGGTGCCTTGGAAAAGCGGCGTGGTGTTCAATGCGCGCATCGAGTCGGCGCTTGCGGGCGGCGGCATGTGGGATGAGGCCATACGCGACGGCCGCTGCATCGTGCCGACGCTCGGATTCTACGAGACGCATGCGAGCGAGATGGCGCGCAATCCGCAAACGGGGCGTACGGTAAGGCAGCGGTACCGCTTCATGCCCGCTGAGGGTGAAAGCCCCGTTATGTTTCTCGCGGCGGTGCAGCAGGCCGGCCGGTTCTCGATCGTGACCACGCAGCCGAATGCCGATGTCGCCCCCGTTCATGATCGCATGCCGCTCGTGCTTGCCCGCGATGAGCTGGGCCCATGGATGCGCGGGGAATACTCCGGACTGCTCGACAGAAGCGGCATGCGTCTCAAAGCTGCGCCCGAATTGCCTCCACCAAACGGCATCGATGACGGCAACCAACTACGTCTTTTCTGATATTTGCGCAATTGGCGATGGTTTCGCGTTGCATCTTTGCCGCTTCATGCGAACTATCGCAATAGTGCGGCTTATGCTGGTTACGTTTTACAACGCAAAAAAGGAGCCCGATTGAATCGAGCTCCTTCGTGTCCTCAACGAGGCTCTGCTATGTAAGCGATTAAAGCCTTGGTTTTACACGATGCCCTGGGCCATCATCGCGTTGGCAACTTTGAGGAAGCCGGCGATGTTGGCGCCCATCACGTAGTTGCCCTCGTGGCCGTACTCGCGGGCAGCATCATCGCAGGCGTGATAGATGCCGCGCATGATGCCCTCGAGCTTGGAATCGACCTCTTCGAACGTCCAGGAGAGGTGCTCGGCGTTCTGGCTCATCTCCAGGCCGGACACCGCCACGCCGCCGGCGTTAGCGGCCTTGCCGGGCATGAACGCCACGCCCTGCTCCTGCAGGTAGGCGGTCGCGTCGAGCGTGGTGGGCATGTTGGCGCCTTCGCCCACGATCTTGCAGCCGTTGGCCACGAGCGTCTGAGCATCCTCGAGCCACAGGGTGTTCTCGCGGGCGCAGGGCAGCGCGATGTCGCAGGGAACGGTCCACACGCCGCGGCCGTCGCCCTCGTGCCAGGTGGCGTTGGGACGGTCCTCAACGTACAGGGCAAGGCTTACGCCCTTGTCATGGCCGGAACGCTTCTTGTTGTAGACCTTCTCCAGCACCTTGTAGTCGATGCCATCGGGGTCCTCGATCCAGCCCTTGGTGTCGCAGCAGGTCACAGCCTTGCCGCCCAGCTCGGTGAGCTTCTGGATGGCGTAGATGGCGACGTTGCCGGAGCCGTGCACGGCAACCGTCTTGCCCTCGAAGGAATCGCCGTGGCACTTGAGGTACTCGTCGACGAAGTAGACCAGGCCGTAGCCGGTGGCCTCGGTGCGCAGGCGCTTGTACTGGCCGAACATGTAGCCGATCTCGCGGCCGCCCACGCCCAGGTCGCCGGCAGGAACGTCGGTGTTGGGGCCGATGTGGCGCGAAAGCTCGGTCATGAAGCTCTGGCAGAACGCCATGATCTCGCGGTTGGACTTGCCCTTGGGGTCGAAGTCCGAGCCGCCCTTGCCGCCGCCCATGGGCAGGGTGGTCAGGCTGTTCTTGAAGATCTGCTCGAAGCCCAGGAACTTGAGCATGCCCTGGGTGACCGTCTCATTGAAGCGCAGGCCGCCCTTGTAGGGGCCGATGGCGCTGTTGAACTCGACGCGGTAGCCGCGATTGACATGCACCTTGCCCTCGTCGTCGGTCCAGGGCACGCGGAACGAGATGATGCGCTCGGGCTCTACCAGGCGCTCGAGGATGGCGTTCTCCTCATACTCCGGATGGGCGTCCAGGGCGGGCTCCAGGGTTTCCAGGACCTCGGTTGCGGCCTGGATGAACTCCGCCTCGTGGGCATTCTTCGCCTTGAGGTCCTCAAGGACGCGAGAAGCGTAGGACATCGGTATTCCTTTCTCTGCGATAGGGGGTTCTCAAATTCGCAACATTGCACTTTATCACGATAGAGGGCGTTTGTTTCGCTCGTGTAACGGGTATGTTTCGATTGCGCGCGGATGTTTCAGGTTGATTTCCGAGTGGATTCGCAAGGTCTCTCGCGGTGTCGAATCGGAAACGCCAGCGGGCACGCGCGCCGCAATGCGGTACTATGGCAGGGCAGTTGAAATTCGGGATGCAAGACCGCAAGACTACGAATAAGACTGCAAGAGTGCTATGGATCGCCATAGAGTGTTTGGAATTCGGCGGGGATGCAGGTGCATCGCCGCATGACATAAGACGGGAGAGAGCATGGCGGAGGAGAAGAGGCGCGCGCTGCGCAAGGCTATCTGGATGGTGTTCGCGGCCGCGCTGCTGTTCGTTGCGGCCATCGGCGTGGTGTATTCCGAGCAGCTTTTTGCCGCGCTCGCGGCCGTGTGGACGGCGGTGCTCCCGCTGCTTTTGGGCTGCATCGTGGCGTATATCATCAACCTGATCATGGGCCGGCTCGAGCGCGTGTATTTCCCCAAGACGGAGAACAAAGCGCTCATCGCCTCGCGCCGTCCCGTGTGCCTGGTACTTTCCTTCGCGATCATCGTCGCCATCGTGGCGGCCATTGTTAACTTGGTGCTTCCCCAGGTCAAGGCCAGTTGGGATGTGCTGGAAAATGGCATCATGATGGTGGCGCACAACGCCTATTCCTGGGGTGAGCAGAACGTGGACGTGCTCTCGAGCGCGCTGGGCGCGAGCGGCCTCGACAGCCTGAAGGACAGCTTCACCAAGTTCGCCGAGGGCCTTTCCAACGGCGAGGGCGGCTCCCAGATTTCCTCTCTCTTGAGCTCGGTGTTCTCCACGGTGTATTCCATCGCGCACGGCGTGTTCATTGGCATCGTGGCCGTGGTGTTCTCGCTCTACATTCTTATTGATAAAGAGCGCGTGATTCGCGGCGCGCGGGCGATGGTGGAGCTGCTGCTTCCGCCAAAGGGTGCCGCCGCGGTGCGTCACGCCGCGCACGTTGCCAACGACAGCTTCTCGCGCTTCATCACGGGCCAGTGCATCGAGGCCGTGATCCTGGGCGTGCTCTGCGCCATCGGTATGACCATCTTCGGCATGCCCTATGCGCCTGCGGTGGGTGCGTGTGTGGGCATGACGGCGCTCGTGCCCGTGTTTGGCGCGTGGCTCGGCGGTGCGGTGGGCTTTCTGATGATTCTCACCGTGAACCCCATGACCGCCGTGTGGTTCGTCGTGTTCCTGATCATTCTGCAGCAGATCGAGTCGCACCTGATCTACCCCAACGTGGTGGGCGCATCGGTGGGCCTGCCAGGCATCTGGGTGTTTGCAGCAGTGCTCGTGGGCGGCGCGCTGTTCGGTGTGCTGGGCATGTTCCTGGGCGTTCCCACCGTGGCCACCGTGCGCACGCTCGTGATGGAGCGTGCGGCCAAGGTGCGTGCTGCAAAGGCGCAACCCGTGCAGCTCGATAAGTCACAGCCTAAAGAAGAGTTGTCCGAGGAGGGTGCCGCAAAGTAGCCGATGGCGTCCGCCGGTCGAGGGGCTTTGCCCATTGAATGAG